>JAEUTB010000076.1 GCA_016787995.1 Flavobacteriales bacterium | reverse complement strand
CTGGTCTCGTTCTACACCATCACGCAGTTCTGGAAGAACATCGAGCGCAACAACTGGGTGTGGAACCCGTGCTGGACCTACGTGCGGCTGAAGGAGGGCATCACCAAAGCCGAGGTGGACCGCGTGTTCCCGGACTTCATCCAGAAGTACTACCCCGACTTCCTCAAGAACCAGATCGGCCACGAACTGCAGCCGCTCGCGGACATCCACCTTACCAGCAAGCTCGATTTCGAGATGCGGCAGAACGGCGACAAGGGCAGCGTGAACATCCTGTGGGCGATCGGCTTCTTCATCATCGTGCTGGCGGGCGTCAACTTCATGAACCTCGCCACGGCGCGCAGTGCGTACCGCGCACGGGAAGTGGGTGTGCGCAAGGCGGCGGGCGCAGCGCGTGGTCAACTGATCACACAATTCCTGCTCGAGAGCGTGCTGATGAGTTTGCTCGCTGCGGTGATCGCGTTGTTGCTGATCAAGCTGCTGATGCCTGCGTTCAATTCGCTGGCCGGCGAAACCATTCCGCTGCCGTCGATGCTGGTGCCCGGTGTGCTGGGCATCGCGGTGCTGCTCGGTCTGCTCAGTGGGATCTATCCGGCCTTCTTCCTCAGCAATTTCCAACCGGCGGTGGTGCTGAAGGGCAACAGCGGTGGAACCTCGCGCGGGCAGGCGTTGCGCAAAGCGTTGGTGGTGGTGCAGTTCGCCATCGCGCTGGTGCTCATCATCGGCACCGTCTTCGTGAAGCGCCAGCACGACCACCTGCGCAGCGTCGACCTCGGCTTCAACAAGGAGCAGGTGATCCTGATCCCCGTGCGCGCGCCGATGAGCGACGTGTACCTCGCCGTGTTCCCCGAGCTGAAGAAGATCAGCGGCGTGAAGGCCGTGAGCTGGGCCAACGACATCATCGGCAAGAAGCACAACACGCACGAGTTCAACTGGGGCACCATGGAACAGGGCAAGTGGACCTACCTGCCGTGCCTCTACGTGAACCCCGAATTCCAACAGGCCATGGACATCGAGCTCCTGGCCGGCCGCTGGTTCTCGCGCGAGTTCCCCGGTGATGATTCGCTCAGCGTGATCGTCAACGAGACCTTCGCCAAGCAGCTGCACCCCGATGATCCCACCAAGTCCATCGGTGAACGCATGGACACGCCGCACGGCGAAGAACGCATCATCGCCGTCACCAAGGACTTCGCGTTCGATCCGCTCTTCAAAGCCGTGCAACCCTTCGTGTTCGACATGACCACCGACATCGGCCAATGGTTGCGCTACATCTACATCCGCACCGAAGGCGGCGATCCCACCCCGGTGATCGAAGCCGCGCGCAAGGAGTGGAACAGCCGCACCACCAACTTCCCCTTCGAGTACCAGTTCCTGGATGACCAGCTCAACATGCAATACGAAGCGCAAGGCCGTCTCGCCTCACTCGTCGGCATCTTCTCCCTGCTCGCGGTCTTTATCGCCTGCCTCGGCCTCTTCGCGCTCGCCAGTTGGACCGCCGAGAAGCGCACGCGCGAGATCGGCATCCGCAAGGTGATGGGCGCCGATACGCTGCGCATCACCTGGGTGGTCACCCGCGATTTCCTGCTGCTGGTGCTCGTGGGCGCGCTGGTTGCCGTGCCGCTCGCGTGGTTCGGCGTGGGCCGTTGGCTGGAGAACTTCGCGTTCCGCACGCACATTGAGCCGCTGGTGTTCGTGGGCGCGGGACTGGTCGTGCTGCTGATCGCCACGTTCACGGTGAGCTTCCGGGCGATCCGGGCGGCGCAGACGGATCCGGTGCGGGCGTTGCGGCATGAGTAGATGAGCGTTTGGGCGTTCCGGCGCCATCCCTTCGCTGCGCAGAGCCTTCGCTCGGGAGCGCGCCGTCGGGCTTTCCCCTTCAAGTCCTCAGCCGGGTTACCGGCTTCCGGGCTTTCCGGTCCAATCCCTAACGCGTGTTCCCGTCCGGACCAGTGCCCTGTTCGTCGTTCTTCGTTGCTTTGGAATGATGAATATGGTCCGTCTGGTCCAACATGCCTATTTCCGCTACCTCTTCGCCCTCATCTGGCTGGTGAACGGCCTGTGGTGCAAGGTGCTCGACATGGTGCCGCGTCATCAAGAAATCGTGGCCGCGATCATCAGTCCGGCAGTTTCTTCCCCGTTGACCCAGGCGATCGGGTTCGCAGAGATGGGCATGGCGTGTTGGATCATCTGGGGCTGGCGCTATCGTTCTTGCGCGGTGTTGCAGATCGCCATCATCTTGTTGATGAACGTGATCGAGTTCTTCGCTGCGCCGGAGCTGTTGCTCTGGGGGCGCTGGAACATCGCCTTCGCCGTACTGCTCTGCGTCGCCATCTACTGGAACGCTATTGCCCCAAGACAGAACGCGCATGTTTGAGGGCCTGAAGAACCACCCCTTCGGCGTGGCAGCCGAGCTGGAGCGCACCGTTGTCCTGTCCTACGCGGCACCATTAGAGGAACTCGCAGCACTGCTCCCGTCGTTCCTGGAGCCCGACACCTTCAACGACCGCTGGGGCTTCGTCGCCATGGCCATCGCGCGTACACGGAACCTGAGACCGTCGGGTTTTCCGACCTGGTGCGGTCAGGACTTCTGGCTTATCGGTTACCGGATTTTCGTGCGGTACGTGAATGCGAATGGGCGTCGCTTGAGGGGGCTCTACATCCTCGGCTCGGAGACCGATCGCCGCCGCATGGTGTTCCTCGGCAACCGCTTCACGCACTACCGCTATGGATACAAGCCGATGGAGACGGAACAGGGCGGTGATGGCTTGACGCTTCGCGCCCGCGATGGTTCGCTCGTTGTGCGTGTGACCGATGAAGGAAGTTCCGTCGCGCTGCCGGCGGATAGTGTGTTCGCGGACTGGACGGAGGCGCGGCGATTTGTTGGGCCTTTGCCGTTCACCTTCAGTCATGACGTACGCAAGCACCGTGTGCTGATCGTGGAAGGCTCGCGCACCAACTGGCATCCGCGACCGGTCCTGGTGCAGGAGCATCGCTCTGACTTCATCACCGGTCTTGGACTGAGCGATCCCCGACTTTCCAACGCCTTCATGATCGATCGTGTACCCTACCACTGGAAGCCCGGGATCCTGGAACCCATCGCACGATGAGGAGCCGCTACGAAGGCATGTGGAACGTGGTGCGCTTCAATTGGCCCAAGTATGTGCTGGGCTGTGGTGGGCTCCTTGCGGCTTTCGGCGTTGCCTGGCTTTTTCCGGATGTGCGGTTGCTCTTCATCGCGTTCGGTCTTCTCGGAACGGTCGTTTTGCTCCTGCCGCTACTGGCGTCGCATTCCATCTACGACCGGTCGGCGCTGTACAGGATGCCTTGGCTCGATGGTCTTCGTGTGCGGCCACCGGAGCGCGTGCTCAGCCTCAACGCGGGCTTTGACGAGTCCAGCGCAATCCTGCGGGATCGGTTTCCCAAGAGCGAGTTGACCGTTGTCGATCTGTTCGATGCGGTTCGCTGCACCGAGCCTTCCATCCTTCGCGCGCGGATGGCGTATCCGCCTTACCCCGGCACGCTGCTGACCAAGGATGGCGAGCTCCCTGTGTTGACCGGAAGCGTCGATCGGGTGATCGCTTTCCTCTCACTTCACGAAGTGCGCACCCATGTGGACCGTGTCGCAATGCTGAAGGAGATCCGGCGCACGCTGGCTGTTGACGGCCACTTGGTCGTGACCGAGCATCTGCGCGACCTGCCGAATGCCTTGGCGTTCACCATCGGGGTATTCCATTTCCACACAAGGAAGATGTGGACACGCGCATTCCATGAAGCCGGTCTGCTCCTGATCGCGGAGCACCGCAACGCGGGTTTCATCACCACCTTCATTCTTCGTTCCGCATGAGCATCCACTTACAGATCATCGGCGCGCTCTTCATGGTTCTCGCCCTAATCCATGTCGGCTTCCCGCGCTACTTCGACTGGAAACAGCAGCTCGTATCCCTTAGCCTCATCAACCGGCAGATGATGCAGGTACACACCTTCTTCATCGCCTTCGTGGTGTTCCTGATCGGGCTGCTATGCTTCACATCCTCGGAAGAAATGATCGCTACACCGCTGGGGCGGCGCATCTGCCTCGGCCTTGGTGTGTTCTGGGGAATACGCGCGTTGGTGCAGTGGTTCTTCTATTCATCCGAACTGTGGCGTGGACGCAGGTTCGAGACCAGCGTGCATGTGGTGTTCTCCGCGCTATGGGTGTATTGCGCGGTGGTGTTCTTCGGCAGCGCATTCGTGGACAATTGATCCACGCCTGTGGTCCACACGGTTCTGTGGGTGATGCATCGTTGGCTTACGGGCCTGTGCATGGTTGAACTTCGTTCCTGCGCTTTGGCCTCAACGGTTATCGCGAGCACGACATGCACCGCCGCCACTTCCTCACCACCGCCGGTCTTGGATTTCCGCTGATCGGCGGCAGCGCACTCTTCGCCCAAGACCCCATGCAACCCGCCAAACCCGCGCAGCTCGCACCCGATCTGGTGAAGGAGTTCGTGCGCGTGGGCCACAACAACCTGCCGGAGGTGCAGCGCATGCTGAAGGAGGAGCCCGGCTTGCTCAACGCGAGTTGGGATGTGGGCGGTGGCGACTTCGAGACAGCACTCGAGGGTGCGGGACATGTCGGCGACCGCGAGATCGCGGAATATTTGATCGGCCAGGGAGCGCGCGCCAACATCTTCGTGCTCACCATGCTCGGGCACACGAGTGTAGTGAAAGCGCAACTGGCGGCCTTCCCACATTTGTTGTGCTCGAAAGGCCCGCATGGGCTCACGTTGTTGCATCATGCCCAACGCGGGGGTGAGCCCGCTCGGGAGCTCCTGAAACACATTCAAGCGCTCGGGCTCACGGAGACGAAGTTCACGATGCCATAAGCGCTACTTCTTCCGCGCAGTCTTCTTCTTCGGGAAGTAGAACTCGCTATTGATGCCCGCCGCCTTCATCAGGTCAAGGCCATAGAGACGAAGCGTTTCGATCACGGGGATGGCCTGTTGGCCCAGCGGTGTGAGCGCGTATTCAGTGCGCGGGGGTACTTCCGCGTACACCTTGCGGGAGACGAGCCCGTGCTGCTCCAGCTCGCGCAGCGCTGCGGCCAGTTGCCGATCGCTGATGTGCGCCATGCTCTTTTTCAACTCGCTGAAGCGCTGCTTCTCCTTCTTCAGCCGGTAAAGTATCGGGCTCTTCCACGTGCCGCCGATGTGCGCCATGGCGAACTCCAACGGGTTGTAGTACACGTGGCCGTCGTGGGTGAAGTCGGGCATGGGGGATCAGATGATCAGATAATGAGGCGATCAGATGATCGTCTGGCTGGTGCAAATGTCGTCCACAGCCTAAGAACGACGCATACTAACCAGAGCGTAAGTACCATACGAATATGTCTTAACGGCGAAATGTGCATGTACGCGCCGGAGGTTTGCATCCGAAAACCAACGGACACCATGAGCGCAGCACTCAACCTCATCGACCCCGCGAAGCCCAAGCGCATCGCCCTCATCGCCGCCAACGCAAGCACCAGCAAGCAGACCGGCTGGCCCATCGGCTTCTGGTGGGCCGAGCTCACGCACCCCTACTGGGAGTTCGTGGAGAAAGGCTATCAGGTGGACATCTTCAGCCCCGACGGCGGCGATCTGGAGGCCGACGGCTTCAGCGATCCGGAGCACGAGAGCGGCTACAGCGCGGCCGACATCCTCAGCCTCGGCTTCAAGAAGAGCGCGAAGCATGCGGAACTGGTGAAGAACACGAAGCCCATCAGTGCCATCAAAGTGGCCGACTACGATGCGGTGTTCCTCACCGGCGGCCAAAGCCCCATGTACACCTTCTTCGACAACGCACCGCTGCACAAGCTGGTGGTCGATTTCCACGAGGCGAAGAAGGTGGTGGGCATCGTGTGCCACGCCACCTGCATCCTGCTGAAGGCGAAGACGGCCGACGGCAAGCTGCTGGTGGACGGCAAGACCTGGACCGGCTTCGCCGATGCCGAGGAGCAGTTCGCGGACAACTTCGTGGGTCAGCGCATCCAACCCTTCTGGATCGAGACCGAGGCTAAGAAGCTGCCCAACACCAACTTCATCACCGGCGGTATGTTCAAGGCCTTCGCCGTGCGCGACGGTCGGTTGATCACCGGCCAGCAGCAGTTCAGCGGCGCAGCCACGGCCCGCATGGTGATCGAGGCCCTGGGTGCGTAGCACAACGTCGCGTCAGCGCACCTGTAGCGTCGACCAACCGGGTCGACCTACCGGGTGTGCTGGCCCGATGATCCCAACATCCGAATGAACCTGTTCCCATGATCATCAAACGCCGCTTCGATCCGCTGAAGGTGCTGTCCTACGTGCAGGGCGAACTGCTGCTGGCGCTGATCGCGGCGGCGGCGGCCTACGTGTTGCACCGTTGGGAGCCGCTGGTGGCCTTGCCCTTCAGCATCGCCGCCACGCTGGGCGGTGCGCTGGCCATCTTCATCGGCTTCCGCAACAACAGTGCCTACGGCCGGTGGTGGGAGGCGCGCACGCTGTGGGGCGGCATCGTGAACAGCACACGGGTGCTGGCGCGGCTGATCATCACCTTCACTGACAGCCACACCCACCAACCCAACTACGATCGCGCCCGCAGCGAGGCCTTCAAGCGGGAGATGGTGCACAAGGTGATCGCGTGGGCCCACGCACTGCGCATCCACCTGCGCGGCGAACGTGACTGGTCGTCCATGATGGCGCTGATGCCAGCAGAGGAGCGATCCGCGGTGGACGCGGCGGCCAATAAGCCGAACGTGGTGATGCAGCTGATTGGACAACGGATCTACCGCGCGATGGCGGACGGTACGCTCGGCGGCTTCGACAGCTTCCAGATGGAGGGACAGCTGCTCGCGCTGGCCAACTACCAAGGTGGCTGCGAGCGCATCAAGAACACACCCCTGCTGCGCCAGTACCACTTCTTCACCCGGCTGTTCATGCAGGTCTTCATTGTTCTGGTGCCCTTCTGTCTGGTGGCCGATCTGGAGCGCATGGGTATCGGCTGGGTGGTGGTCCCCGTAGCGCTGATCATCAGCTTCGTGTTCGCCATCATCGGCAAAGTGGGCGAGGTGAACGAGGACCCCTTCGAGGGCCGCATCACCGATGTGCCCCTCAGCGCCCTGTGCAACACCATCGAACGCGACCTGCGCGAACTATTGGGGGAAACGGAACTACCCGCGAAGTTGCAACCCGTGGATGGTTACCTGGATTGATCCATGCGCGTGTTCTTCGTCATCGCCTTTCTCGCGCTCAGCAGTGCCGGCCGCGCCCAGCTCAGCGAAGTGGACACGCTGCGCTGGCAGTACCGGGTGAGCGCCAACGGCAATTGGCTGCGCGGGAACGTGGAGCAGCTCATGCTGTTGGGGACGGGTGAGCTGGCCCATGTGAAGGAGTACTGGGGCTTCAAGAGCGCGATAAACTACCAGTACGGCACCTTTTTCTACCGGCAGACACTGGGCGAGGGAATCTGGCGCAACTTCGTCTACGCGAACCCAAGGGCCCGGCTCTATCCCTACCTCATGCTGTGGTACCAGCAGAGCTACCAGCGCGGGATCGACCACCGGACGCAGGTGGGCCCGGGCATCACTTATGTGCTGTTCCGCAAGAACGCCCGGCTCCTAAAGCTATCGGCGACGGGCACCTACGAGTCGAACCGCTTCCGCACGGCCTTCTTCCGTGAGCGGCCGGAGCTGACCAGTGCCGAACTGGAGACCTGGCGCATCACTGGCCGGATCTATGGCGAACACAGGTTGCTGGAAGGCGCAATGCGCCTGCAATACGAAGCGTGGGTGCAGCCCTCCGTGAGCGATGCCGACAACCTGCGTGCCCACGTGGAAGCGGCCCTCAGCATCCCGCTGAAGATGGGCTTCGCCCTGCGCCAGGCCGTGAATTGGAGCTACGAGAGCGTGGTGCAGCAGCGCAACACGTACGAGGATCTATTGTGGACCTTTGGGATCAGCTACGAACGAAAATGAGCACGTCTTTCATTCGATGCACCCGTACCGTCGACCCACTGGGTCGACAATCCTGCGAATGACGAAGCCTGTAGAACAACATCTGGATACACCCATGACCATCACCATCATCGGCGCCGGCAACATCGGCGGCACGCTTGCAGAGAAGTGGAAGTCCGCCGGGCACGACATCCTGATCGGCGCTCGCAACCCCAATGAAGAGGAGACCCTGAAGTGGGCACAAAGCATCGGCGCCCGTGTGATGCCCATCGCGGAAGCCGTGAAGTCCGGTGATGCCGTGCTGATCGCCACACCCGGCAAGGTGGTGTCGGACCTGGCGGCATCGCTCGGCGATGCGTTGAGCGGCAAGCTCGTGATGGACGCCACCAACATGGCGGGTCCCCTGGGCACTGCGCCCGGCTTCGAGGCCCTGCGCAAGGCCGGGGCCGATGCGGTGAAGGTCTTCAACTGCACCGGCTGGGAGAACCTCGCCGATGTGCGCTACGGCGATCAGGTGGCCGATATGTTCATGGCGGGAGGCAGCGATTCGGCAAAGGCGACCGTGCGTGAGCTCGTGAGGGCCGTTGGCTTCAGCGATGCGATCGACCTGGGCGGCGATGACAAGGTCCACATCCTCGAGGGCTTCGCGCTGGTGTGGATCGACCTGGCGATTTTTCAGAAGATTGGAAGGGGGATCGCGTTCAAGTTGCTCCGTCGCTGAGCATCGGTTCCTGAAGGATACCTTGGCATCATGCACAAAAGCCGTTTGGAGGCCTTCAGTGATGGTGTGCTGGCCATCATCATCACCATCATG
>JAEUTB010000119.1 GCA_016787995.1 Flavobacteriales bacterium | reverse complement strand
AAGGCAGCTAAAAAAGCAGCTCCTAAGAAAGCCGCTAAGAAAGCTGCTCCGAAGAAGGCAGCTAAGAAAGCCGCCAAGAAGAAGTAAGCAGCGTTCAACGAACGCAAGGAAGGCCCCGATCATTCGGGGCCTTTCGCTTTTCATACCATAGCCCAAAAGAACGGACATCGCTGTTCCCGCATTGGTGTCGCATCGCGGTCGATCAATGCGATCATCATCATTAGCGAACGCCACTGGTGATCGATCCAACCGTACGATGCGTCGATCATTCTTCACTCCCGATAGATAAGCTTCACCGATAAGACGGCCTCGGAACTACTCGTTGCTGAGCGGGATGACCGACCCGTTCACGATCGCTGCCCAGCAGGCACCGAAGTGCGGTGGTAAGCGCTCGCATCCACCAGCTGGGTAGTTCCGAAGTTGTTGCCAACGAAGAAGCGCGGCTGTTGGGCCGCGCTTCCTGTACTTCGATGATCGACCGGTCAGCCTCCCGCGAGCAGGCGCTTCACCATGGCCGCGACAACGCTGCCATCGGCTTTACCCGCCATGCGCTTGTTGGCCTCCCCCATCACTTTGCCCATGTCGGCCATGCTGGTGGCACCCAATGCCGCGATCACCTCGCGCACAGTGGCCTCCACTTCCGCCTCGGACATCCGCTTGGGCAGATACGCCTCGATCACCCTGGCCTGGGCCTCTTCCTCGGAAGCCAGATCAGCCCTTCCCTGCTGATGGTAGATCGCAGCGCTCTCCATGCGTTGCCGATGCAGCTTCTGCATGATCTTCAAGCCGACGGTCTCATCCAACCCGTTATGTCCACCTTCCTTGGTCAGTTCGAGCAGGATGGCGCTCTTGATCGCGCGCAATGCGTTCAGCTTGTCCTTCTCCCGGGCAAGCATGGCCGCCTTGATGTCGGCATCGATACGTTGTTGCAGCTCCATGGCCGGTGCGGTCAATCGACGTTATCGTGCAGGTACGGATTGTTCCGGCGCAGCTCCACGCGACGCTCCCCGTTCTCATCCGTCTCCTCGTTCAACGTATAACGGCTCACGTTGCTATCGGTGCTGTGCGACCCTTCGTTGAGCGTGATGTTCTTCCGCTTGTAGGCGGGCTCACGTTCGAGGTCGCTCAAGCCGTTCGGTGTGCGCAGACGCATGTTCAGTTCGCGCACCTTGGCTACGCGTTGTTCCACACGGTTCTGGTGTTCGGCAGGGCTCAAGCGCACCTCGCTCACCTCGTTCCGCTGCTCAGGCACTGCCGTAGCGGTAGGCTCGGTGGTGGTATTATCATACAATGTGAACACGCGCTTCTCCGGGCTCTCGACGGGCTTCGCCGGTTCGCTTCGGGTCTCCACCGTAGGGGTCGGCGGTTGCTGCATGCGCGATGGAGGTGCAGGGAACTCCAATGTAGGTTGCTGTGGTGCGGGCACGCTCGTCGCGGGTGTGCTCACCGGTGTGCTGGTCGCCACTGGTGCCTCCACCTTCGCCTCCACAGGCTTCAAATAGGGCTCGGCGATGGTGTGCTCTTCCACTGCCGGCGGAGCCACAGGTGCTTGCGGCGCACTGGCGGTCACCGGGTTCAGGATCGGCTGTGTGATCATCGTGGGGCGGTCGGCATCCAAGGGGATCACCGTACGGGTGTTCTGCGCCGTGGCGATGGCACCCGTTTCCGGATTGATCTGGAAGCCCGTCGCGATCACGGTGATGCGCACCTTGTCGCCCAGGCTATCGTCCTTGCCATAACCCCAGATCACATCGGCGGTGCTGCCTGCGGCCTCCTGGATGTGGTCGGTGATCTCCGTCATCTCGTCCATGGAGAGGGCTCGCTCGCCATGGGTCACATTGAGGAGCACGTACTTCGCGCCTTTGATATCGCTGTCATTCAACAGAGGTGACGACAATGATTCGTGAGCGGCACGCAATGCGCGATCCTCGCCCTCGGCTTCGGCCATGCCCATGATGGCCACGCCGCTGCGCGTCATGACGGTCCGCACATCCTCGAAGTCCACGTTCACCTTGCCGATCTTGTGGATGATCTCGGCGATACCACGTGCGGCGGTGGAAAGCACGTTGTCCGCATGCTCGAACGCATTATCCAGTGAGAGGTCACCGTACAGGTCGCGCAAGCGGTCGTTGTTGATCACGAGCAGCGTGTCCACCGCGTTGCGCATCTCCTCGATGCCCGAATCGGCCTGGTTCTTCCGCTTGCGGCCCTCCCATTGGAAGGGACTGGTGACGATACCCACGGTGAGGATGCCCATGTCGCGGGCGATCTGCGCGATCACGGGAGCAGCACCTGTTCCGGTTCCACCACCCATGCCTGCAGTGATGAAGACCATCTTGGTACGCGTGCTCAGCAGCGCCTTGATCTCGTCGATGTTCTCCTGGGCGGCCTGGTTGCCGCGCTCGGGGATGGATCCGGCACCAAGGCCCTCCGTAAGGCCGATGCCGAGTTGGAGCTTCACGGGAACAGGGCTGATGTCCAGCGCCTGACGGTCCGTGTTGCAGATGATGAAGTCTACGCCCTTGATGCCTTGGGCGTACATGTAGTTGACAGCGTTGCTGCCACCACCGCCCACGCCGATCACCTTGATGATCGAGGCGAGCTCTTTTGGAAGGTCGAATTTCATGACG
>JAEUTB010000085.1 GCA_016787995.1 Flavobacteriales bacterium | reverse complement strand
ACCATCCTGGTGAGCGATGAGTATGCGGGCCTGCAGAACAGCTGATCCAAGAACCAACACACGAAAACCATCAACCCCCAATACCATGGAAACCAAGTACCGCACCCTCCTCCAAGCCGCAGTCATGTTGCTCGTGCTCGCACTGGTCGTGATGAACCACGGCGGCGAAAAAGGCGAACAGTCCGTAGCGCAGAAGTCCGTACACGCTCGCCGTTGATCCACCCCGCAATG
Source organism: Flavobacteriales bacterium (assembly GCA_016787995.1). Taxonomy (GTDB): domain Bacteria; phylum Bacteroidota; class Bacteroidia; order Flavobacteriales_F; family PHOS-HE28; genus PHOS-HE28. The sequence continues at coordinate 2,129 of JAEUTB010000085.1, read as the reverse complement.
GTCCGCATCCAACACACCACGAAAGTCCTGGCCGGGTTCATCCTGACCAGCGCCCTCCTCTTCACCGGTTGCAAGAAGGAGGTGTTCGTGTATGAGGTGGATCCGGTGGACCTATCGCAGGGCGCGGGTGACAAGGATCGCGAGAAATCCAACCAGGAGTACGCGGCCATCCTCCACGCCAACCTGTTCCAGACCGCTCTCTCACCGGGCGACCTCTACGAGATCGACCAGTGTATCCAGAGCATCGGGGACAAGCAATTGGCGCGGGAAGTGATCATCAGCAACTTCATGAACAAGCCCGGGGTGATCATTCCCACCCCGGAAGAGATGCATGCCGATGTGAACGCTTTCATCACGGCAACGTACAACCGGTTCTTGGTCCGCAACCCCACGGAAGCGGAGAAGACCTGGTTCCGCAACATGATCGAGGCCGATCCCAACGTGACCCCCGAGCTCATCTACTTCTCCTTCGCCCTCAGCGAGGAGTACCTGTTCTACTGAACCCCCATGCCCATGGACCGCAGGAAGTTCATCAAACGCACGGGCGCCGCAGCAGCGGGCCTCTTCGCGGCACCGTACATCCTGCCCAGCGGGCGGCTGTTCGCGGCTTCGGGCATACAGCTCGCGGAGCATGTGGTCTTCGTGATGTTCGCCGGTGGCGTGCGCCAGCAGGAAAGCGTATTGCAGCGCTATCTCGGCGATGCGCAGGCCGATGATGTGGAGGGCAACATCCTCTATAACATGTTGGATGGTACGCCACCACCCCAGAAGATCGTTTATGGAACCGGGCTCGGTGGCATCAACCCCATCCAACCCATCCTCGGACAGACCTTGCAACAGCAAGGAACGCTGTTCCGTGAGATGCGCGCGGTGAACGCCGGGCACTATGGCGGACTGAACTCCCTCCTGCAGGGTGGCACCGCTGCCACGCAAGGCTTGCAGCAGAAGCCGCTGAACCCGACCATCTTCGAGTACCTCCGTCGGCATGCCGGTATTCCGGCCACCAAGACCTGGTTCATCGGGAACACCATCGGGAATAGTGTCCCGCTGTTGAACCACAGCATACACCCGAACTACGGCGCTCGCTACGGGGCCAACTTCTTTGCGCCCAACATCACGTTCGGCCCTGCCGGTGACCAGTACCTCTCCGACGCCAAGGTGTACCACCCGGAAGACCAGTTGGAGCCGATCTACGAGATGAAGGCCTTCCTCGACAACAGCTTCGAGCGTCTCGGATCGGTGCCCACCAGCATCGGCAACACCCCGGAGGAGAAGCAGGATATCAAAGCCTTCATGGCCGAGATGTTCACCAAGACCCAGAACGGTACTATCGCGCACCCACCCGTGCATGATGGCGGTGACCTCACCACCGTGGGTTATGCCTGCGAAGTGATGAAGTGGTTCAAGCCGGCGCTCACCGTGGTGAACATGAGCGGTGTGGACGGCTGCCACAGCAGCTTCACCGGATACCTGGCCGCCATGCACCGCGCCGATCACGCCGTGGGACACCTCTGGGACTTCATCCAGACGCAGGTGCCCGAGATGGCGAATAACACGGTGATCATCGCTGTGCCCGAGTGCGGCCGGAATGCGGAACCCAATGCGATCCTTGACCAGAACGACTGGTACAGTTTCGATCACAGTGATGCGAATGCGCTGCGCGTGTTCGGCATGATGGCCGGACCCAGTGTGCCTGCCAATCTTTCGGTGGGAGGCGAGGGGAACCCTGTGGGTATCGTCACGGACGTGGTGCCCACCATCGCCGAGATCCTTGGTGTGAAGAACGAGGTGATGGGAGCGGGCTTGTTGCACCCCGGTACACTGTCACTCTACGATCGCATCTGACCATGGTACGCACACTGCTCGGCATCGCCCTCATCGTGTTCGTCCTGGCGGCGTGCAAGAAGGAGACGCCCAATCCGTACGACGAGTTGGAACGGGGTGATCCGAACCCCACGGTGGATGCGCTGCCCACGGGGAATTTCGCATGGATCCACCAGCGGATCCTGCGTCCGAACTGCGCCTTGAGCGGTTGCCACGATGGCACCTTCGAGCCGGAGTTCAGGACCATCGGTGGTTCGTACAACTCGTTGGTGTTGCATCCGGTGATCGCCAACGATCCGCAACAA
>JAEUTB010000047.1 GCA_016787995.1 Flavobacteriales bacterium | reverse complement strand
CTGGACGCCTTCCTTATCCAACTCCGCCACGATGCGCGCCGCGTTCGTGTTCTGCGGGTTCATGGCCAAGGCGCGCTTGTAGTGGATCAGCGCCTCGCGCTTGTCGCCGAGCTTCAGGCAGGCCTCGGCGTAGCTGTCGTAAACGTTGGAACTCTTCGGGTAGAGCTTCATGTTGACGAAGAAGAGATCCCGCGCCTGTTCGACCTTGTCGGCGTTCATCAGCTCATAGCCGAATACGTTCAATCGCTGTTCGTTCACGGCTTCGTCGTTGGGGTCCGCGGCCAGCAGCGCGGTGTAGGCCTTCAGGGCCGCATCACGATCGCCACGTTGCACGAGCTCGAAGGGCACGAACTCGTTGTCCTTCATGCGGGGCAGTGTCCCCAGGACTTCGCCGTCCTCTCCGTCGCTCACACGCAGCGTCATGCTGCCGGTGGAGTCCGGCACGAATCGGCGCCGACGCTCATCAGTGCGGCTTACGAACTCCCCATCGCCGATGTGCACCAATTCGGTCGCGGGTTCGCGCAGCGGTTCGCGGAAGAGCTTGCCATCGCGAACGACGATGTTCACCGTGTTATCACTGCCGCCTTTGTAGCGCCCGGTGAGCGCTTGCATCGCGGCGGGATCCATCGGCACCTGCTTGTGCGGAGCTTGGACCCCCGGCCAGTCGTAAGCGCGCATGACGGAGCGGACGACCTCGTGCATGAACTCCGGCTGGTTGGCATTGATGAGGATCACCACGCCCTTGCCGCTTTCCACGTGCCCGATGATCTCGCCGCAGAAGCCTTCGTTCCAGCCGCCGTGCTCGAAGTAACGCTCGCCGCGTTTGTTGATGAGCATGAAGCCCACACCTCCGTGCGGTTCCACGAAGGGCTCCACCATTTGCTGGGCCGTGGCGCGTTTCAGCACCTTGCCGCTGTCGGTCGCCATGGTCTTCTGCATGTCGATGACGAAGTGCGCGAGGTCGGTGGCGGTGGTCCAAAGGCCGTCCGGCGAGATCTCCGGATAGATGTGCCACTTGCCCACCGTCATGGAACCATCCGGCACGTAGCCGCTGGCGGCGGTGTGGGCCATGCGTGCAGGCAAGGGTTGCTCATAGGTGCTGCGCGACATACCCAGCGGCCCGAGCACCAGGTCGTGCATGTGCTGCGGGATCGTACCTCCCTTTACATCGAGGATGAGCTGCGATGCGACGCAGTAGCCTCCGCCGGAGTAGCGCCATGCCGTGCCAGGTACCTGATCCACCAACACGGGCGGCGAGTTGGCAGGTGCTTCGCCGTTGAGGATGTTCACGAGCGTTGGCAGGGGCGCACCCTGCCGGTATCCTTCAAAGCCATGCACCGTTGTCCCCGCCACATGTCCGAGCAGGCGCTTCAAGGTCACCTTCTCCGTGGCGGTGAATGCGTTCTCCGGGACTTTCCACGAGGTGAGCTGTGTGTTCACATCGGCATCAAGTTGCAGTGCGCCTTGCTCCACCAGCTTCAATGCGGCCATGGCGAATACGGGCTTGCTTATGGACGCGGCCTGGAAGAGCGTGCTGTCCGTGACCGGCTGCTTCGTGGCGGTGTCCATCACCCCGTAGCTCTTCACCCATGCGATCTTGAAGCTGTCGATCACCGCGATGCTGACGCCGTGCACGCCGTAGTGCTTCATACGTTCCTCGATGGTCCACAGGCTGTCACCTTCGATGTAGACGAGATTGGAAAGACCGGTCTCCACGTGGCGGCGCAGGAACTCGGCGGGGTCGTCGGTGCGGTGGGGTGTCTGGCAGGCGGTCGCAAGAGCAAGCGCCATCAGCAATGCAGAATGCTTCATGTTTCAAGTAACGTGCGTAAAGCTCGCAGAAATGGAGACGACGCGTTGCGTGTTGGGAGCGGTGGTTCAGCCTACCAGGACGAACGAAGCGCTTGATCGGGGCATCCCGTTCACCAGCACTTCCACCACATGCTCTCCCGGGTAGTGCTTTCGTGTGCTGAAGTCCACGATGCGTTGGCGTTTGCTCAGTCGGACAGAGGCCTTCGCAGGTAGTTCGAGCTCCTTCAGCTTGAAGACCTTCTTCGAGGTGCCGCCACTCGCTTTGCGGTAGTGGATCGCGTAGTCGATCACGAGTTGTTGCGCCCGTGCGGCTTCAGAGATCACGGTGAAGGAGAATTCCAGTGTATCGCCGAGCTTGATGCGCTTCGATGAAAGCGTGAGATCCTCCACGCGGACCTTCACCTTGGTATCGAACGCGAAGAGCGCGAGCGCTGCAGGGTCGCCGGCCTTGATGAGCGTGCGGCTGGCATGCTTCGCGATCCACGCGGTATGCGGGTGCTTCAGGTCCCACGACCGGAGCACATCGACCATGTAGGCCGCGTGATCCTTGCTGAAGTCGTTCAGGTGGTTGGCCACGGACTTGCGCACGTACAGCGAGTCATCGGCCTTCAAGCGCTCCAGGATCGGCGTGGTCAGTTTCGGGTCCTTCAGCACGGCATCCAAGCGGAACGACCACGGCAAGCGAGGCCTGCTGCCTTCCGATGCGAGACGACGGACGTGTTCGTTGTTGTCCTCGGCCCAGGAGTGCATCACCTTCAACGTGCCTTTCACATCGCGGCGGAAATACTCGCGCACGGCGAACTCGGAGGATCCGAACGAGGTGAAGTACTTCAGCGCATCAAGCGAGAACCCCGGATCAACATGACCGTACTGCCCGACGAAGTCCGGATAGAGCAGCGCGGTGTAGCCCTTGGGCATGCGCGGGGCTAGGTCCTTCAGCACCTTCACAGCCCTGCGGAAGTCGGTGGGGAGATGCGTGCGTAGCGTCATACTCGCGTGGCGCATCCTGGCGTTCAGTTCGCGCCCTTCGTTACCGTTGAGAAGATCCTTCACCAAGGCTGCCCGCTTCACATTGGGCATGGCGACTTCTACCTCCTTTGCCAGGCGCTCGAAGTACGCCCGGTTGAACATCTCCTTCAAGGGTTCAGCCATGGAATATGCGGGATAGGTGCAAGGGTCGGCGAAGTTCGTGGCTGAACCCTGACGGTTCAACA
>JAEUTB010000190.1 GCA_016787995.1 Flavobacteriales bacterium | reverse complement strand
CGTGCCATGGGTGGATGGGGCCGTGGCCGGCTTGATCATCCTATGGCTGACCAACTTGGGGCTGATGCTGGACGGGCGGCGGTGGGTGATCGCGAGCGAGATCATCCGTATCCTGATGTTCTGCGCCTTGTTGATCCTTGGTGCAGGAATACAACAGAACCTAGGCGGGCACGTAACCGTCTTGAGCCTTCTCCTTCTCTCAACAGCGCACCTGCTCGTGATACAGCGTGATCTGAACCCCACCAAGGTCGAGGTCATCACCGGCAGCCGTTGAATGGCGGCTATGGTTACTTTCGTCCGGTCCATTCTCCCATGGGGATCCGCAAGAACACCGTATTGAACCTCTCCGTTTTCGCGGCGGTCACCACCGGCACGATGATCGGTGAAGCCACCGGCTCACGCATGCTGGTGTACGCGTGTAAGCCGCTGATGCTGCTGGTGCTCTCGAGTTGGTTCTATTTCAACACCCGGCGCGTTGGGGATCGATTCACCTTGTTGGTCCAGGCAGGGCTGTTCTTCAGTTTGATCGGCGATGTGGCGCTGATGTTCCAGCATCTGGACGACTTCAATTTTCTGATCGGCCTTGGTGCGTTCCTCGTGGCACAGCTCTGTTATACGATCGCCTTCCTCCAGAACGTGTTCGATGTGGGTGCGCTGCGGCCACCGTGGCTGCCGTTGCTGATCTCGTTCATGCTGGCCGTGTACGGCTATTTCTTCGCGGAAAGGCTGCTGCCCATGGTGGATGAGGGGATACGCATCCCGGTGGCCATCTACGCCGCAGCGATCACCGCCATGGGCATGGCCGCTGCCTTCCGCTGGGGCAGGACCTACCTCCGGAGCTTCGTGCTCGTGCTCGTCGGTGCCTTATTCTTCATCACTTCGGACAGTCTGTTGGCGATCGATCGCTTCCTGGAGCCGTTGGAGGCGGCCTCATGGTCGGTGATACTCACGTACGCGATCGCCCAAGTCCTCATCGTGCTTGGTGCTGTCGCCCACGTCCTGGACCCGGAGGAGATCCGGCGCCGGGCCGCGTTGACCACTTAGCTGATCCGCCCCCACAACGGTTTGCCACGTTTGCGCTCGGCCAATTCCGCCGCGATACGCACATTCTTCGGATCTTTCAATCCGGGATCCTTGTCGAGAAGACGCATGGCCACTTGCCGGGCCTGTTGAAGCAGTTGCGCATCAGCCACGAGATCCGCGATGTGCAGCTCGGGAAGTCCGCTCTGTTGCGTGCCCATCAGATCACCAGGCCCTCGCAGGCGCAGGTCGGTCTCCGCGATCTCGAACCCATCGTTCGTCCGCACCATGGTCTCGATACGCGCACGCGCGTCATTCCCCAGCTTGTCGCCGGTCATCAGGATACAGAAGCTCTGTTCCGCACCACGGCCCACCCGACCGCGCAATTGGTGCAGCTGCGAGAGCCCGAAGCGCTCCGCGTTCTCGATCACCATCACACTGGCGTTGGGCACATCCACGCCCACCTCGATAACCGTGGTGGCCACCAAGATGTTGGTCTCACCCTTCTTGAAACGGGCCATCTCATAGTCCTTCGTCGCTTGGTCCATGCGCCCATGCACCATGCTCACCGCATACTTCGGCAACGGGAAACGGCGCGAGATGCTCTCGAACCCATCGGTGAGATCTTTCAACTCCGCGGCTCCGGGTCCCGCGCGGGCCATCTTCTCCGGATCACCTTCCTCGATGAGCGGATACACCACATAGACCTGCCGGCCTTTCGCGATCTCCTCCTCCATGAAACCGAAGACGGCGTTGCGCGAACTGTCATACCGGTGCACGGTTCGGATCGGCTTACGACCTGGGGGGAGCTCATCGATCACGCTCGTGTCCAAGTCGCCGTAAAGCGTCATCGCTAGTGTGCGTGGGATGGGCGTGGCGGTCATCACCAACACATGTGGCGGAACGGGACTTTTGGCCCAAAGCCGCGCCCGCTGGGCCACCCCGAAACGGTGCTGTTCATCGATCACCGCGAGACCGAGCCGCTTGAACTTCACGCGGTCCTCCAGCAGCGCATGGGTGCCCACGATGATGTGTACCTCCCCCATTTCGAGCGAGGTCAGGATCGCTTTGCGCTCGGCCTGTTTGGTGTTGCCGGTCAAGAGGCGCACGGTGATCGGTAGACCATCCAGAAAGCGGCTTATGGTGGCGAAGTGCTGCTGGGCCAGGATCTCCGTGGGCGCCATCAGCGTGCTTTGGAATCCGTTGTCCAGCGCGATCAACATGCTCAATAGCCCCACGAGCGTTTTCCCGCTGCCCACATCACCCTGTACCAATCGGTTCATCTGCGTACCGCTTCCCATGTCCTTGCGGATCTCTTTCACCACACGCTTTTGCGCGCCGGTGAGTTCGAAAGGCAGGTGGTGCTCGTAGAAGCGTTTGAAAAGTTCTCCCACGGAGACGAAGACGTTGCCACGCAAGCTCTGTTGCAAGAGCAGCTTTTGCTCTAGGAGCTGGAGTTGGATGAAGAAGAGCTCCTCGAACTTGAGCCGACGAATGGCGCTGTCGAGCCTGCCTTGATCCTGAGGTGCGTGCACCTGCCGGAAAGCCTGTTCACGGCTGATCCCACCCAGCCATTCGACGAGTTCCGCGTTCAACACCTCGCGCAACTGCCCTTCCACTTGGGTGAGCGCGGTCTTCTGCAGTTTCCAGATGGCCCTGCTGCTGAGACCTTTCGCCGTGAGCTTCTCCGAGGTGCTGTAGACCGGTTGCAGCGCCGCTTCCAGACCCTGCTCCCAGGAAGCCGCGAGTTCCATCTCCGGATGCGCGAAGTTGATGCGGCCATTGAACGCGCTCGGTTTACCGAAGAGGATGTACTCCTGCCCGGGCTTCAGCGACGCTTGCAACCACCGCGCCCCCTTGAACCATACGAGCTCCACACTTCCGGTCTTGTCGGTTAATGTCGCGGTGAGCCGGCGCCCCTGCTTCTCCCCCACCGTCCGCAAAGGACCGAGCACCCCACGCAGCTGGGCTTGCGGCATGTCCTCCGCAAGTTCGCGCACGGTATGGAAGCGGCTGCGATCCACATACCGAAAAGGGAAATGCAAAAGCAGATCCTGATAGGTGGCGATGTTCAGCTCCGATCGCAACAAAGCGCCGCGTTGGGGTCCAACACCTTTCAGGTATTCGATGGGCGTGGCGAGCACATCGTGCATGGCCGCAAAATACGCCGGGGCCGCGTGCTACTTTGGCTGCATGCCGGCAGAACGCGGCCAACTCATGGCGCACCGCGATAACCTCTTGGGCTACCTAGCCCTATCGGCGTTGGCCTTCTTCGCCGTGTACTTCGCCAAAGAGCGGCTCTATGCCGATGCCGGCTACTTCCTGGTGCGCGTGATCGATGAGGAAGGCTTCCACGTGATCAACCAACGCTGGCTCATGCCCCTGATCCAATGGTTGCCACTCGTCGGCGTCAAGCTGGGCCTACCGTTGAAAGGCATCACCGTGCTATATTCCCTAGGGAATGTGGTGCTCTGCGCGGGTGCGTTCCTGTATGTCTCTCGCGTGCTTCGCGATGGGTACCATGGTCTCATCCTGCTGGCGACCCAATTCGTGGGCCTCGCCCAAGCGCTGTTCTGCCCGGTGTTCGAGCTCTACTACGGCGCCATCCTATTGATCACCCTCCGAGCACTGCTCCAAAGCGATGTGCGGAACACGCGTTCCGGACAGGTCATTGCATGGTTGCTGTTCGCGCTTATCGCCACGTGCCATTTCCTGGGCCTGCTGGTGTTGTTACTGATGCTAACCCTGGACCGAATCTGGCAGCATCGTCCGATGTTCATTGCGTTCTTATCGATCCTGGTGGTCTTGATGGCACAACGGATCATCGGTCTCTCGGGTTACGAGGACCGTGCCTTCCAGACGGTCTTCCTCCGGTTGGAATTAGCGGGCATCGGCTGGATCTTCGCACCAGGCCGTCTATGGGCCCATGCCGTTCAAGCGTTCTGGCATTACCCCGACGCCATCCTCATCGCGCTGCTCTCCATCTTCACCGCTTGGCGCAAGAAAGCGTGGTGGCCGCTGCTCATGTTCTTCGCAGGCCATCTCGTCATCTACACGGTGGTGAGCTTGTATTTCCCCGATGGCACACACGACAGGTACCGCGAGACATTGGACTACGCGCACGTCCTTTGGGCGCTGGTGGCCGCGGGATGGGCCGCACAAGTGTCACACCTGTGGAGGAAGTGGACGCCGCACCTATTCGCGCTCGTGCTGGTACTGCGGATCGGTTGGTCCTTCCATGTAGGGAACACCTTCGAGGAAAGAAAGGAATGGATCGAGGAGCGGATCGTACATGCCCGTGAACAACGGATCACGAAAGGCTTGGACACGGCAGTGCGCCAATTCGTACCGCCGGGCTTCAACAACGCGCCATTGTACTCGCCCGCTCCGTTCGAGTACCTGTTGCTTTCGGCCATGCAGGGTCCAGAGAATACGGTGGTGTTGGTGTCCGTGCCCCGGGGTGCGCAGGCGGACCTCCAGGCACTGGACGAAGAACTACGACGAGAAGGTGTGATGCTGCCGGATCGGCGCAACGGCCGCTACTTCCACATGCCAGAAGGCCCGTTCACCGTGGTGGAGTGACGGGTTTCAGTCCGGCGTGGACCACTTCGCTCCGGAGCAATCCATGGCGGAAGATCTCGGCCGGGCTCATGCGTTCGGTCATGGCATCTTCCACCACCTCGAAACCAGCGTTCTTCAAGCGATCCACATAATCCCTGCCATAGAGCCGCACATGATCGAACTGCCCGAAACGCCGGATCCGTTCCTGCGGATCGGTCACCGACGGGTCCTCATCGGTGGTCGCACGATCCAATGCGATGGGCACCATCAGGATGGCCATGCCGCCGGGTGCCAACACGCGATGGAGCTCGCTCATCGCCCGTCGATCATCGGGCACGTGCTCCAACACATGCGAGCAGAGGATCAGGTCGAACGAGTCGTTCGCGAAGGGCATCGCGGTGATATCGAGATCGATGGTCCCACGCGGATAGCTGTAACCGGGCGTGAACTTGTCCCCTGCCGTGTACTTCACACCGGGCAACACCGTGAGTTTCTCGCGCAAGCATCGCTCTGGTGCCACATGCAGCACACGCAAACCCGAGCGCAAGACCTTTCGTTCCTTCAAGAATAGCCAGGCTATCCGCGCCCTTTCGCGTGAGCCACAGAAAGGGCAAAGTACATGCGGTCGCGGCGGCGATCCCGAAGGCAGGTAGGCGATCGCACCCTTGTCGCAAATAGGACAATGCACCGCATCACCACGCAGCACGTAGTGTCGAACCCAAGTGCGAAGGACCGAGGGGATCAGTCGGGCAAGGCTGCTCATCGCTAGATCAATCGGATGAGCTGAGAATGATCAGATCGCCCCCACCCCCAGCAACAACGCCGGTTCTTCGAGTAGACTCTTCACCGTGTTCAAGAAGGCAGCGCCAGTAGCGCCATCCACCACGCGGTGATCACAGCTTAGGGTCACCTTCATGGTGTGACCGATCACGATCTGACCATCCTTTACAACCGGTTTCTCCATTATGCCACCCACGGCCAGGATGCATGCATCGGGCGGGTTGATGATGGCCGTGAACTCGTCGATGCCGAACATGCCCAGGTTGGAGATGGTGAAGGTGTTCCCTTCCCAATCCGCCGGTTGAAGTTTCTTGTCCTTGGCGCGTTTGGCCAGATCCCGCACTTCGTTCCCGATGGTGCGCAAGGGCTTGCCATCCGCGAAACGCACAACGGGCACGAGCAGACCTTCTTCCACCGCGACCGCCACGCCGATGTGCACATGCTGATTGTAGCGGATGCGGTCGCCGAGCCAGCTGCTGTTCACCTTGGGGTGCTGCTTCAACGCGACGGCACAGGCCTTGATCACCAGGTCGTTGAACGAGATCTTGTCCGGTGCGATCTGCTTGTTGATGGCTTCGCGCACGCTCATGGCACGGGCCATGTCCAACTCCAAGGTGAGGAAGAAATGCGGTGCGGTGAAGAGACTTTCGCTCAGACGCTTCGCAATGGTCTTGCGCATCTGGCTCACCGGCACCTCCTCGTAGTTCTCCACTTGTGGTGCACCGAACACCGCGCCTCCGCCGGCGAAGTTCTCGATGTCCTGCTTGGTCACACGGCCATCCGGACCACTACCCACCACCCGACCGATATCGATGCCTTTCTCCTCGGCGAGCTGTTTCGCCAACGGACTGGCTTTTACACGGCCGTTGTTCGCAGGTGCCATTGGAGCTGCAGAGGCTCCACCACCGAACAGCGGCTTAGGCGCTGGAACACTCCCCGTAGCGGCAGGCTTGGCCTTTTCTGGGGCGGGTGCTGGCGCAGCGGTAGCGACTTGTACCTGCTCCTGCTGCTTCACCTTGGGTTCTTCCGGCTTCGGTGCGGCCTCGGTCTTTAGTGCAGCAGCAGCTTCACCAGCGAGCAACGCGGTGATGTCCTCACCCGCTTTGCCCAAAACGGCCAACACACTGTCCACCGCAGCGGCTTTGCCCTTCTCCACACCGATATGCAGGAGCACACCATCGGTGAAACTCTCGAACTCCATGGTGGCCTTGTCGGTCTCGATCTCCGCGAGCACCTCGCCGCTCTTCACGGCATCTCCCACCTTCTTGTGCCAGGCGCTCACCACCCCTTCGGTCATGGTGTCG
>JAEUTB010000185.1 GCA_016787995.1 Flavobacteriales bacterium | reverse complement strand
ACGGCGATCTTGATGGGACCTGTCATGCGAGCTTCCGGACGGTGCCGTTCTTTAGTTCGTAGCGTTCTCCGCTTTCCGGGCAGCTGGCCAGGCCTTGTGCATCGAACTTGAGCTTGTGGCCGTATTCGCTCATCCAACCCGTCTGGCGCGCGGGATTCCCCACCACCAAGGCATAGTCAGGCACCTCCTTGGTGACAACGGCACCAGCTCCGATGAAGGCGAAACGACCGATGTCATGCCCACATACGATAGTGGCGTTCGCCCCGATGGATGCTCCTTGCTTCACCAAGGTCCGAAGGTATTCGCCACGGCGGTTCACCGCGCTGCGCGGGTTGATCACGTTGGTGAACACCATGCTGGGGCCCAAGAACACATCGTCCTCGCAGATCACACCGGTGTAGATGCTCACGTTGTTCTGGATCTTCACGTTGCGGCCCAACACCACATCAGGACTGATCACCACATTCTGCCCGATGTTGCAGCCCGGACCGATGGTGCAGCCCGGCATGATGTGACTGAAATGCCAGATACGCGTGCCTTCACCGATGGTACAACCTTCATCGATCACGGCGCTGGGATGGGCAGTATAGGACATCGAACCAAAGTGGTCGCGGAACTGGTCCGCGATCAGCGGTCGCGAAGGTACCGAAGGCGTCGGGAATGCAGGCTACGCCGGATCAACGCTCAGCGAACCGCCACAGCAGGCGCTCGGAAAGGCCGTCGTCGGCAGCAGGTAAGCCCGGAAAACCAGCATCCTTCAGTGTCCCGACGATCCGTGTCAGCGTGGGCTCGTCCAGTGAAGCCCCGGTGTTCCACCGCACACCCGCGAACCACTCCTGGGCGTCGGCCAGCGGCATCTTGTAGCGTTGTGCGAAGATCTCCGGTGCAGCCTTCTTGGCCATCACTCCGGTCACTTGGTCGCGGATCACCTTCAACAACCGTTCGATCTCCTTCGCATGGGCCGCCAAGGCAGATTCAGTCGCCACGATCACGAAGGACGGCCAGGAGGTGGTGTACTCATCCACCTTGCGGAGGGCACCTTCATCCACATAAGGCTTGGTCGTGAACTTCTCCCATAGGAAAGCGATCGGTTCCGGCTTGGACATGCGCAGCAACGCGCCCTTCAGATCGTTGACCACCTCCAGATCGGACTCGTCGACCGGCCACCCTTTCGCCCGCGCGTAACTCAACGCCGCCAAGTGACTGCCGCTATTGGGCCTGCTGATGGCATAGGGAACACCTTGCAAGTGCTCCGGTGCTTCGATCCCTGTATGCGCCGCCACATGTACGCCCCACGTGAGCGGGCTGTCCACATAGGAGGAGATGATCCGGCTCGGATTCCCATTCAGGATGTCGCGTACGGCACCCTCGGTCACCAGCATGGCCAGATCCACCTCCCCTTCGCGAAGGAGCTTGCACATGGCACCCGTTCCTTCCGGCACGGTGCGCCACTTCACCTCCACACCAGCGCGCACGAAGGCTCTTCGTTCCAAGCCCAGCAACCATGGCATGTTGAAATGCTCCGGCACCCCTGCTACGCGCAAGGGTACCAGCGTGGTCGCTTCTTCTGCGGTGTCGCGGATCTGACGGAAACGGTGCTTCAACGGTCTGGATGGATGACAAATGTCGTTCGCCGTGGTCGTGGATACACTCTCGTTGCGCAGAAAGACAAAACCCGGCCATGATGACCGGGTCTTGTCGTCATGCTTTGCTGGATCACTTCTTCGCGTACTTCTCGAAGCTGAAGTGCTCCTTTTCGTTGAGCTCCGCGGGGGTGAGCGACTTGAAATAGTCGAAGGTGCGACGCATCCCCTCCGCACGGTCCACTTTGGGCTCCCATTTCAAGAGCTTCTTCGCGAGGGTGATGTCCGGCTGGCGCTGCATGGGATCATCGCTGGGCAGCGGTTTGTAGATGAGCTTCTGCTTGGTGCCCGTGAGCTTGAGGATCTCCTCGGCGAATTGCTTGATGGTGATCTCCTTCGGGTTGCCGATGTTGACCGGACCGGCGTAGTCGCTCAGCAGCAGACGGTAGATGCCTTCGATCAGATCATCCACGTAGCAGAAGCTGCGCGTTTGGTCGCCTTTGCCGAAGATGGTGAGGTCTTCGCCACGCAAGGCCTGGCCCATGAAGGCAGGCACCACCCGGCCATCATTCAAACGCATGCGCGGGCCATACGTGTTGAAGATGCGTACCATGCGGGTCTCCACGCCGTGGTAATTGTGGTAGGCCATGGTGATCGCCTCTTGGAAGCGTTTGGCCTCATCGTACATGCTCCGCTTTCCCACCGGGTTCACATGGCCCCAGTAACTCTCGTTCTGCGGATGCACCTTCGGATCGCCGTACACCTCACTGGTGCTGGCCACCAAGATGCGCGCTTTCTTCACCCGCGCAAGGCCGAGCAGGTTGTGCGTCCCCAGGGAACCCACCTTCAAGGTCTGGATGGGGATCTTCTCGTAGTCGATCGGCGATGCGGGTGAGGCGAAGTGCAGGATGTACTTCAATTCGCCAGGCACATGCACGAACTTGGAAACATCGTGGTGGTAGAACTCGAAATCCTCCCGGTGGAAGAGGTGCTCGATGTTCTTCAGGCTACCCGTGATCAGGTTGTCCATGGCGATCACGTGGTACCCTTCCTTCAGGAACCTGTCGCACAGGTGCGAACCGAGGAACCCGGCGGCACCTGTGATGAGGACACGGTCTTTGGTGTTGGGGCGCTTGCGGCTCGCCGATGCAGCCGCTTTCGCCTGGGCTTTCTTGGCGGGTTTCGACTTTTCGTTGACCCTTGGGGTCGACGCTACACCAGCCTTGGCTGAACGTGCCGGCTTGGCGGTTGCCTTCTTCTTCGCCATGTGATCAGGCTTTCGCCGTGGCTTTGGTGCTGTGTTTCGGACTGTGGGCAGCGGTAACGACGTTGCGGCCGATGCTGACGTAGTGGAAGCCTTTCGCCTTCATCTCGTCCAACTCGTAGAGGTTCCGACCGTCGAAGATCGTCCGCTCCTTAAGGGTCTTCACCAACCTGTCGAAATCAGGCGTACGGAAGAGCGCCCATTCGGTGCAGATGATCAACGAATCGGCGCCATCCAAGGCGGAATATTCGTCAGCAGCGTAGTTGATCTTGTCGCCGATCATCTTCTTCACGTTGGCCGCACCTTCAGGATCGAATGCGGTGACGGTAGCCCCAGCAGCCACCAATGCATCGATCATGTACAAGGCGGGTGCCTCGCGGATGTCGTCCGTGTCCGGCTTGAACGAAAGGCCCCACATGGCGAAGTGCTTGCCTTTGAGATCACCACCATAGTAGGCCTTGATCTTCGGCATCAACGCGGTCTTCTGTTGTTCGTTCACCTCCATCACACTGTTGATGATCTGGAAGTCGTAGCCAGCTTCCTTCCCGCTCTTCGCCAAGGCTTGCACATCCTTGGGGAAGCAGCTTCCACCATAACCGATGCCCGGGAACAAGAAGCGCTTGCCGATGCGGGTATCAGTGCCCATGCCGATGCGCACCTTGTCCACGTCGGCACCAACAGCTTCGCAGAAGTTCGCGATCTCGTTCATGAACGTGATCTTGGCCGCGAGGAAAGCGTTGGCCGCGTATTTGGTGAGCTCGGCGCTGCGCTCATCCATGAAGATGATCGGGTTGCCCTGGCGCACGAAAGGCTTGTAGAGGTCCTCCATCAATTTGCGTGCACGGTCGCTGCTGGTACCTACCACCACACGATCCGGCTTCAGGAAATCATCCACCGCGAACCCTTCGCGCAGGAATTCGGGGTTGCTCACCACGTCGAATTCCACCTTGGCGTACTTCGCCACCTCGGCATGTACCTTCTCCGCGGTACCTACGGGCACGGTGCTCTTATCCACGAGGACCTTGTAATCCTTCATCAACTTGCCGATGTCACCGGCAGCCTTCAGCACGTAGCTGAGGTCGGCACTGCCATCCTCACCCGGAGGTGTGGGCAAGGCCAGGAACACGATCTGTGCCTTTTCCAAGGCTTCGGCCAGGTCGGTGGTGAAGCTCAAACGACCCTGACGGATGTTGCGCTCGAAAAGCACGTCCAGGTGCGGCTCATAGATCGGCACCTTGCCGTCCTTCATCATCTGCACCTTTTCGGCATTGATGTCGACGCAGACCACGTGGTTGCCCGTCTCTGCGAAGCATGTGCCGGTCACGAGACCGACATAGCCGGTTCCTACTACTGCGATATTCATGAGATGTGTCTCTTGTTTGCTGCTGTTGGCACTCCGAGCGCAGCGAAGGAGCTGTTCCTAGCTACTGCGATGTTCATGGGCTAGTTGAAGAAGCTCTTCACCGTATCGGTGATGTGCGTGAGTTGTTCGTGATCCAGTTCCGTGCTCATGGGTAGCGAGAGCACTTCGCGGGTGAGTTGTTCCGTGACCGGAAGCGAACCCTCCGGGCAACGAACGCTCTTGTACGCATTCTGGAGGTGGCAGGATAC
>JAEUTB010000170.1 GCA_016787995.1 Flavobacteriales bacterium | reverse complement strand
CGGTGGGCGTCGGTTCGCGGGCTGGTGGACCCGGCAGAAGCGCAGCTACTTCGTGCTGAAGTTGCCGCATGGCTGGTGGCTGGTGGGCAGCGATGGCCAATTGCAGAGCGACATGGACGTGCCGCAGATCGAGCACTTCCGTGAGATCGCCGAGCGGCACATGAAGCCCGGCGACAAGGTGATCCTGTGCCTCTCACTGCCCGTGTGGGTGTACGCCCAGAAATACCGCGCCATGGGCCGCACCTTCGACGAGACCGACCTCATCCACCTGCGTGAAGAGGTCTTCGCCAAGCGCGGCATCGACGTGAAGGTCGACCTCACGGGCGATCTGCACCACTACCGCCGCCACGAAGAGACACCCGAGAGCGCGGCCGGTGCACAACCGGTGCAGAAGATCACAGCGGGTGGCGGTGGTGCCTTCCTCCATCCGACGCATGAAGAGGATGTGAGCCTGCTGGTGGAAGAGCCGTTGACGCCTGGTGCGATTCCGCGCAGCTACGCGGTGAAGGCCACCTACCCGGATATGCAACGTTCGGCGCGCATCGCATACGGCAACCTGCTCTTCCTGTTCAAGAACCCGCGCTTCGGCATTGTGCCCGCCACGCTCTACCTGCTCACCGCGTGGTTGGTGGGCAGCTCGGTGAGCGATGCCATACCGCACACGCCGTGGAAAGCACTGGTCGCCACCATCAATGCGTTCAGCGACCACCCCGGTCTGGCCTTGTGGATCATCGGCATCATGGCGGTCTTCCTGGCCTTCACCGACACGCACAGCAAGGTGTATCGTGTGCTGGGTGGACTCGGACATAGCGCCGCACACCTCGCCGCCATGTTCTACATCGGCTGGGGCGCACTCAACCTGGCCACCCTCGTGTTCACTGCGCATACCTTCTTGCACAGCGTGCTCACCGGCATGCTCATCTTCAGCGGTGGTTGGGTGGCGGGCTCCATCATCATGGGTCTATACCTGTTGATCTCCATCAACGTCTTCGGGCGTCACAGCGAAGAAGCCTTCAGCGGATTGAAGCACCAGGACCACAAACACTTCCTCCGGTTGAACATCGACCAACAGGGCGTGCTCACCATCTGGCCCATCAAGATCGAACGGGTGCCGCGCACTTGGCGGAGCAGGAAGGACGGTGATCCCACACATTCCGCCGTGGTACCCACCACACCGCTGAAGGCCGAGCTGATCGAACGGCCGATCGTACTGCACTGATCACTTCAGCACCTCGTCGAGCAAGCGCTCCAAGGTGCTTTCGCCGAAGAAGATGTTCACGCCCACCATCGCGTTCAAACCAGCGTCGATGGGAAAGCGCTGCAGCTCGTTGTTCGCGTCGGGGATGCGCAAGGCATGTATCGGCAACCCGTTCACCTCGGCGCGTAGTTGCAGCGTATTCGAGAGCTTGTGGCGTACGAGCAGGAAGGCGCGTAGTGCTGTGTAATTCAGGTTCACGCGCTGGTCGCCCGCCGCAAAGCCACTGCGGAACCCATCGGCGCCGATGCCTGCCGAGAACCGTGTACGCTGCGATGCCTTGTAGCCCACTGCCAGTTGCACCGGAAGGATGTACTGGAAGCTCCAGCGCTCGCCCATTGGTTCCTGTCCACCCACGAAGGGTAACGGCAGGTTGAGGCCATCGCTCGCCGACACGGCCAGTCCATAGAACACTTGTCGGCGCAGGCCCTTCACCTGCATCTTGCCGATGATGCCATTGAAGCGCGGTACGGCTTGATCCAACGTGCCTGCCGACTCGCTCACGTTCGCGTTCACGCTCCAGAACAGCACGCGGTACTTCTTCGTAAGGCTGATGCCCAACGCACCGATGGATGCGGAGTGCAGGGTATGCAGCTCATCGCCGATGCGCAGTTCACGCGGGGTGTAGCGGGCGTTCAGCAACACTTGCGAGGCGCGTACACGCACACTGTTCTTCAGCAGGTCCTTCCACGTATCGCCGAGCAGGTTCAGCTCCACACCGGCCGTCCACTTCTTCCACAGCGGAATGGTGAGCACACCGGTTGCCGTGCGCTCCTCAAAGCTGCCAGGCCGATCGGTGAACGCTACGCCAGGTGTATAGCGTGCATCCAGCCGCAGGCGTGGCCGGAAGAGTTGATCGAACTGCTCGAGGTCGAAGGATTGAGCGTGTGCGACCGGAGCCAGGGCCCACAGCGCAAGAGCAGCCAGCGAAAGGATCGGTGAACGCATGATGATCGAGCGGGCAAGAGTAGAACAAAGGTCGTCCTTAAGACCGGGCAATGCGTACGGGGTCACCCCGGCAGACGATGTGTTCGGATGCGATCGACCACACGCGCAGACTTCCGACCTTCGGCCCGTGGCCATCGCATTGCTGCTCATCGCGCTCATCGCAGGTGTCCTCACCCTGGGCATCCTGCTTCCCCAACGGAAGCACCGATCGGCCAACCAATGGCTGAGCGCACTGGTGGTGGTGTTCATGGGTTCGCTCACCCACAACCTCTTGCTGGAAACGGGCGTGTACGAACGCAACCAATGGCTCTACTTCATCCCCATCAATGGGCAATTGCTGGTGGGTCCACTGCTGTGGTTCCACATATTGCGCATGATGGACCACCGCTTACCGGGTTGGCCAGGTCGCCTGGCGCATCTGGCTCCGGGGCTGCTGCAGTTGACCGTTCATGGCTGTGCCTTCTTCTTGAACGCCGATGACAAGTACCAGTTCTGGACTGACACCTACGAACCTTGGCTGAAGCCCTTCCTCTTCTGGGGAAGCCAACTTGGGCTGATCATCTACCTCCTGCTCTCGCATCGCACCTTGGAGCGTTGGCGTGATATCACGGAGGCCCAATTCTCCGATACACGTCCGGTGGCGATGCAGTGGCTCCATCGCTTGATCCTGCTCTTCGCGGTGTTCGCCGCGGTGGCGATCACACTCGGCCTCGTGCCGGACGCTTTCCACAGTACCGGCATCGTTCTACCCACGGACGTGCTGAAATTGCTGATCGTCTGCGTCATCGGTTGGCAAGGGTATCGGCAGGTGGAAGTGGTCCGTGTGGTGCAAGCGGCCGATGCACCATCCACGACCGTCCCACTGAAGAATGAGGCAGCGGGTGTGGCGGAACCTCGACCAAGCACCCTACCTGTGGAGGTGATGGACCTTCCCGAGCAGCCCACAGCGGACAAGTTCGATCCCGAGCTGCTCGCGCGCATCGCCTCGGTGATGGAACAACGAGCGCTCTACCGCCAGCCCGACCTCACGCTCGTGGACCTCTCGCAAGCGGTGATGCTCCCGGCCAAACTGGTATCCTCCACGATCAACAGCGGGACCGGGCGCACCTTCCTCACCTGGGTGAACGGCTATCGCGTGGAGGCGGTGAAGGCTGCCATCGCCAAAGGAGAACACCGTTCCAAGAGCTTGCTGGGGCTGGCGCTGGATGCAGGCTTCAGTGCCAAATCCACCTTCAACCGCGCCTTCCGGGATCACGAAGGATGTTCTCCCAGCGAGTGGGTGGAACGCGCTGCGCAGGCCTGAACCGTCCCGTCGGGTCCCAAAGCCCGGGAAGACACGACCCACTTTCTCCTGAGTCACTGAATATCAAGGGGTCATCGCGCAGGTCCCAGAACCGGTTCCGGGGCGATACTGGCTTCGGAAAGAGGCTGTTTTGCATCCTCAACACACCACGCCATGCGCACCACGAACACCCTGCTGCCACTTCTGATCCTATTCCTGCTCCAGACAGCCTGCCAGCAGAACAGCAACCCATCACCCGGGCCAACACCCGCGCTCGAAGCCGATGACACTGAAGCCGACCGTCTCCTACCGAAGCTCCTGTGCGGTTTGCCGGTGGGACTGGTCGGCGCCCACGACCCCAACCCGGTGAACGCCGTTTTCGAGGACAGCATGTACGTGTGGAAGCACAACACCACGATCCGCTCCGTAGTAGGTGATGTGAAGTTGATCGAGTTCGGCAGTTTCGTATGGACCGATGCAGGCTGGTACCATCGCTTGGCCGACACGCCCGAGCAGTTCGCACAGGTCTACGATTGCCCCAACGCGGCGCTCAAGGCCGGTGTCGTGTACACGGATCCCACCAGTTGGCGCCGGCAGGAAACCCTCACGGGTGGCGATGCCCTGTGGTACTACATCGTGGAGGACGCGAACGGCAAGCGCTGGAAAGGAACGGCACTGGTAGAGACCGAAGCCGTGGTGGATCCAGCGGTGCGCGACAGTGGCACCTACACCTTCCAACCGGGCCGGTCTTCGCTTCAATGGACAGGCTACGGCGAGGTCGGCGACTACAGCTTGACCGGGCAGTTGACCGTCCGCTCAGGTCACCTCCGCTTCGCTGCCAACGCGATCACCCATGGTGAAGTGGTGGCCGATATGCGTAGCCTGCATCATGAGGACGCGAATTTGATGGAGCACTTGAAAGGCCCGGACTTCTTCGACGTGGAGCGTTTCACCGAAGCCAGGTTCTCCGTGCGTGGATCCACCCCCATCGTGAACGACACCTGCACCGTAATGGGCAGCCTGACGTTACGCGGAACCACCAACCCTGTGAAGTTCCCGGCACGGATCTCCCGGCAAGGCGATCGCTGCACGGTGACCGGTACCTTGGAGTTGGACCGCACGCGTTTCGGCATCAAATACGGCTCGAACTCGTTCTTCGATGACCTGGGGGATCAGGCGATCAGCAATACGATGCGGGTGAAGGTCGACCTGGTGGGTAGCAATTAATATCCGGCGATCAGGGTCACCTTTCTTTGCGTTCATCATCAAGGGTAAAGACGGATCCCGTAACACCTCCGCTAAAGCTTCGGCGTTTACCATGAGCGACCAGGAGATCATCAGCCAACTGCGAACAGGCCAGCACCACAAGGCCCTCGTGAAGCTATACGCCCACCTGCCCAAGGTGGAGCGTATGGTGCGGAACAACGGCGGCACACGTGCCGATGCCAAGGACCTGTTCCAGGACGCGCTGATCATCCTGCTCGGCAAGGCGAAGGACGAAGCATTCACGCTCACCTGCTCCATCGGCACCTACCTGTACGCCATCTGCCGCAACCGCTGGCAGGAGGAGCTGCGCAGAAGGGGCCGCTTCACGCAGGAGCTGGAAGTTGCGCCCGATGAGCCGAACGACCTGGGTGCTTTGCTCGCGGAAGAGCAGCACTTCGGTCTGGCCGAGCGCGCCTTGCTGGCCTTGGGCGACAAGTGCCTGGAACTCCTCAAGCGCTTCTACCTCCTGAAGGAACCGCTGCTCACGATAGCCAAGTCCATCGGGCTGGCGGGTGAGGGCGCGGCCAAGACGAGGAAGTACAAGTGCCTTGAGGAGGCCCGCAAACGCTACCGCGCGCTGACCGCACAGGGATCCGTCGTTCACATCCAACACCCTTGAGCAAACACCTTCGCCGAGGCTTCGGCGATTTGCTATGCGCGACGAACTGACCCTGATGGAACTGGTGGACCGCTACCTCGGCGGTGAACTCAACGCGAGCGAACGGGTCGCCTTTGAAGAGCGGATCCGCACGAATGCCGAACTGCGTGCCTTGGTGGAGGAACAACGAGCCCTTCATGGCGGCATGAAGCGCCTCGCGCTGCGGCCTGCGGTGAACAAGGCCTACCGAAGCTACAAGTGGGGCAAGTGGTTGCCGGGGATCGGTGGTGCGGCGGTGATCGCCATTCTTGCGGTTGGTGGGTGGATGCTAACGAAGCACAGCGGCCATTCAACCGAAGCGGCAAGTGATGGTTCAGAGCAGGTTGAACAACTACTCACCCTGAGCGACACTACGGGGACCGGATCACCTGCATTGGTGATGACGATCGACCCCAAGGCAGACACCACCCTGATCACACCGAACGGACTGGTGCTGGATATTCCAAAAGGCGCCTTCGTTGATGATCTGGGCAATGCGATCTCCACACCGGTACGTGTTACCATACTGGAGGCGATCAACGGCGTGGACATCATGAAGGCGGGCCTAAGCACCATGAGCGGCGACACGCTTTTGGAGACCGGCGGCATGTTCTACGTCGATGCGCAGGTGAATGGCGAGCGCGTAGGCATCGACCCCAACAAGCCGCTGACGGTGATGGTGCCAAGCGACAAGACCGATCCAAAGATGATGCTCTACGAAGGCGTGATGACAGAAGAAGGTGTAGTGGATTGGCGAAACCCGCAGCCCTTGCCGCGAACCTTGGTTCCCGTGGACATCAACACGCTGGACTTCTACCCGCCGGGCTACCTAGACAAGCTGGCGGAGTTGGGGAAGGATGCGGGGAATAAGGGGTATGCGGATAGTTTATACTGGTCATTCAGTCCTGACATCCAAAGTTCCATCGATGATGGTGAACCAGCAGATTCGGATTCCGTCTTATTGACAGCGGAATCTAAACTCGAGGCACAGTATGGTGCATATCTGTTCGCATCGCACTGCTCTAGTTGTCATAAGCCGGAGCAAGACCTAACGGGGCCAGCCTTGAAAGGTGCAAGACAGCGCTGGGAAGGGCAAGGAGACATCTACGCATGGATCAAGAACAGCTCTGCCTACCTAAAGACCGGTAACCGTTATGCGAACGAGTTGTTCAG
>JAEUTB010000159.1 GCA_016787995.1 Flavobacteriales bacterium | reverse complement strand
TGAAGGAGGTTCATTCCACAGAAGGAAAGCTATTGGTCTCGGGGCAAGAGATTAAGGCCGCTCAACAGCGTTTGGAAGGGAAGTATGAGGAACTCGCGAAGCAGAGCAAGACAAGGTTCATTGTTAGCGTCATGATCGGTGTAGTTACGCTCGGCTTGCTACTCTTCGTTGCGTTCAAGTAAATCGACGTAAGCAAAGGACACTCTCGCGTTTTCGGGATAGAGCCTGATCATCGACCATGCGTCAGCGCGTGAGGGACATGAGCGGAAAGCCCGGAGCCGACGAAGGAGGCGAGGACTTGGAGCGGTTGGCCCGACCCGGCTGCATTTGAGCCGGGGCACGCCCAAACCTTCGACGAGCTCAGGGCGGGCGAAACCACCAGGCGCAGAACAACGATCTTCAGCACCGATCCTGCCTACCGGACAGGTAGGTTCGCGCTGCGCCTCATGGGCGATGTGCAGCAGTACTTCATCGACAAGAAGGTCCGCAACTTCTACAGCGTCAGCATCAGCGGCTACCACCCCGGCTCGGCGGCCGGGGCGGGCGCTGCGGAGGCCGGCGCCAACCCCATCAGCCAGCTCGCGTTCACGCTGGCCAACGGCTTCACCGGAGCCTGTCCCGGTCCACGAACCGGGATGGAGTACTATCTGAGCCGGGGCATGGACATCAACGCCTTCGCGCCCAACCTCAGCTTCTTCTTCAGCAACGGCATGGACCCCGAGTACGCCGTGATGGGCCGCGTGGCGCGCCGCCTCTGGGCCAAGGCGCTCAAGCACCGCTACGGTGCCGACGAGCGCAGCCAGATGCTCAAGTACCACATCCAGACCAGCGGCCGCAGCCTCCACGCGCAGGAGATCGACTTCAACGATATCCGCACCACGTTGCAGGCGCTCTACGCCATTTATGACAACTGCAACTCGCTCCACACCAACGCCTACGACGAGGCCATCACCACGCCCACCGAGGAAAGCGTGCGCCGCGCCATGGCGATCCAGCTCATCATCAACAAGGAGCTCGGCCTGGCCAAGAACGAGAACCCGCTGCAAGGCAGCTTCATCATCGAGGAACTCACCGACCTGGTGGAAGAGGCCGTGCTCACCGAGTTCGACCGCATCACCGAGCGCGGCGGCGTGCTGGGTGCCATGGAGACCATGTACCAGCGCAGCCGCATCCAGGAGGAGAGCTTGTACTACGAAACGCTGAAGCACACCGGCGAATACCCCATCATCGGGGTGAACACCTTCCTCAGCAGCAAGGGCTCACCCACCATCCTGCCCAAGGAGGTGATCCGCGCCACCGAGGAGGAGAAGGAAGCGCAGATCGCCACCGTGGAGAACCTACGTGCGGCGTACGCGGACGAAGCGGCGAAGGCGATCAAGGACCTTCAACAGGCTGCGATCCGGAATGAGAACATGTTCGAGGTGCTGATGGAGGCGACTAAGTACTGTAGCCTCGGGCAGTTGACGGCGGCCATGTTTGAAGTGGGTGGACAATATCGGCGGAACATGTAGAAGCGGTAGAACATGGTCCAATACACATGTTGGAAGACCTCGCTACACACACTGTCCCGCTCGTTGGTTACCCTATGGCGCATGTCTTCATTGGGGAAGACGGCCAGCTGCCCTCTCCAGAGCACTTGGACCAGATCAGACCGCTCGACCGACAGGCGGCCGAATTCCTATGGAAATTCGAACATGATGTGGGGCTCACCAGATTCCTGCCCGACTCTGGAAAGTACTTCCGAAGTGCAGAACAGTTCTTGTTTCCCGATGGTGCTGAGCAGCGGGTCAAAAAGTGGCTGTATGAGTGCGGCATCCCATTCGATATGACCTGTGTACTCTGCTTCCAACCCGGTTGCGCGTTCCTGCTCACGTGGAAGATGGTCATCCACTACGCGAAGGATCTGTTCTTTGGCCATGACACAGTTGTGTGGGATCGTTCACTCAACTGGGCGTTGTACTACGACCACAATGATGTCTTCCACTTTGCCAAGGATCGGATCTATGACGGCGAGGCGGAGCATCTCAAGACATTGGAGCTGCTCAGGTCGCTGAAGCTGGCCTAAAGAGGGCAGCAGCGACGTTCGAGGTTGGGGGGCAGTATAGGAGGAACATGTAAGGCCGGGCATCGCTTATCTTTGGGTCATGTCATTCGAACGCGGTTTCCGAATAGACCTCACCCCCGACCAGGTGGTGGAACTTGCCAAGCAGTTGCCCGGCAAGGAGAAGGACGCGTTGCTCAAAGCCTTCGAGCGCGAACGCGCACTCGATCGGTTGAAGGTGATGATGGAAGCGCTCAAGGGTGTGGATATCGACGAGGAGACGATCCGCAAGGAAGTTGAGATCGTAAGAGCCAAACGATATGCAGCGCGGAAGAAGAAGCCAGCACCCGCAACGCGTCGTCGTTGATGTGAACATCCTCATCAGCTTCCTGATCGGCAAACGATTAGGCGGATTCATCACCTTGCTCCAGGAAGCAGAATTCTTGCTGCTGGTAAGCCCGCCATTGCTGGCCGAGTTCGTGGATGTGACGGCACGCCCCAGGTTCCGGAAACACTTCCCGGTGGAGTTCGCGCATCAACTTGCTATGGCGCTCGCTGAAGCAGGTGAACTGGTGGAAGTAGAGGCAAAGAGCCCAACTCCGCTCTCCCGCGACCCCAAGGACGACTACCTGCTGCTGATGGCGAAGAAGGGGAAGGCTGATCTGCTGATCACCGGCGATGACGACCTACTCTCGATGCGGAGCTATGGACGCACACGGATCATGAGCGCACGTACCTTCACAGACGAGTTGTTGAAATGATCATCGGTGTCAACTGCTCCGTGCTGATGAAGACGACGACGTACTGCTCGCTGGGGCAGCTGACGCAAGCGATCCTCTAAGGCGGGACAGGTTGTTCGAGGTAGGTGGTCAGAACCGGAGGAACATGTGACCGGACCCGCTCCGGGCTTATCTTCGTGTCATGGCAACGGCGCACAATTACACCCAGCTATCCTCCCTGCCGGAGGATGTTCGCCAGCAGGTGCTCGACTTCATTGAGTTCCTGATGCGGCGTCGGCAGGGCAATGAGCCGCAGCCGAAACGCAAGACACCCGTCCCGGGGATTGCAAAAGGCATGGTCACCGTGCCGGCCGATTTCGATGCTCCCTTGGATGACATCAAGGAGTACATGTCCTGCTGATGGAGGCGACGAAGTATTGTTCGCTAGGGCAACTCACTGCGGCGATGCTCGAGGTAGAGGGCCAGGAACGAAGGAACATGTGATCCATGAGCACCTCCGCTATCCTACAAATAGTGCTGCTCGCATCCGCGTTCACAGCAGTGTCGTGGAATGCCACAGACCGCACCTAGGAGAGGCGTATTGCGGAGCGCTGTGAGTACGAGATCGTCTGCCAAGGAATTCCGGCGGATACGCAGAACTACCAACCCTTCACCGATACGACGATCACGCGCGATCCGGCTTGTAGGGCACATGTGCTCCGGCTGCCCGCCATGGGCACACCCACAGCCTACGAGATCGTCGAGGTCGCCACCGGTGAACGCGTCCTGCGCAAGAGCTTCCCACTGCGTCGGAAGGGTTACGGCTGGGACATCACCGAACGGACCGGCACCTACCGCGTGCGCATGCTTTCGTGTGGTGCCAGCGGGGAATTCGAGGTGACGATCCGGTGAACAAGGCGCTCGCGTGTGTTGCGCCAGCCTGAGGACAGGGTTGAACGGCCAAGAAGTAGGAACTTGTAGCCCCGATGCCCCACCACACCGACCTCTCCCAACTCGACCGCCTCTACAAGGGCGACCGCACCCGCATGGCCCGCTGGGTAGGCATCTACTTGGAGGAGACCCCGAGCCAATTGGAGCGGTTGGCGTCGTGCGTGGAGGGCGCGGAGCTGGAAGGGCTGCTGGCCATCGTACACGACCTGAAGCCCACCATGCACTACTTGGGTGCGCAACCATTGCAGGAGCTACTGGTGCGGTTGGCGCAAGAAGCCCGAACAGCAGGCGTTGCGGCCTGTGGACCTGTGCTTCAAGAGCTGATGGATGAAGCCCGGTCGGTATCCTCGGAGTTGCACCACCACTTCCAAGCCGAGCTGCGTTCGTAGCAGAACTGGTGGAAATACCGGGTACCATCACACCAGCTCACCCGACCTTTCGCCATGATCCGCCTCGCCCTCGCCGATGACCAGGTCCTCTTCCGGAAAGGACTGGCCATGCTGTTGCAGGACATGGCCGATGTGCAGGTGGCGCTGGAATGCGCGAACGGCGAAGAGCTGCTGAAGGCGCTGACGCACACGCCGGTGGACATCGTGTTGCTGGACCTGCAGATGCCTGTGCTCGACGGCATCGCCACCACCAAGCGCATCAAGAAGGACTTCCCAGAGGTGAAGGTGATCATCCTCAGCACCCACGACGAGGACCCCATGATCGCACGGCTGATGGAGCTGGGTGCCAACGGCTACATGCTGAAGACCGCCGAGCCTGATGAGATCGACACCGCGATCCGCTCCGTGGCCGCGAACGGTTTCTACTTCAGCGAGCTGGTCAGCCGCGTGATGCTGCACGGCTTGGTGAAGAAGAAACAGGTGAAACCCGTCTTCAACGAGATCGATCCGCTCAGTGAACGCGAGCTCGACGTGTTGCGTGGCATCTGCCAGGAATTCACCACGGCAGAGATCGCGGCGAAGCTCTTCGTCAGTCCGCGCACGGTGGATTTCCACCGCAACAACCTCTTGCTGAAGACCGGTGCCAAGAACGCCGCGGGCCTTGTCGTTTACGCCATCACCAAAGGCCACTTCGCACCGTGAAGACCCTGTTGCGCCTCGTGGTCCGCGTGCTCCTGTGCTTGAGTGTGCTTCCTGTGCAGGCGCAGGACGACACCCTTTTCCTGCCCTTGCGCGCGCTCACCATCGAGGATGGCCTTTCGCAGGGCATGGTGAACCACATCCTGCAGGACAAGTACGGGTTCATGTGGCTCGCTACCAAAGACGGCCTTAACCGTTATGACGGGTACAACTTCACCGTGTTCCGCCACGACCCCGAGGACAGCACCACGGTACGCAGCAACCACATCTACACCTTGCTGGAGGATCGGCAAGGACGGTTGTGGGTGGGCACGGCCGAAGGCATCGATCTCTTCGATCGCGACACGGAGACCTTCCGGCATATGCGCACCGGCATGGAACACATCCGGGACATCGTCCAGTCCATCACGCAGGACAAGCACGGCGATCTCTGGGTGGGCCACAGCCAGGGCGTGGTGAAGTTGACCTTCACCGGAGAGCCCGATGCCGATGGACTGCCCATCTGCAAAAGCACCAACCACCTGGACCGCCCCTGCTTCACCAGCACCGACCGGTCAGGCACCATATGGGTGGGTCAGTTGGATCGCGGTGGTTTCCGCATCATCCCTGACCATGCCGGCAAAGACCGCATCGATACGCTGCGCCTGGATCATCCGGAGGGTTCCGTACGTACCGGACGGGATCTCCTCGACCTCACCGGACTCAGCGTGGTGGAAGACACGGTCAACGATAGACTATACGGTCTGTACATGTACGGTATCGTGGAGCTGGACGCACATTCCACGAAGGTGAAGACCCTGTCACGCCTTGGATCGAAGTTCGGACAGATGCGGGGTGCGAACGGCACGGTGGACGCGCACGGTCAGTTGTGGATCGGTGTCTATTCGGGGATCTACCGGTTCGACCCAGCCTCGCGAACGTGGGCGCTCGTGCTGCCGCGTAACCGCGACCTGCAACCGTCCGCACGATTCGGCAAGTGCGTGTACCGCGATCGCAACGGCCTGATCTGGTTGGGCATGTCGGGCTACGGCGCCTTCACCTACGAGCCGCGTACCGGGCGCTTCAACACGGTGAACAGCGAGAGTTGCTGGAAACTGCAGGCTTTGCCGAGCGGACGTGTGCTGGTTTCCTTTTCCCTGGGCTTTCTGAACGAATTCGATCCGCGCACACGCAGCTGGCCGGTCTGGATCCCCTGGGAGGCAAAGGAGCGCCATGCGGAATTCAGTGTGTTGAACGCAGTGAGCCGCTGGCCCACGATGGATGCCGCCGGGCTCCTCTGGTTCAACCACGCAGGCATCCTTAGCTATGACAAGTCTACCGATCGCATCACCCGTTACCCGCGCGATGCGGCGACCGTCGCGGCTTTTCCGGATGAACGCTACCACGAGGCCTTGCTGTTGGAAGGCGACTCGAACATCTGGTCGGGCACGGCGCACACCTTGTGCCGCTTCGATCGGCGCACGAAGACCTACCACCACGTGCCCTACCCGCGGTCGCGTTCCGGCGATACCGAACAATTCCTCCACAGCATCCATC
>JAEUTB010000135.1 GCA_016787995.1 Flavobacteriales bacterium | reverse complement strand
CAGCACGGCATCGTTCACCTGCTGGCCGCGCACCAACTGGATCTCCTCGCGCAGCTTGTCGCCTTCGCTCTTGGATACCCCTTCGAACTTGAAGCGCGAAAGCCGGGGTTTCTCCGTGACGATGATGTGCAGGAAGATGGTGCGCCCACGGATCTCGGCCGCTTCGATGCTGATGTCGCTGAAGAGCTTCTGCTCCCACAGGTTCTCGATGGCCTTGCTGATCTTCTCCCCGGGTACGGTGACCTTGTCGCCCACCTGCAAGCCGGTGAAGAGCTTCACCGCGTTGGGGTCCGTGGTCTTGGTGCCGCTCACGGTGATGCCGCCGATCTCGTATTCCAAAGGCACCGCAGGGTCCATCACGGGGCCGCTTTCGACCTGCGCGACGAGCTGGATGCCGATGAAGAGAAGAAGGACTGCAAGGATCGTACGCATGCTCAGGCCGGTGCTACTTGTTCGCTGATGAGCCCGAAACGCCGTTCGCGGCCTTGGAAATCCAGGATGGCCTGGAACAGGTGTTCTTTGCGGAAGTCGGGCCAGAGCACCGGAGTGAACCACAGCTCGGCATAGGCGATCTGCCACAGGAGGAAGTTGCTGATGCGTTGCTCGCCGCTGGTGCGGATGAGCAATTCCGGATCCGGCATGCCCACCGTGGAAAGGTGTGCCGCGATGGTGGCATCATCGATCCGGTCGGGCTGGAGGGTGCCCTCTTGGGCCGCAGCCGCCAGCTGTTGGGCCATGCGCACCAGCTCCCACCGCGCGCTGTAGCTCAGGGCCAGCGTGATGGTGATGGTGTCGTTCTTCGCCGTTGCTGCGATCGCATCCAACAGCGTGCGGCGGCAGCTCTCCGGCAGCGAATCCGTGTCGCCGATGGTGTGCAGGCGTACGCCATTGGCATTGAGCTCTTCCAACTCGCCGATCACCGTCTTCACCAACAGGTCCATCAAGGCATCCACCTCGGCTTTCGGACGGTTCCAGTTCTCGGTGCTGAAAGCGTACAACGTGAGGTACTTCACGCCCACCTCGCGGCAGCCCACCAATGCTTCGCGCACAGAACGCACCCCGTTGGCATGGCCCACCACCCGGTGCTCACCCTGCCGCTCGGCCCAGCGACCATTACCATCCATGATGATGGCGATGTGCGCCGGCACACGGTCCGGGTCGATACGAGCCTTGAGGGCTTCGGGGGTTTCCACGGTCTTTTTCAAAACGGGCTGCGAAGTTCGCCAAAAGGCTTGGATCAGCGCCGCTTGCGCATCCAGTTGTACTGCTCCTCGCAATCGGAGAAGCGGGAGATGATGTAGGTGACCGATAGCCCGGTGTACTGGTACCAATCGCGGGTATCCGGATCCCCCCGGGCGCGGTCTTCATTGGGGTACTCCGGAAGCTGCCCCAATACGCTCGGGTCCGCGAAGGTGGCGGCCAAAGGCCCGTTCTCGAAGGCCAGCTGATCGCGGTCCACGTAGGTGCCGCTCACATCGTCCAAATAATCGGTGTAGGTGCGACGAAGCCCCCATTCCACCTGGAAATCCAGTCGGCCCACGTTCCACTTGAACCCTGCGCCGAACGGGATGCAGATATTATCCACCGTGTACACGTCCGATCCGGGCCTGGCCGTGGTGCCTTGGCCCTCTGTACCAAGGGGTTGAAGGTCGTACCACTCCCCGTTCAGCTCGGCCTGCGGAGCGGCTCGGAAGTAGGCCAGCCCAGCGAACACGAAGGGTGTCCATTTCTTACTGTCCTTGTCTTTGCTGCGGTATTTGCGGAAGTTCACCTCCAGCAAGGCCGAGAACTCCAGCAGCCGGGCCCTGAAGTGCAGGTCGCGCAGGAGTTGTAGACTGTCCGAGGACCGATTGTCATAGGCTTGCAGCGTTCCGTTAAGTGCCTGAAGACGAATGGCATAGCGGTCGCTGAAGTTGTACCGGTACAAGACGCCATAAGCCAGTTTGGTGTCCTTGGGGTAGTGACGGGTGGGGTTCAGGTCGCCGATGTAATACGTAACCCCGCCGGTGATACCCAATTCGCTCACCTGCGCCCGAATGCCGGCGAGGTTGAGCAGGGCGAAGAAGAGCAGGGTGATGCGTGACATCCGTCGGGGAACGCTTGGATACCGGCTTTGGTATGGGCCCTTTTCCATGCGCCGCGAAGGTAACTCAGGCTTTTGGAGGACCGGAGCGCACATCCAAGCCCCAGCTCAGCTTGGTGCGCAGGGTGTCCAAGAAGTCGGAATTCTCCAACTGGACCATTTTCACCGAGAACCGGGCGCGTTGGATGGTGATCCGACTTTGGCCACCGATGCTGGCGCTGCGTGCGTCCAGGTTCATCAAGCACATGTCCGACCGTGCCTCCAATTGCAGGGTGATGGTGTAATGGTCCGGCACCACGAAGGGACGCACGTTGAGGTTATGCGGGCAGATGGGATTGATGACCAAAGCGTCGCTGGTGGGGTAGAGGATGGGGCCTCCACAACTGAGCGAATAGGCCGTGGATCCCGTGGGTGTGGCGATGATGAGCCCATCGGCCCAATAGGTGTTCAAGTAGTCGTTGCCCAAGTGGACATGCACCGCGATCATGCTGCTGCTCTCCCGCTTATGGATGCTCACCTCGTTCAGTGCGAAGTTGGCCTGGCCGAGGAGCTCCGGATGGTCCGTCACCTCCAGGAGCGAGCGGTCCTGGAGCATGTAGCGGCCCTGCTTGATGGCGATCAATGCCTCCTCCACGGCTTCCAGGGTCACATTGCTGAGGAAGCCCAACCGGCCCAGGTTGATGCCCAGCACAGGGATCTCCGTGCGCCCGACCCACGCTACGGTGTCCAGCAAGGTGCCATCACCACCAAGTCCGATGCAGAGGTCCAGCTCCTGCTTGGACAGGTCGTCGCTCGGGATCACCGGCCAGGGAAGGGCGATGCCCATTTCGCGAAGCCAAGTGGCAAGGCCGATCGACAGCTGGGGCTGCATGCCATGGCCCACCATGCGCTCGATCATGCGCACCACCAAAGGAGCGCTAGCAGCGTCCATCACACGTCCGTTCACACCGATGCGCATGCGTCAGAAAGGTTGAGTGAAATGTAGGAATATCCCTTGTTCGGCCTCAGCGTTCACCGAGTATTCCAAGCGGAGCACCTGGTCGTAGCTGGTCACCAGGTTCAACCCGAGGCCGTTGCCATTGATCCAACGGTTGGAAAGGAAGTTCTGTGCGGCGTACCGGCTGTCCCACACCCGACCCAGGTCGCTGTACAGGTCCAGGTAGAGCGCGATGTAGAAGGTGCGGAAGGCTTCCAGCGGAATGTGCTCCAACCGATAGGTGCGCGGCTTGATCAACTGGAAGATGAGGTTGGCCTTGCCCAGCGCGAAGTGTTCGCCATCGATCACGTAGTACTCGTAGCCGCGCACGTAGTGCCCATAGCCCAAGGCTTCCTGAACGAAATAGGGTGGTGTGCCCCACGTGTATTTCCCTCGGAGCGAGAGACCAAGCGTCCACTTGTCGTGCAGGTATAACCACCGCTTCGTGGTGGCGTAGGCGGTGGTGATGTCCGGGGAGGCTTCATCGAGTAAGCCCAAGCCATAACGGTCCACGCGTATCTCTTCGAAATGGCCGCGGCGCGGATAAGCCCGGAAGTCGCGCCGGTCCCAGATGAAGGTGTAGCCGGCCGTGAGGAAGCGGGTGGCCGTGGCGGGGCCATCGAAGTAGTCCACTGCCGTGTTGATGATGGTGTCGCGGGCCTCGGCCTGCACATAATTCAATCGCCACGCATGGCGCACATCATGACTGCGTCGAAGGGTAACCTCCAGGTTGCCGAGCCACTGGTCGCGGTTGCTACCGGTGGTTCCGCTCACGAGCGTCCGCACATTTTCCACCGTGCCGGCCGTGATCTCGGCTTGTTCCTCGAAGCTCACGCCACCACTGATGCCCCAACGTTGTCGCTTATCCAAGTTGGGCACCTTGTAATGCAGGGCGAATTCGCGCGTGTAGCCGAATTGTGCCTTGAGGTAGCCTGTTTCATTGCGGCCCCGCATGTTGTACTTGTACAGGAAGAGTCCATAGTTCACCCGGTCGAAGTCACGCGTGAGCCACCAGGTGTTGAAGTTGGGATCGGCCAGGTCGAAGATGATGGCCGGCCAGATGTACCAGCGCTCGTTCACCGTCACTTCCACCATCACCTGTGTCTTGTCCAGGTACAAGGGAAGTACGCTCACCGTATTGAAGAGCCCCGTGTTCATGAGGTTCTGCCGGCTCCGCTCCAATTTCTCGTACAGCGCGGTGTAGCTGAGCGAATCGCCCTCGTTCACCACCAGCTCGCGCAGGATGATGCGCGCCTTGGTGGTCTTGTTGCCGCTGATCGCGATGCCCAGAATGCGCGCATGTCCATCAACCCCGCCGGTAGGCTGGGCATGCGCGGGCAGTGCGACGAGCAGGAGGAGGAGGGGGAGCAGGGCGCGGAACATGCCCGCGGTTCACAGGTTGATGAAGCGCATCAACTCTTCGTAACGACCGCGCAGGTCATCGTGGAAGCGCGAGCCCTGGTAGGTGGTCTTCACCATGATCTCATAGCGCTCGAAGCTCTGCAGGATGTCGCTCACGTCCTCGCGGTTGATCTTCAACGTCACTTCCAACCGGTTCGTCTCCGGCAGCACATGGCTGTACACGCTCATGATCTTCGCATCGTTCCCTTCCACGATGCGCGCGATCTGGTGCAGGCTGTAGTCGATCTGGTTCATCTCCAGCACCACGATGCTGCCCCGCTCGTGGATATTGGTGACGCTCGCCAGCCGCTTCAACGCTTCGTGTTCGGTGATGGCACCGAGGTAGACGCCCATCTCATCCAACACTGGCACCACGGTGAGTCCCCGTTCGGTGAAGAGGCGCATGACGTCGTAGATGTGCTGATTACCCCGGATGAAGGGGATCTCCACCTGATCCATCACGGTGCTCACGGTACCGCGTGCTTCATGCCGATCCACCACGTCCTGCTCGCGCACCATGCCCACCAAGCGGCCGTTGTCCACCACGGGCAAGTGGCCCACCTTGAACTCTTCGAGCCAGTCGAGCGCGCGTGACAGATCATCCTGCGGACGCAAGGGTGGTATGTCGGCGGTGATCAGGTCGATCGCGTGCATGGCTCTTCCGGTGCCGGGTGGCGTGGCCCTTACTTTTGGGGCCCCGCTTCGGGAGGAACAAAGTAAGTGGATACGGATG
>JAEUTB010000132.1 GCA_016787995.1 Flavobacteriales bacterium | reverse complement strand
ATTCCGTCATGTTCGTTCTTTCGTTCGATCCGCTCAACCCAGCCAGTTGGCAGGAGGCAGGCATTCCACTGCCGACTGCCAACTGCGAACTCGCCGCTGCCGTTCTACCCGTTCACCTTGTTCTCTTCGTTGTACTTGCTGGGGCACTTCATCAGCATGTCCCGCGCTTCGAATTCGCCGTTCTCGTTCGCTTCGCCGATCAGTACCAACCGCTCACTGCGCTCGAAGTCCTGCGGCTTGGCCTTGGCCAGATGCACTTTGCAGGTCTTGCCCGTGAGGTCGCGCATGGTGAAGGTGGTCAAGCTGGCGTTCAGGCTCGGCTCGTAGATGATCTCGTGCGATCGGTCCAAGGTGCCGACCACGTGATACTCCTTGCCGGGATGCTTCAACGCCTGGTCCAGATCCGCGTAGGTACTGCTGTCGTAAAGCGATCCGACCAATGCGGCCACGGCCACCCCGATGATGACGATGGCGATGATGTGCGACCGCTTCATGCCCTTGGGCACATACATGTTCGGGAAGGCGGCCGGTGGCGTGTAGTCGGGAGTACTCATGACTTGCGCTCGAGTTTGGTGAGGCGACGGTCCATCCGCCAGAGCCAGAAGCCGATGCCCAAGATGATCACGGCGACGACCGCGACCACCACGTTGATCTTCCCATTGCCATAAAGCGAGCTTTCCAGCCAGCTTGGCGCGGCACTTTCGGCCCTCGCGGCGAACGAGGTGATGAACAGTAGAAGAGCAAGGAAAGTTCTCATCGGTCCAAAGCGTTGGCGAGGCGTGCTGCACGCACTCGCAGATCGTACATCCAGCAACCGAGCAGGATCCAACCCAGCACGGCAGGGTAGAAGATCATCCGCAACCGGTTGTCGAGGTCAAGGTCGTTGAAGCCGCTGTTACCGCCGTTGCCTGGATGCAGGCTATCGATGGCATTGAGGCGCGGTACCACGAAGAGGAACAGCACCAAGAGCATGAAGGCGAAGATGTTGTAGATGGCCGACAACCGTGCCCGTTTGTGCGCATCTTGAACGGATCCACGCAGCACCAGGTAGGCCACATAGATCAAGCCCGTCACCGCTGCGCCGTTCAACTTCACATCGTTCGTCCAAAAAGCACCCCACGTAGCGCGCGCCCAAAGTGCTCCGGTGATCAACCCTAGCGCGCAGAACACCAAGCCGATCCGAACCGCCATTTCCGCGGTCAGGTCCTGGTCCAATGAACTGCTGCCAAGCACCTTGATGCTCTGGAACACGGAGATGCCCATCAAGGCGATCATCGTGAACCACATGGGCACATGGAAGTGAAGGTTGCGGATGCTCTCGTAGAGGATGCTGCGGTTGGGGAAGGTGAAGCCTACAGCTATGTGTTCATCACCCTTTTCAAGTACGCGACAAGGTGTGGAGGTAACACCACTACCCAGCCCTTCAGTCCACAACGCTTCTGGCATTCGAAGTGTTCCATCATCGGTGTGGTCGACAACGATCGTAGTAAGCCCTTGCTGAAGTCCTACTGGAACATTGAATTTGGCTCGGAGATGTGTCGCATCCAGAGCTTGGACCGCGGTGGCACAGACCAGATCCCCGCTGTTATCGAGCCATACTTCCGAATAGCCGAGTTTGAACCGCGTATTATACCCCGTGATCGCGACCTCCACCGAACCCGGTGCGATCCGATCAGGCGAAACATGCACCAATGCAGGCGTCAAAGGCACCCAGAACCCAGCTACGGTAGCGAACAACAACAGGCCGATGCCCAGGAATTTCCACCAATGCCTCATCGCAGTGAGCAGGTATTCGATTCGCTGAGGATCGATAGATCGTAACGGCGCTCATGTCCGCCTTGGCGGACCCTCTGTGCCCTTCGCTGTAG
>JAEUTB010000057.1 GCA_016787995.1 Flavobacteriales bacterium | reverse complement strand
TTCTGCAGCATCAGGCGCTGACGCAGCGCCCAGTAGAGCACGAAGACGATCGGTAGGAATACCGCGAAATCGATCGAGTTGAAAAGCATCGCTACGCTATCGCGAAGGGTGTTCTACGCACCCGGGATGGAATGGGTTCACCAAGGAACAGGTCGGTCGGCTCAAAGCTATCGGAGCACCTGGGCGGCGGAGGTGGTCGGCCCGTGCGGTATTCCATGCGGCGATGTTGATGGGCGGAGGGTGGAACTCCAATGAGCCGTTGTACCTTTCGGGGGCCATGA
This sequence comes from Flavobacteriales bacterium, assembly GCA_016787995.1. Classification (GTDB taxonomy): domain Bacteria; phylum Bacteroidota; class Bacteroidia; order Flavobacteriales_F; family PHOS-HE28; genus PHOS-HE28. The sequence continues at coordinate 6,240 of JAEUTB010000057.1, read as the reverse complement.
GCTTCGAACCGCGCAGCATCGAGACCCGCATCGCCACCATCACCTTGGCGAGCCCCGGCTTCATCGAGCAGCGATATCGTTTGGGTGAACGGATCGACCTGGCGGGTTTCGCCGAGAACAAGCGCGCGCGCTTCGAACTCGCCGAAGGCATGCCGTGCGTCATGCTTTCCATCATCCCCCGCGACATGGACTTCGATGTGAGCGTTACCGGTGTGGATCACTTCGCCGCTGAGCGCGATAAAGACACGCTGCGCGCCCTGGCGGTGGTGGTGAAGGACAACATGTCCGAGATGGTCACGAAGCTCTTCTTCTCGTACTTCCCTACCGTCTTCCGCACCCGTGTGTTCGACGATGAGGAAGAGGCCCGCACATGGCTGAAGAACCAGCTCGTGGAGGTGATCAAGGAGGAGGCTTGATCGTGGGTCGCTATCGGATCCATCATTCGCGCGCGGTCCATCAATGCCTGAAATGGTTGCCTTCAGGCAACCGTTTCGTTGTGCTTCGTATTAGCGATGCTGACCGGTGAAAGCCCCGGTCCGGCCCACCACCATGTTCAGCACAACGACAGCCGTCGTCCGATATGGTATTGCCCGATGAGGACGATCGGGCAGCGCATCGAGACCCCCACCGCCACCATTGTGCTGGCCGCGGAGCATTTCATCGAACAGCGGTACAAGGCTGAGGCGCGTTTCATTCCAGGTGCCGTCGACCTCAACCGCAAGGCGCGGTGGAAGCTGGCGAAAGGAGCGCGTCACGTCGTCCTCGTCATCCTGCCTGTTGAGATGCCGGTGCACCCACCAGCGATGAACGAGGACCATCTCCGCGCCGATAGTGAAGAGCGCCGCATCATCGCGTTGGCGGTGGTGGCACCGACCGCAGCGCTCAATGCCGCCAGCAAGTTCTACTTCCGGTATTACGCCCAAGCGTTCGAGGCACGCGTTTTCGAGGCGGAGGAAGAGGCGCGAGCGTGGTTGAAGGATCAGCTCAGGAGCACCGGAGCCGTGTGATGAAGTTCGGACGGTTCCGCTACTGGACAGTGAAGCGATGGGCGATCAGGCCGTCCATTTCATACCGAAGGAGAAGTAGGTACTCTCCGGGCGGAATTCCGTGAAGGTCGATGTGCGAAACACCTTCAGGCAACGGCTCGTCCCGGAGGTTCCTGCCGGCCATATCGAAAAGCGAATAACGCATCGAACCGGACGCTGGTGGATCCAACCGAAGGAAAGGCGCCGACCTGGGAACCGGGTTGGGCGCGAATGTGGGACCGTGTTGCGTGGGTTGCTGGATATTCGTCGGGTTCACAGGAAGTTCACACAGTTCGACGAGGCACAGGCCGATATCAACGCTGTACAATTCGAAGCTGCAGGGTTGCCCACAGAGATCCATCATGATGGTGTCGTTCACCACGGTCAACGGCACATTCAACCCTTGCGGTCCAACACAGCTCGGAGGGTTAAAGAGCCATTGATAGGGTGCTGAGCCACAAGCCGCCCACATGGTGGAATACGGCCCGAAGGCCCACACACCGTTGCAGCCGCTGGTGGGCGGAACGATGTAGTAGGTGGTCAATGGGCCTTGTGCGCTCGAACATAGGCTTGCGAGCAGGCAGGTCAGGAGCAGGGTGAACCGTTGCATCCATCGAAGCTAGACCAGCCACGACCGGATGCGACGTTAACGGGTCGCCTAACTGCGAACAGCCGCTGGTGGACGCCCCTACTTGAACGCCGCCAGCCCCGTCACCTCCGCACCGGTGATCAGCAGGTGGATGTCGTGCGTGCCTTCGTAGGTCACCACGCTTTCGAGGTTCATCATGTGGCGCATGATGGGGTACTCGTTGGTGATGCCCATGCCGCCGAGGATCTGGCGCGCTTCGCGTGCAACGGTCAAGGCCAGGTGCACGTTGTTGCGTTTGGCCATGCTGATCTGTGCCGTGCTGGCCCGACCTTCGTTGCGCAACACACCGAGTCGCCAGGTCAGCAGCTGGGCCTTGGTGATCTCAGTGATCATCTCAGCGAGTTTCTTCTGGGTCAATTGGAAGCCACCGATGGGCTTGCCGAACTGGATGCGCTCCTTGCTGTAGCGCAGGGCCGTGTCATAGCACTCCATGGCTACTCCGAGGGTGCCCCAAGCGATGCCGTATCGAGCGCTATCCAAGCAGCCGAGTGGTGCGCCCAAGCCGCTCTTGTTGGGCAGCAGGTTGCCCTTGGGCACCTTCACATTGTCGAACACGAGTTCGCCCGTAGGGCTCGCACGCAGGGAAAGCTTGCCGTGTGTGGTGGGGGTGGTGAAGCCTTCCATACCGCGCTCCACGATCAATCCATGGATGCGGCCTTCCGTGTTCTCGGCTTTGGCCCACACCACGGCAAGGTCAGCGAAGGGTGAATTGCTGATCCACATCTTGGCACCGTTCAGCAGGTAATGGTCGCCCATGTCCTTGAACACGGTGACCATGCCGCCGGGGTTGCTGCCATGATCAGGCTCTGTGAGGCCGAAGCAGCCGATCTTCTTCCCTTGCACCATCTCGGGCAGCCACTTCCGTTTCTGCTCTTCGCTTCCATACTTCCAAATGGGGTACATGGCCAATGAGCCCTGCACGCTGCACAGGCTGCGCAACCCGCTATCGCACCGCTCGATCTCCTGCATGATCAGCCCGTAGCTGATCTGGTCCAGGCCGGGTCCGCCGTACTCCTCGGGGAGGAAGGGTCCGAAGGCTCCGATCTCGGCGAGCCCAGGGATGATGTCCTTGCTGAAGGTGGCGTTCTCGAATCGCTCCTCGATGATCGGCTTGAGGTGCTTGCTCACATGCTGCCGAGCCGTATCGCGGATCAACCGTTGCTCTTCGGTCAACAGCTCATCCACCAGGTAGTGGTCGTGGCTTTGGAACAGATCGGTGGCGTCGCGCCGTCCGGCGGAATTCTTGGCGGCGGGTGCAGAAGTGGTGCTCATGGTATTACCGGTGTTCCGGCGGCATGTCGGGGGTGGATGACGGTGAGGGGACAAGCCCTCTTAAGGCGGTGCAAAAGTAGCAAGTAGGCGGAGGGCGCAGGATGGGCCGGGGAGTACTTTCGCGCATCGATGGGAAAGCCCACCCTGCCTGCTGCCGACGCCCTGCGAGCCGCCGACCCGTTGAACGCGGAGTGGGTGACGGTTGTTCTATTGCTGGTGATCCTCCTGATGGCATTGATCCAGGTGAGTTCGCCGCGGAAGTGGCGGTTGCTGGGCCGTTCCATGTTCAGTTTGCGCTTGGGGAAACAGGCGTTGCGCGAGGAGATGGACCTGCAGGACCGTGCTTTTCTGGGCCTTCTGGCCATCGGGACCACGTTGCTGGCCCTGTTCGGCTGGCAGGTGATGGAACTACAACGGGCGGGGTCGTCGTTCCCCTCTTTGGTGGGAGTGGTGCTCGCCGTGGTTCTGGGTCATTATGTGCTGTTGCGCATCCTCGGGAATATGCTCCGGATCGACCATGGCATGCAGGAATATGTCTACACGGGCTTCCTGCTTTTCATCCTGGCGGGCCTCCTTGTGCTACCCTTGGTGGTCTTCATCGCCTACCAGCCCACCTGGCGATCGTGGGCGGTGGCTGGCGGCGGGTTGGTGCTGGGTCTCCTGCTGCTTTACCGCTGGCTCAGGGGGGTCTGGATCGGGTTGGGGGAGGGCGTGCCGCTCCGGTACATTATTCTTTACTTTTGCGCCGCCGAATTGATACCGGTCCTTCTGGTCATCGACCACTGGCGCAACACCTCCTCCCTGCTGTCCAACTCCTAAGCCGATCGGCCTTGAAGATCAAGACCATCCTCGTTTCGCAGCCGGCGCCCACGGACGAGAAGTCGCCCTATCACGAGCTGGCCAAGAAGTACAGCTTGAAGATCGACTTCCGGCCCTTCATCAAGGTCGAATCCGTTCCTGCCCAGGATTTCCGCCAGGAGCGTATCAACATCCTCGACCATTCGGCCATCGTGCTCACCAGCCGCAACTCGGTGGACCACTTCTTCCGGATGTGCAAGGAGCTGCGCATCACGGTGCCGGAGACGATGAAGTACTTCTGCGTGAGCGAGAGCGTGGCTTATTACGTGCAGAAGTACATCGTGTACCGCAAGCGCAAGGTGTTCATCGGCAAGCAGACCTTCGGCGACCTGATGGATGTGATCAAGAAGCACAAGAGCGAGAAGTTCCTCGTGCCCTGCAGCGACATCCAGAAAGGCGAGATACCGGCGTTGTTGGACAAGGCCAACGTGACCTACACCAACGCGGTCTTCTACCGCACCGTGGCCAGCGACCTCAGCGATATCAAGGACCTGAAATACGACATGCTCGTGTTCTTCAGCCCCGGTGGTATCGAGAGCCTGAAGAAGAACTTCCCGAAGTTCAAGCAGAATGGCGTGTTCATCGCCGCGTTCGGACCCACCACGGCCAAGGCGGTGCGCGACAACGGCTATCGCTTGGACCTGGAGGCGCCACTGCCCGAAGCGCCGAGCATGACCGGTGCCATGGAGCTCTTCATCAGGCGCGAGGCCAAGAAGAAGTGACCTGCTGTCACCTGGCCAACCGTTCGTCTCCGTTCACCCGCCCTTGACCCATGGAGCGGCCTACCTTCCGCAAGCACGAACGCCTTACGGGCCGCCTTCGCATCCAGGAGGTCGTCACCCAAGGGCGTTCGATCCACGAAGCGCCGCTGAAGCTCGTGGGAAGGATAATGGAACTACCAACGCCCACATCCGCCCAAGTGGCCTTCGCCATACCGAAGCGCTACATGAAATTGGCCGTGAACCGCAACCGGATGCGCAGGCTGATGCGCGAGGCCTACCGCCTCAACAAGGCACGTTACCAGGATCGGCTCAAGGAAGCTGGCAAGCAATGTGCATGGCTCTTTATCTACCAAGGCAAGGAGCCGTTGACGCTGGCCGAGACCCAGGTGAAAATAACCCGCACGTTGGACCGTTGGATGGAAAAGCATGGGTAGGATCCTTGCGCTACCGCTGATCGGGCTGGTGCACCTCTACAGGTTCGCCCTCTCCCCGCTGTTGCCCGGTGCCTGCCGCTACACGCCAAGCTGTTCGGAATATGGCCTGGAGGCGCTGCGCGTCCATGGGGCCTTCCGCGGTGGCTACCTCACCCTCAAACGCATCCTATCTTGTCATCCCTGGGGCGGGCACGGTCACGACCCCGTTCCACAAGCACCGAAGAAACATGGATAAGCAGAACAACGCACGCATGCCCAAGTGGAAGCTCTGGCTCATGGGCACGGCCATCGTGAGCGGTGGTGCCTTCACGATATCCGCGGCTGACAGCTACTTCGAGATCAGCAAGAACCTGGAGATCTTCACCGAGCTGTACAAGGAGCTGAACATCTACTACGTGGATGACACCCAGCCCGGTAAGCTGATGAAGACCGGCATCGACGCGATGTTGAACTCGCTCGACCCGTACACCCAGTACATCCCGGAAAGCGATATGGAGGACTATCGCTTCATGACCACCGGGCAGTACGGGGGGATCGGTGCATTGATCAAGCGTTCCAACGATCGTGTATACGTGAGCGATCCTTACGAGGGCTACCCGGCCATGAAGGCGGGCATCTGGGCGGGCGACGAGATCCTCGAAGTGGATGGTCGCAAGATCGCCGGCATGGAGACCGATGAGGTGAGCAAACTGCTCAAAGGCCAGGCGGGTAGCGTGGTCAAGGTGATCACCCAGCGCCAGGGCATGGAGCCCGTGACCCATTCGCTCACGCGTGAAGAGATCAAGATCCCCGACGTGCCCTACAAAGGCATGATCGATCCGGTGAACAAGGTGGGCTACATCAAGTTGAACAGCTTCACCCAAACGGCCGGCCAGGAGGTGCGCACAGCGTTGAAGGAGCTGAAGGAGCAGGGGGCCACTAAAATGGTCTTGGACCTGCGCGGTAACGGCGGTGGTCTGCTGCGCGAAGCGGTGAACATCGTGACCCTCTTCGTGCCCAAGAACGAGCTCGTTGTGGAGACCCGCGGCAAGATCCCCGAGTGGGACAAGACCTACAAGACCCTGAGCGAGCCCATGGACGCGAGCATTCCGTTGGTGGTGTTGGTGGATGGACAGAGCGCCAGTGCCAGCGAGATCGTGTCCGGTGCCCTGCAGGACCTGGACCGCGCGGTAGTGGTGGGTGAGCGCACCTATGGCAAAGGCCTTGTGCAGCAAACGCGCGACCTCTATTACAACAGCAAGCTGAAGGTGACCGTGGCCAAGTACTACATCCCCAGCGGC
>JAEUTB010000038.1 GCA_016787995.1 Flavobacteriales bacterium | reverse complement strand
TCCATGCCGAACCGGCTCAGGTCGTAGTGGGAGCTCATGGTGCTCATGAACTCGATGCCGCAGCAGCTGGTGGCGAAGGGCAGGGGCCACAGGCTGTTGGCGCGGGCCAAGCCGATGGCCTGGTCCACGCTGGTGGCGAAGAATCCCGAGCCGGTGTGCCCATCGGGCGCGGCAACGATGTTCGGCCGTGGCCGATCGGTCTTTTGCAGCTCGCTCATTCGATCTTCATTACTCCCTTCCGTAACACGTAGTAGAGACCAGCCATCACGAAGACCACGAAGAACACCATCTCCATGAAACCGATGGCGCCCAGGGCCTTGAAGTTCACCGCCCAAGGGTACAGGAAGATCACCTCCACGTCGAAGAGCACGAAGAGGATGGCGATCAGCAAGTACTTCACGCTGAACGGAGTACGCGCATTGCCCTGTTGTTCGATGCCGCACTCGAAGCTCTCGTTCTTCTTCTTCCCGTTGATCTTCGGACCCAACCAGGCCGCTGCCGAGAGCGCGAAACCCACGAAACCCACGGCAATGGCCGTTTGGATCAAGACCGGAACGTAATCGTTGGGGGTTGAAATGGCTTCCACGGGGTGCGTTCTGGGGCTAGGGTGGCCAAATGTAGTGCCCTCCCTCATTTGGGGGAAGCGCTCGTCGGCAATAGTTCGCGATCCGTCGCGTTGGAACCGGCTTGGAGTAGCTTCCCACGAACGATCATCCGCTTACTTTTGTTCATTGCCCATGACCACGACCCGCCCGGCCTATCCACTGCTCGACCGGATCCAAACCCCGGAAGACCTCAGGAAACTGTCCGAAGACCAACTCGGCCAGGTCTGCAACGAGCTGCGCGACTTCATCATCGATGTGGTCAGCGTGAAGGGCGGTCACTTCGGCGCGAGCCTCGGCGTTGTGGAGCTCACGGTGGCCCTGCATTACGTATTCAACACGCCCTACGACCAGCTCGTGTGGGATGTGGGGCACCAGGCCTATGGCCATAAGATCCTCACTGGCCGTAAGGATGTTTTCCATACCAACCGCATCCACAAAGGCATCAGTGGATTCCCCAAGCGTAGCGAGAGCGAGTATGACACCTTCGGCGTTGGGCATAGCAGCACCAGCATCGGAGGGGCCTTGGGTATGGCGGTGGCCAGCAAACTGAAAGGGGAGACCGATCGCCAATGTGTGGCCATCATCGGCGATGGGGCCATGACGGCCGGTATGGCCTTTGAAGCCCTGAACCATGCTGGCGGGGCCGGCACCGACATGCTCGTAGTGCTCAACGACAACTGCATGAGCATCGACCCGAACGTCGGTGCGTTGAAGGAGTACCTGACCGACATCACCACCAGCCACACCTACAACAAGGTGAAGGACGAAGTGTGGAACTTGCTCGGGAAGATCAGCAAATTCGGTCCCAACGCGCAGTCCATCGCCCAGAAGGTGGAGAACGCCGTGAAAAGCGCGCTGCTCAAACAGAGCAACCTCTTCGAAAGCCTCAACTTCCGCTACTTCGGTCCGGTCGACGGGCACGATGTGGAACGCATGGTGAAGGTGCTGCAGGACCTGAAGGACATCCCCGGACCCAAGATCCTGCACACGATCACCATGAAGGGGAAGGGCTACAAGGCTGCGGAAGAAGGCAACCCCACGGTGTGGCATGCACCTGGCCTCTTCAACAAGGAGACCGGCGAGATCATCAAGGTGGTGCCCAAGAGCCCGCAGCCGCCGAAGTACCAGGATGTCTTCGGCCACACCATCGTGGAGCTGGCCGAGAAGAACCCGCGCATCGTCGGCGTCACGCCTGCCATGCCCACCGGCTGCTCGCTCAACATCATGATGAAGGCCATGCCCGATCGCGCCTTCGATGTGGGCATCGCCGAGCAGCACGCGGTGACCTTCAGTGCCGGCATGGCCACACAAGGCATGGTTCCGTTCTGCAACATCTATAGCTCATTCATGCAGCGTGCCTACGACCAAGTGGTGCACGATGTGGCCCTGCAGAAGTTGCACGTGGTGTTCTGCCTGGACCGCGGCGGACTGGCCGGTGCCGATGGCCCCACGCACCACGGCGCCTTCGACATCGCGTACTTCCGCTGCATCCCCAACATGATCGTGAGCGCGCCGATGAACGAGGAGGAGCTGCGCGATCTGATGTACACGGCCCAGTTGAAGGATCACGGTCCGTTCAGCATCCGCTACCCACGTGGTGAAGGTGTGATGACCGAGTGGAAGACACCCTTCAAGGAGATCAAGATCGGAACTGGACGTAAAGTGCGGTCCGGTACCGACATCGCTGTGCTCAGCATCGGACACATCGGCAACATCGCCGCGAAAGGCATCGATGCCCTACAAGCAGAAGGCTACAGTGTGGCGCACTACGACATGCGTTTCGCCAAGCCGATCGATGAATTGCTGCTGCACGAGGTCTTCGGCAAGTTCAAGCACGTGATCACCATCGAGGATGGCTGCATCCAAGGTGGTATGGGCAGTGCGGTGCTGGAGTTCATGGCCGACCATGGTTACCAAGCCCAAGTGAAGCGCCTCGGCATCCCCGATAAGTGGATCGAGCACGGCTCGCAGAAGGAACTATACGCCGAGTGCGGTTTCGATGAGGCGGCTCTTGTGGGTGCCGTGAAAGAGATGCTGGCAGAGCGACGTGGATCGAGCGTTTCCCGGGCTTCGGCTTAACGCCGACGTGTGACTCAAAGCGTGAAATGGAAGCCGACCCCGATCGTGATGGGGAGGAGGGCGCTTTCGATCCTCACATCGGGCCTTGCTTTGATGGCCTCCCAGTCATTCAACATCTCCTGTGACCGGAATGGCACATTGAGCGATATGCGCCAGTAGTTGTGGTTCTGGTATTGTTTGACCATGATACCGCCGCCGATCGTGGGGCCGAGGTAGATGCCATTCAGTTGATCCAGTCCTTTGATCCTGATGACACCGTTGTAACCGTACATGCCTGTAAAGTAGGGCTGTGTCCTTCCTTTTGAGGGTACACGTAATTCCACTCCTGCATTCCACCCCCCGCCCACAAAGGCCCATCCACCACCCACGAAACCGCTGAGGTAAGGCGCTACCCAATAGGTCGCTCGGGCTCCTGGAAGGCCACCAACGTCCTGGCCCACACCCACACCGAGAAAGAAGCCACGGAAGGGTGCACTTTCCTGTGCCATGAGTGATGAAGTAGGCGACAAGAAGAACAGGAAGGGATATACGCGCCACGCTGAGCGCAGCAGGTTGCGGTGGATCTCCATAGTGGAGGCGAACTGGACATGTGAAGGTAATTCACTTCCTTTTCGCCCTTTTCATTCAGCGGGGAGTTCGGTCACTTTGAAGCTGAACAGAAGGGCTACGGTGAGCATGTGAGGGGATATCCGCGCTTGGCTTGTATAAACGTTGTAGGCATAGGTGACTTTGAAACGCTCGTATCCGAAACCGATCTCTGGGCGGATACAGAACCCTCTCAGGATCGGCTGGCTGTAATACAAGCCACTCACCCCGAAGCAAAGGCCGGCTGGCCCCGAGCCCCTCCACGCTCCGACCTTCGGGGCAAAGCCCTTTGAAAAGCCGAAGTTCCGTTCAACGGAAGCATACATGACCGTGGCGAATGGTCTTTTCCGATGCGCGCGCTGATATCGCCGCGCAAGGCCCAGTTCCGCATTCAGCGTCCCTCCAAGGGAACCGCCCACCAGCAGGTCCCAGCTGCGGTCCGTATAGGAGCGATCCAGTACGTTGTCCTGACCAAGCGTTGCTTGGTGGATGAGAAGCATAAGGAGTAGGAGAAGATGTTTCATCCGATCATGGTGAAAGGACGACTTGGGTATAGTGCGATCCGTTCCAATGTAAGGCGACATCATTTGAGCCGAAGCGATGGACTTTTCCGCGATACATCAAGCTGGTAGTGCTGGCGGCGCTCGGGGTTGAGTCGGCCGTAATGACCACCACGTCGTCGGATGGTCTGCCCGCCAACGCCAGCGCTTCTGGGAATCCATTGCGGAAGATGAAAGCTCCGTGGTGGTCATCGGGCAGACCGTACACCCAAAGAGTGCCTTGCTGCGGTGCAGGAGGAAGTTCGGTCAAACAAAGACGGGTGATACGAGACGCTTCCATCCAATTGGCATGGTTCTGCTTCATCAGGATGACGGACCCCATGACCAAGACCAGCGCTGTTCCATGACGTAGGATCCGGCTGTTGATCATCGGAACCACTATGCCCAGCAGCCCACATAAGAAGGCAGAAGGCATGTAGAGGAACCGGTCGCTCTCACTGGTGGTGGTGCTTACCCCGGCGATGTAACCGATGGTACAGGCCGTCACGATCAACAAGCACCACACGGCGATATGCTGGCGCGCGAACTTGGAAGACTCTTTACGCAACCACCAAATTAATCCGATGAGAAAAGCGGCGGCTAGGACAGCACCCCGCAACAACTGGATGGAAGGATCGACCGCTGGTGGTAGGAATAGGCGAGCCAGCACTTTCGGCACGTTGGCCAGTAGGTGGATGGGATGCTGAACCAGCGTGCCGATGATGTAGTCGTTGGCATCCGCTTGCCACGCACGCACTGCGATGTAGAGCACGCCCACTCCCGTCAGGATCAACAGGACCGTACGCATTTCCCTCCAGCGCTCCGTGATCTGGTACCGCACCGCGATGAAAGCGATCGGAATGAGCAGCAACGCACTTTCATAACACGACAGACCCAGGATCAGTATCACCGTAAGCGAGAGGCTACGGACCCTCTCGTTCCACGCTTGACCACCGATCACAAGACCTAGAAGTACGGAGAGTGTGCCCAAACTCGATTCTCGACCGACCAACCAGACCACCGATTCCTGGTGGAAGGGATAGACCAGGAAGAGTGCTCCCGACAACAGCCCGGTGCTCCGAGCGCGCTCAGGAGACCATTGGCGGAACAAGATGAAGAGCAGGTATGCGTTCATCGCGTGTATGGTGATGTTGAACGCACGGTGCCCTTCCACCGCTGTCCCCCCGAGGAGGTAGCCGATACGGAAGGTGAGATCGCTCAGGGGCCTGAAGATGCCGTTACGCCAAGGGATGCCGCGGACACCGGAATTCCAGAGCGCGGAGTGGTCGTCGCTGAATGGTGTGAGGTGCAGCACCGGCCAGTACAACACGAACGCCGCTGCGATGAAGGCCGGAAGCCACCACCACGAGGGCATCACGCGTTGCGTTCCCATGCGCTCAAAGCTAGGCGAGTCGGTCCACCAAGGGATGCCGGTGTAAGTTCGCTGCATGTCCCGCTCGGCCCTGCTTGCGCTGGTCGCTGCTTTCGCAGTGAGCGTAGCCGTGCGTTCGCCCTTGATCGATCGACCGCTTTCCGCACACCATGAATATTGCACCGCATTCACATTGATCGCCCTCACCAACTGGTGGGAAGATGGTTTCGCCACGCACCAAGGCATACCGTCGGGTGGTTTCATCCGCGATGGCGAGGTGCTCTTTCCAGCCGAGCGGTACGACCGTAATGCCCGCGCGGTGGCACTCTACTATTTCTCGCATCCCCCGTTGGCCTACGACCTGCCCTACGCGTTGTTCGTGCTGTTCAACACCGCGCCCAACGCAGCGGGCTTGCAGTGGATGAACATCATCTTCCATCTGATCACCACGGTAGCTTTCTTCTTCGTGCTTCGGTTGGTGTTGAATGAGCGCGGTTCTCTTTACGGTGCGGTGCTCTACCTCTTCCTTCCAGCCACGCTCTGGTTCCACGGCAATGTGTACATGAGCGACATGTTCGTTCAGGTGCCCTGGATCTTCCACCTTGTCTTCGCGCTGCGCCTCTTCCAGGACAACGGACACGCTTCACGGCGGAATTGGATAGGTTTTGCGCTAACGCTCTTCCTCGTGGTATACACCAGCTGGCTCGGTGCCTTTGCAGCGCTCGCCGGTGTGCTGGTCGCGGTGATGCGATGGTGGCGCGAAGCACGATCAAGGTTGTTGTCGTTGATCATGCTCACGGGGCTCGCGCTTGTCGCCGCTTTCGGACTCACGGCATGGCGCTTCCTTCAGGTGATCGACGCTGGTGCCTTGTTGGACCACTACGCTGGACGCTTCGCGGTGCGTGGCTCTGTGGGCGTGGACTTCTGGCCGACGGTGAAGCAGGTGGCGGTGAATTACCGGATCGGTTTCCTGCCGGTGATCGTTCTATTGGTGGTCCTTGTTTTGCGGAATACCCTGCGAAAGGCAAAGACGTCTGCATTTTCCGGAAACCTTGGTCTATTCGCACTCCTTTCCGGACTGCCCGTTCTCCTGGACCACCTCGTTCTTCTGCAATACGCTGAGCACGATTTCGCGGCCCTGAAAGCTGCGCCCTTTTTGTGTGGACTAGCTGGTTGGCAACTGTCCCAGCTTGGAGCCACGTGGAGCCGTGTCGCACTGGGCCTGACATGCCTTGCGAGTGTCCTTTATTTCTACCGCACCAATCCACTTCCAGGTCATGACCATGGGCGGTACGCACAGGAACAGACCGTCGGTGCGTTCATCGCCACGAACGCAGCGGCCGATGAAGTGGTCTTCGGTCAAGGCATTTCCACCGAGCCGCAAGTGGTATGGTATGCCCGCCGTAATGTGATCGGTGTCGCGGGCATCGAAGCCGCTGAAAACCTACTTCGAGAGCGGGATCTTCAGCGTGGCGTAGTGATCTCCGTGAACAACGGCGAACTCGTCGCCACCCACATCACCCGCTGATCATTCCGGATCGAAGACCTCGACCACGAAGTCATCCAAGCGCAGGGGGATGCCGTGTTGGTTCCAGATGTAAGCCTTCATCCTGTCGCTCCTGCTGCGCACTTCGGGCGTGATGTAGTCCATGCTGAACGCCACCCAAGCATTCTTCGTTCCGGGCGGGATGCTCCAGTCGCGGGCCATGTACTTGTACGATCCCCCGTCGTGTTCGAAGTGGATCACCAACGTGGGCAAGGCTGTCAGTGTATCGCCGACCCAGAAGCGTGCGGAAGCCCGGATCCACGCGTGGTCCTTGCCGGTCAGGCCCTCGAACGTGTTCTCGTAGGCCTTGGAGAACGGTGCGTCAGCGGTCAAGGTGAGTACGCTATCCGGTCGATCAGAGAAGTCCAAGCGCAGGACCTCCCGCGCGCTGTATCGGTCTTCGTCGAGCAGTTTTTCTTCATTCCCCAGCGAACGACTGACCAGCAATAGCGGCTCGGCTTCTGCAGGAACCTGTGTCCGCGCGAACACGGCCTTGTAGTAGGCCTTCGTCATGCGTTCCTTGCTCAGGATGCCAGCCGCCCATTGCCAGGTCTGAAAGAGGTTGAGCACCACGAAGGCGCTGCAGGTGACGAGCAACGGGGCTCTCAGCGTCTTCCTTTCCCACGTCCATTGCAGGAACGCGCCGAGCGGTAGCGCGAGCAGGACATATGCGGGCACCATGCTGCGTGCGCTGAAGCTTCCTCCGGCGTACCACCAACAACTCCAACTGGAAACGATCCACAGGTCTACGAGCAGGAAGAACAGGACGGCCCCGAAGGCTTGGGGGATGCGCTTCCAAAGGGCGGCGATCCCGAGGATCGCGAAGAGCATTAGCGGGGTGTATACGAACCAACCCTTGCGGAAACTGATGAGGAAGGGGCGCAGGTGGGGCGTGGCGAAGTCGAATCCTTCCCCCGGATTCACATACGAGTAGAAGAGCCACTTTCCCGTGGTGGCATGCCAGTAGAACAGTTGGGGCGCAACAGCCAGCGCGAACGCCGCCACCGCGCCGAGCAGGTGGAGCGGGTGTGCGGTGATAGCCTTCCATTTCGCGCCGCGATCCACTGCCGCGTGAAGCCCCCACAAGAGCGGGGTCAAGACGACCACCAGCTCGGACGGGCGGACCAAGGTGATGAGCCCCAGCGCAACCCCGATCTGAATGGCCTGCGCCCAGGAAGGCCGCTGGTGCCATCGGACCGTAGCGAGCACGAGCCAGGCGTACAGTGTGAAGAGCGCAGGGTGGGTGAGTAGGGTGCCATCCCAAGCCGTGAGTTGGAACCAGTTCGTGCCGAGGCCGATCAGCAGCAGCAAAATGGCGGTCCAACGGTCGTTGAAGAAGTGCGCGAGCACCTTGCGGAACAACACCAGGCCGAGCAACGCGAAGGCCAGGCAGCCCACCGCTACGGTGATCTGATAGGGCGGGGAGAAACCATCTGCGGGATGACCCAACGGCTCGGCCAACACGTGCGCGAGCAAGAAGCATGGGGCGTAGAGCACCGCCATGCCCGAACTGTACTTGATCACATGCGCCCCATCGGGTCCGTCGACCAGTTGATAGAGGGTGGCCGATGGGGTGTAGGCGCGCGTCACTTCGTCCAACCAAGCCGGATCCCTCAATGCGACGTCGTCGTGGATGAAGACCGCGGGCAAATAGAGGTAGTACCCGAAGACATCCCAGGTGAGGACCTGACGCTGCGGAAAGGAACAGCGCACCGCGATGGTGGCTGCCATGAGCGTGATGAGCGCGTAGCGTGACAGGCGGCCGTTCATGGCCCTGCGTGCTTACCCCGGCTTCTTGATCTCGAAATCCTCCAGGAACTTCGTGGTGAAGTTGCCCGCGCGGAACTGTTCGTTCTGCATCAGCTGCAGGTGGAACGGGATCGTGGTGTGAACGCCTTCGATCACATACTCGCTCAGCGCGCGTTCCATCTTGGTGATGGCCTCCTCCCGCGTCTGCGCGCTCACGATCAACTTGCCGATCATGCTGTCGTAGTTCGGCGGAATGCTGTAGCCGGCGTAGACGTGGGTGTCCACCCGAACACCGTGCCCACCTGGGCTGTGGTAACTGGTGATCTTGCCGGGCGTTGGGCGGAAGTTGTGGAAGGGGTCCTCTGCATTGATGCGGCACTGGATGCTGTGACGCGTAGGCTCGTAGTTGAGGCCGCTGATGGGGATGCCCGCTGCGATCTTGATCTGTTCGCGGATCAGGTCGTAGTCGATGACCTCTTCGGTGATCGTGTGCTCCACCTGGATCCGCGTGTTCATCTCCATGAAGTAGAAGTTGCGGTCCTTG
>JAEUTB010000017.1 GCA_016787995.1 Flavobacteriales bacterium | reverse complement strand
ACGTGCTCGCAGGCGCCGACATGGGGCCCGCCAAACGCACGAAAGCGGAAGAGCTGAAGGTGCCGGTGATCGATGAGGAAGAATTCAAGCGGATGATCGAAGGATGAAACTGCTGGACCGGCTCAAGGAATGGATGGGTATACGTCGCCTCCTGCGTGAGACACCGCAGGACCGCAAACCCATCGCGCGCAATCTGGGCCTGGCCCGCAAAGTGGCTATCGTGTACGTGGTGGAGGATGAAGCCGCGCACAACCAGGTGCGCAACTATGTGAAACGCCTCAAAGAAGAGCTCGGCATCAGCAACATCATGGCCCTCGGGTATTGCGACCAGAAAGTGTTGCCCCATTACCTGCACGCCAAGCTCAACTTCGACGCCATCTGCCTGAAAGACCTCAATTGGTACCGCATCCCCCAAGGGAACACCGTACAGAACTTCATGGCCGAGGAGTACGAGATCATCATCGACCTGACGATGGAGGACCGGCTGCCCACCCAGTACATCCTGGCGAAGAGCCGCAGCCGCTTCAAGGTGGGCCGTTGGAGCGATAGCAACAAGAAGATCCTTGACATGATGATCGACATGGCCGGCTCGCGCAGCCTGCCGCAGTTCATCCAACAGATCCATCACTACCTCTTGATGGTGAACTCCAAACCCGAACCCTCGCTCAACTAGGCGCAACAGCGCATTCAACATGGACGAACGTTTCCGCGGCCTCGGTGTCGCATTGGTCACACCCTTCCGCCCCAATGGCGGTATCGATTACGCAGGCTTGGAGAAATTGCTGGAGCACCAGATCACCGGTGGGGTGGATTATGTGGTGAGCATGGGCACCACAGGGGAGAGTGTCACCTTGACCAAGGAAGAGAAGAAACAACTACTGGCCACCACGGTCGAATTGGTGCGCAACCGTGTGCCCGTGGTGCTCGGTGTGGGCGGGAACAACACGGCGGAGGTCATCGAAACGCTCAATGGGTTCGAGATGGATGGCGTGGATGGGATCCTTAGCGTGAGTCCTTACTACAACAAGCCCACCCAGGAAGGCATCTACCAGCACTTCAAAGCGATCGCTCAGGTCAGCCTCCGGCCGATCATCCTTTACAACGTACCCGGTCGCACGGGTAGCAACATGAGCGCGGAGACCACGGTACGCCTCGCGAAGGACTTCAAGAACGTGGTGGCCATCAAGGAGGCGAGCGGCAACCTGGACCAGATGAGCATGATCCTGAAGCATAAGCCTGCGGACTTCATGTTGATCAGTGGAGATGATACCCTCACACTACCCGCTATCGCCATCGGTGGTGTGGGCGTGATCAGTGTGGTAGGGAACGCACTTCCTGCAGAAACGAGCACTTTGGTGCACGCCGCCCTTAAAGGGGACCTGGCCACGGCACGCAAGGAACACTTGCGCCTGATCGAGATCATCAACCTTCTATTCGCGGAAGGCAATCCCGGTGGCATCAAATACGTGCTGAACGCGCTGGGCATCTGTGGTGATCACATGCGTTTACCCCTGGTGAACATCAGCGAGTCCACCGAGAAGAAGCTCTACCAAGCGCTCGCCGACGCGGAGGTGGTGAAGCTCTGATCCGACCACCCATGGATTTCCTCGCTCTGGACTTCGAGACGGCTACTCCTCAGTTGGATAGTCCTTGCGAGTTGGGCATCGCAGTGGTGCGAGGTGGTGTGGTGCGCGAGGTCCACAATTGGTTGATCAAGCCGCGCTATTGGCCGCATTTCAGTCCGTGGAACGTGGCCGTACATGGCATCAAGCCGGAGGATGTGGCGGGCGCGCCCCGTTGGGAGGGGATATGGGATGAAGTGGCGAAGGTCCTCCATCAACAGACGATCGTGGCGCACAACGCGTCCTTCGATATGTCCGTGTTGCGCGCCACGCTAGCTAGCCATGGATTGGAACACCCCACCTTTCAGTACTTCTGCAGCATCAGCATGTGCCGTAAGGTGTGGCCGGGGCATCCGTCGTACGGCCTTAAAGCGATGTGCGACTTCCATGGCATCCGCTTCAAGCACCACCGTGCGGGCAACGATGCTGAAGCCACGGCAGAGCTGGTCCTGCGCGCGTTGGACCAGCGACCATCCTTTGATATGACCCAGTTCCTGCTGGAGGCGAAGGTGAAGGTGGGAGCGTTCTATCCGGGCGGTCAACGGACCCCTGGAGGCAAACTCGCCGCCGCTGCCAGTTATTGACGCTGCACGATGACGTGTGTGAAGGGCGATGAAGGTCTCCCGAAGCGTTTCAGGGTGCGCTCCATGCCGTTCGGCGTGGAAAGGATGCGCACTTTGCCCAGGGCCTGGATCGTCGAAAGTTGATGGGCGTGATAATGGGCCGCCATCTCCGGACATCCAAGTCCATCGTAGTAGTCCTTGCTCCGTTGTGTGGCAGCGCGGGCTTCAGCGGTACTCCGGTAAAGGATCGTGTCGAGGATGTGCACCTCTCCATCAGGCTTCAGTAGATCGAAGCATCGCGCGATCGTAAGCGCGGCATCACCGAAGTATTGGAAGCTCGCTGCGAAGACCACCACATCGAAGAGACCGGATGGGAGAGGGGATGAGATCACGTCGGCACGAGCGAAGGTTGGTCCACTGAGGACCCGTGCGGCTTGCACCAATTCTTCGGTGAAAGCATCGATGCCCAGTACGTCGTGTCCGGCTTGATGGAGCAAGGCGCTGAGCCAGCCGTTGCCGCAGCCCACTTCGAGCACACTCAGCCCATCGCCGACCTTGTCCAGTGCATTCGTGAGACGCGCGGCGCCTCGTTCTCGGATCCGCCATTCTTCGGCATTCCAAAGGCCTTCGCCGTTGGGCAGCTGGCGTACTTGCTCATCTGTCAGGATACGCCTTTCCAGCGTTCGCACACGGCCATAATTCGTCTCGTAAGCGGATGGCGGAGCAACGATGCGCACCCCATCGTCGACAGGAAAGTCGTTCAGCCAAGCGGCGAGGATCGGGTCGTTCATCGGAGTTTGCGCAAGGTGATCACGAAATGATCACCGCCGGATCGGATCAGGGGCCAGTGGGCAATACTGTCTTCGATCCGTTCAAGTACCCTGAAGGTGAAAGGCCAGCGGTCCATGAAGCCCTCCTTGTAGGGCGGTGGAACGAAGAACGACAGCGCACGATGGGCTTCCACGGTATAACCTGGTCCTAGGTGCCGCAGTACATAACGCGGCGAGTAGTAGTGGCATTGGAAGGGCACCCCTTCCACCCAAGCTTCAGCACCGGATTTGCGCCAGCGTCGTGTTGCGAGCCGCAAGTTCCCTGCAAAGGCACTGAGTAGTTCCCATGGACTCCACCGAGGCATGATCACGAGCGTGCACGTGCCGCCCACATGGAGCAGACGGTCAAGTCCCTTCAGCACCAGATCGAGCCGGTCCGTGCAGTTCAAGCCCCCGAAGTTGCTGAACACATGCTGGAAACGCCGGTCCCCGAGTCGCTCCAGTTCCAGGAAGGAGCAGGGTATCACATCGAGGGCCAGGTGTGGATGCAGCGCTTGTTTCGCGCGCAGCTGCTGCACCATGCCCGATGCACCATCGGTGGCGCAGACCTGCATGCCGCGTTCGGCGAAGTACACGCTGTCGATGCCAGTGCCGGCGTTCAGTTCAAGGACGTTATCGCCAGGCTTCATCGCCGCCAACGCCTGCTGTCGTACGCGATCACGTACCCAGCCGATCAACGGATTCGCAGCATCGATGGCATCGAACACGCTGGACTGTGCCGAGAATGCGGTGGTGGCTGTTCCTAAGGCCATGGGCATCTGGTTCACGCGTGCGCGAGGCGGGAAAGGCGCATTCGTTCCACCATCGTCGCAGGCACGTAGTACAGCGCGGAAAGGATCCTGCGCGGGGCGAAAGCGTTCCGTCCGAGCGCTTGATGTACGGCATGGAGCGCTTGTTTGCGCCGATAGCGCTTGTGCACGTAGCGGTGCAACCGTTTGTAGTAGAGGGGGCGCTGTCGGTTCCTGAACATCATCGCGAGGTCGTCGCTATCGGTCCAGTTCGCCTTCGCACCCAGATCATCCTTCACCTTCTCATAGAACAAGGTGCCGGGCAGCGGATAGGAGACGGACACACCGATGTCATCGGGCATCAGGTTTTCCACCATACGGATGGTCTTCTCCACATCGGCTTCGGTCTCGCCTAGATAGCCGAACTGCAGGAAGAAACAGACCCGCACTCCTTTCGAGCGCAGCAACCGTGTGGCTTCGGCGATCTGTTCCACGGTGGTGCCTTTGTCCATGGCATCCAGGATCCGCTGGCTTCCGCTTTCGGCACCCACCCACACTTCTTCGAGGCCGCTGGCCACTAGCGCATCGATGGTGTCGCTTTCCAACAGCAGGTCCACGCGGCTTTGGATCTTGTACCGGATGCGCAGGCCACGTTCGGCCAAAAGATTACGGAAGCGCTGCACCCACCCGGGTTTCAGTCCGAAGATGTCATCGGCGAACCAGATGTGGTCCGGCTTGTAGCGCTGCAACAGCTCCAACTCGCGCACCACGTGCTCCGGCGACCGGCTGTTGTAGCGGTTGCCGTAGATCGGTTTCGCGCACCAGTTGCATTTGAAAGGGCAACCACGGGTGGTGGCCATGTTCAGGGAGAAGAACCCTTGGGATGCCTTCCAGATGGCTCGATAGGGTTCCACATCGATCAGGTCCCATGCCGGCAGGGGCAGCGTATCAAGATCGCGCATCACCGGCCGCTTCGGCGTGGTGCGCAAGCTTCCCCCTTCGTTGAACACGATCCCGGCGACCTCGCCGATGCCTCTCCCGTTCGACCACCGCGCCACCACATCCACCAAGGCCGGTTCACCCTCGCCGAGCAACACCACATCGGCACCAGCCTTGAGGTAGATGTCCGGATGGTCGGAGGCGTCGGAGCTGTTCACGGCCACCTTGCAACCAGTGCCTTTCGCGATGTCGATCATCCGTAGCGCTGCATCACGCATCACGGTGAGGCACATTTTGGTGAGATAGTTGAACCCATCGTCATACACCACCACCACCTCGGGCCGCTGCTGTTCGATCACTGCGCGGATCTCCTCGGGACCGCGCAACAGACCGGTGTCGAACACGTTCACCTCGTGGCCGGCTTCGCGCAGTACCGCTGCTGCCAAGAGGGTTCCAAGTGGAGGATAGGGCCTGGCATCCGCCCACTGCTTCGGATCGAGACGGTAGAAATAACCATGGGTGACCAGTACACGTGCCATGGCTCAGGAAAGGGGAACACCGGTGCGCTTTTCCAACGTGCGCAAGCGTTGGCCAAGTCCATCCAGCACACGAGCTTGGAAGTTGCGCGGATGATGTTTGCTCACGTAGGTGCGTGTGCGCAAAGCCAGTTCGAACGCTTGCGGATCGAGCTCACTGAATTTCCGTTTCCAATAATGCCACGTGAGCTGCATGCACCAGTTGTCCATCGTGTCACCGATGCGTCCATTGAGCAGGCGCTCCCCGATCCCTTTGCTTCGCGCGCTGCCGATGCCGAGTTCGCGGCTCTTCGGGGTTGAGGCCCCCGGGAGCATCTTGAAGGCCCATGCATTCCGGGCGAAGAACGCCTCGGTGGTACCATTGCCGTACATGGGCATCAGTGTGACCACTTCCGTGGCGGTGAAAAGATTGCGGTCCTCCACCGTGAGGTGTTCGGTGTCGAGGAAGTAGTTCACACAGAAATCCCTGCGGCTGTTCAGCAGGAAGATCTTCTTGTACACCACCAAGAGCGTGCGGGCCACCCACAACCTGCCCGGTGCGGTCACTACGAAGAAATCGATATCACCGTCCTTGGCAAGGCATCCCTTGCTCATGCTTCCACTGATGAACACCGCCCGCACGAACGGGAACCGGGCGATCCGCCGCGCCATGACCTCTGCCCGGGGGATGCGGGTGCGGGCCCTGCTTTCTGCCGCCAGTCGTTCACTTGCGTTGCGTTCCACCGCCTGTAGCCCCCAGTAGGGCCCTGCTTGGTGCACATGCCCCTGCTTGGCCAGGACTAACAAGGCGTCGTGGATGCGGTCAAGCGAAGAGGCGCCACCAACGGCGAACCGAGCGATCTCCTCCACCTTCATGGGATGCGAGAACACATCGAAGTAGGCCAGCACGTTCAACACGGTGCGCTGGAGTGATCGAAGATCATCCTGCTCACCGTGAGGGTAGGGCGCGGTGGCGGTCGTGGATCGTTCCATGTGCACAGGACGCTTCGATGGCTGGCAACGTGGCTTGCGATAGCCTGCGCGGTGAAGGTATTCCGATGAACCGGGATTTACCCGGGATGGAACGGATGATCACTCCATGGCCACATACATCTTCTTGATGCGGATCAGCGGACCTGGGCAATGGGTGCCGTGGCAATTGGCGCAGCTCTGTACGAGCGCGTTGTAAGCTTGAGTGCGCTCCGCAGGCTTCACCTTATAGAGGTTGGCCAGTTTGTTCTGGTAGTCCTTGCCGAACGTGGGGAAAGTGATCGGATCGATATGCATGCCC
>JAEUTB010000266.1 GCA_016787995.1 Flavobacteriales bacterium | reverse complement strand
CGTGGCCCTGCTCGCGCGTGGTTTGCCGGGCCGAGCGATGGCATTGTTCGCGATGGCAGCCGCACTGCTGCTGCTGGCCGTAGTGCTCGGGAACGGATCCGTGGCCCTGTGGTCCATCATCGCCATCGGGCTGTTCAACTCTATCCTTTGGAGCAACATCTTCACCCTTTCCATCGCTGGACTAGGGAGTGACACCGCACAAGGGTCGAGCTTGTTGGTGATGATGATCCTCGGTGGGGCGCTGCTCCCCTGGGCGCAAGGCGCTCTGATCGACGCATTCGGTTCTGGAGGTTCCGAAAGCCGGGCCTTCCACCTCTCCTTCCTCCTTCCTCTGCTGTGTTATGCCTACCTGGTGTGGTACGGCTGGCGCGGCTCGAGCTTACGCAGCAACGCATGATCGCAGGTATCGATATCGGCGGCACCACCAGCAAGATCGGTCTTGTTCAGGATGGTCGTGTGCTGCAGCAAACCCGCATCCCAACCACTGGCCATGCGGACGACCATGCCTTTGCCGATGCTCTGGCGGCTGCGGTCTTGGGACTCTTGAAGGATGGTGGGCAAGGAGACCTGCGGGCCGTGGGTATCGGCGCGCCGAATGCCAACCAGTTCACCGGCATTATAGAAATGGCGCCCAACCTGCCGTGGAAACACGATGTGCCCTTGGCACGCATGATGCAGGACCGGCTTGGTGTACCTGCCGTGCTCGGGAACGATGCGAACGCCGCAGCACTTGGCGAATGGCGCTACGGAGCAGGCCAGGGCTTCGACGACCTGCTGGTTGTGACCATCGGCACCGGTGTGGGCAGTGGCTTCATCGTCAATGGCAAGCTCGTTCTGGGCAGTGCGGGCAATGCAGGTGAACTCGGGCATATGACGATGGCGATCGACGGGCGCTCCTGTACTTGCGGTCGAAAGGGATGTTTGGAGACTTACGTGAGCATCCGGGGCATGCGGCAGACCTACGCCGAACTGGCCGATGACCTGGCAGTTCTGAAACAGGACGGCGTGAAATGCATTGCCGATGCAGCGCACCAGGGCGATACGGCCGCGATCAGGACCTTCGAGGAAACGGTACGCTGGTTGGCCGTGGGTCTGGCCAATGCAGTGGCGGTCACCGGGCCACGTCGTGTGGTGCTCTTCGGTGGCATCGTACGCAGTGGTGATCTGCTCCTTGCGCCATTGAAGAAACGCTTCCACGAGGCCCTGCTGAACATCTACCAAGGCCGGGTGGACCTCACGGTGTCGGCACTGCCGGATGATGATGCGGCGTTGCTGGGGGCTGCGGCGCTGACAACATTGGACATAACCTGATCGATCATGGAACAGAACGGAATATCCCATCCCCGTGTAGGTCGACCAAGTGGGTCGACGCTACGGGTGGCCGTGACGATGATCTGGGGAATGACCGGGATCATCGCGATGGCGCAACAGATCAACCCCGCCCGCAACCTCGTGAACCCCTTCATCGGAACCGGCGGTCATGGACACACTTTTCCGGGCGCTTGCGTGCCCAATGGTCTGGTCCAACTCAGTCCGGATACGCGGCCCGATGGCTACATGGATTGGGACGGTTGTGGCGGTTACCACTACAGCGACAGTGTGATCTACGGCTTCAGCCATACGCACCTCAGCGGGACCGGGGTGGCGGACCTGTGCGATGTGCTCGTGATGCCCATGAGCGGCACCGCCTCCACAGACCCAGCGGTCTACCGCTCCACGTTCCGGCATAAGAACGAAGCGGCCCATGCGGGCTATTACCGTGTTTGGTTGGAAGAGGAGAAGACCTTGGCAGAGCTTACATCCACCGCCCGTTGCGGTGTCCACCGCTATACCATGCCTGTCGATCAGGAACAGTTCTTGGTGCTGGACCTCGGCCATCGCGACAAGGTCCTGAATGCTTCCATCCGCAAGGAGGGCACCGATATCGTAGGTGAGCGTCGCAGTTCTTCCTGGGCGGCCGACCAACGGCTCTTCTATTGTATCCGTATCGGGCGTGCTGGATCACCGGTGGACTTCGACTTGAAGGTGAGCGATAGCACAAAGGCGGTCATTCGACTCGGAGCAGCCGGTGCCGGAGCAGTGCTGGTGAAAGTCGGAATAAGCGCAGTGAGCATAGAAGGCGCCCGCAAGAACTTGGAAGCGGAAGTGCCCCATTGGGATTTCGACGTCGTGCGCCAGCAAGCCGAAGATGCGTGGAACGGCAAGCTTAACAAGGTCCATGTGGAAGGCGGAACCCGCGAGCAACAACGGATCTTCTACACCGCGCTCTATCACAGCTATGTCGCTCCGTATATCTTCAACGATGTGGATGGCCAATACCGCGGCATGTCCCGCAGCACTGCGGGAGGCGAAGTCCACCACGCCGACCACAACGTGTACACCGTCTTCAGTTTGTGGGACACCTTTCGTGCGCTACACCCCTTGATGACGATACTGGAGCCGGAAATGACCAGTGATTGGATCAAGACCTTCCTGCTGCACTACCAACAAGGCGGAAGGCTTCCCGTGTGGGAATTGTGGGGCAACGAAACGGATTGCATGATCGGCTACCACAGTGCCAGTGTCATCGCCGATGCACAGCTGAAAGGCATCCGTGGCTTCGACGAACAATTGGCATTAAAGGCCATGCAGGAAGGAGCGCGACTGGATCATTTCGGTTTGAAGGCTTATCAGGAGCGTGGCTTCATGAGCAGCGAGGACGGCGCCGAAAGCGTGAGCCGTACCTTGGAATACGCCTACGATGATGCGTGTATCGCCGCCTTCGCCTCGCGGATCGAAAGCGTTGGTAGCGATGAACAGCAACTCGACTTCCGGACAAGGAGTGCAAGCTGGCGACACCTTTTCGACCGATCCACGGGCTTTTTCCGGGCACGAAGGAATGGCGGGTTCGCACCGGGCTTCGACCCCTATGAGGTGAATTTCAACTTCACCGAAGCCAATGCCTGGCAATACAGTCTGTTCGTGCCGCAGGATATCGACGGGCTGATCGACGCACATGGCGGTCCTGAGAAGTTCGAGGCCCATCTGGACAAGCTCTTCGAGGCGAACACGGCCACCTCCGGCCGCGAACAAGCCGATATCACCGGCCTGATCGGCCAATACGCGCATGGGAACGAGCCGAGCCACCACATGGCCTATCTCTACAACCACATCGGTAAACCTGATAAGACGCGCATCTTGGTGAAACGCATCATGGACGAGTTGTACCACGATGCACCGGACGGTCTGAGCGGCAACGAGGACTGCGGCCAGATGAGCGCTTGGTACGTGCTAAGCGCGCTTGGCTTCTACCCTGTTTCGCCGGGGATCGATGATCGCTATGAGCTGGGGTATCCGTTGTTCGAGGCGTATACCATCAACCTACCCAATGGGAATACCTGGAACATGCGCATGGGTGATGACCGGGCATGGATGGCCTCGCTGCCCAAAGACACTGCGAACTATCGTGGAACCATACCCGATCATCTGTCCCATTCGGAGATCTTGGAAGGTGGTCGTCTGCATTTGAAGCAGGATCGTTCGCCACAACGACGCTACAAACTGCGTGACGGAATGACCAAGTTGCTCGAAGGGGCTTACGTGCCTCCATCAGGGACATGGTCAGGGGCTCCGGTCATCCATGCCGCGAATGCCACATTCTTGCAGGATCTCGAGGTCACTGTTCACGGGCGTGGCACGTGCACGTTGCTCACGGCCGATAGCACTAGTCCGTGTCCAATGAACACACCGTTCACGTTATCGGCGTCCGGAGAAGTTCAGGTGGATTGGAGCGAAGTGTACACACCCATCACTGGTCGTTTCACCAAGATGGATGGTTCGCGTTCCATCGCCTTGGAAAGCGCCTATGCCAACCAGTACAGCGCCGGTGGCGATAACGCCTTGATCGATGGCCTCCGCGGCGGCCCTGATTTCCGCACCGGCGAATGGCAGGGTTACGAAGGCCAGGACCTGGTGGCGATGGTGGACTTGGGCGCGGTGAAGAAACTGAAGCGGCTGGGTCTGAGCGTGCTCCAGGACCAGAAGTCGTGGATCTTCGCTCCCTCCGAAGTCACTGTTTCGTGGAGCACCAACAAGCGGCAATGGAGCAGCCGCACCATCGCGCCAGGGGTGGATCCGAGGCAAGAAGGTGGTTCGACCCACGAGCTTTGGACGGATCAAGTGGCCGGTAAAGCGCGGTACATCAGCGTGGTGGCCAAGAGCATCGGTCCCTGTCCCGATTGGCATGTGGGCAAGGGAGGCAAGACCTGGATCTTCGCCGATGAGATCCTGATCGAGGTCGAATGATCCTATTCCCAAAAAGAGAAAGGCCCGGCGTTCGCCGGGCCTTTCTTCGTAGCAGGTATCGGATCAACGCGTCACTTGCACGCGCTGGGTGCTGACCCACTCGTTGGTGGTGATCTGCACCATGTAGTTGCCCTGTTGCAGGCCGCGCAGGTCGATCGTATTCCGCTCGCT
>JAEUTB010000219.1 GCA_016787995.1 Flavobacteriales bacterium | reverse complement strand
TGAGGGCCATCCAGTACTTCTTGACGAGCGACGATCCGAAAAGTCCTTTACTGGCCATGCCGTTATAACAGCGAACAGCTGGTGTTCGTTCGGCCGCGAATTTACAGGGCGGCCCTTTGCCGGGGAAACGAACCATGAACCAATGCTTGTTTGGAATCGTTCTAACCGCCCCGGACCTCGTACCGCACCCCGCCCCAGTTACCTCGAGGTAACCGGTTTCCCTTCTGTAACCCACGTCCCACCGGCCATTGGGCGACCGAAGCTTTGCGGCATGAAACGCACGAACATCATCTATTGGGTCGTCACCGCCCTGCTCGCTCTACAGACCCTGGCCGCTGGCATCATGTACTTCACCAACCCTGAAGTGGCTTTGGGGTTCGGGCATCTGGGCTTCCCGGACTACCTCCGCCAGGAACTGGGCATCGCGAAGGTCGTTGCCGCTCTGGCGATCATTCTTCCCATGGTGCCACTGCGGCTGAAAGAGTGGGCCTATGCAGGCCTGGCCATCACCTTCTTATCGGCCTTCATCGCCCATGCGACCGTTGACGGGGCTTCCACCGGGATCGCACCGCTAGCCTCCTTGGTGCTGCTGGCCATCTCCTACATCTACCTGCACAAGCGCCACGCCGCGTCGTCCATGGCCACCGCTTGACGAACGTACTTTCGGCTCACCATGCGCCACAAAGCCGCCGCCCCTTCACTACCGCCCGGTCATACCGCGGCCGCCTGCTCCGGGGTACTCATGTCCTTTCGCGACGCCATGGACACTATCGGGGGTAAGTGGAAAAGCCCCATCCTCCTCAGCCTCGGCTTCAAAGGCACCATGCGGTTCGGCGAACTCCAGCGCATGCACCACGGCATTCCGGCCAAGACACTGAGCAAGGAGTTGAAGGACCTGGAGCAGAACGGCTTGGTGAAACGCACCGTGCTGGACACCATGCCCGTGACAGTGCAGTATGAGATCACACCTTACGGTCGCACATTGGAGAAAGTGCTGATGGACCTGCGGGCATGGGGCATGGACCACCGCGAGTACATACGCACCGGCAACGTGCCGAAAAAGGTCGCCAAGCGCGTGGTGAAGTCCGGGAAGTTGCAGGTGGTAGGCTGACGCTACTTCTGCGGATACCGCTTCCTTGTCGCTGCGATCGACTTCTTGATCATCGCCTTCAGCACCTTCAGGTCGATATCGGCCAACCGTTTCACGTAAACGCAGCCCTTGGTGGCTTTGTGTTTGCCCAGCTTGGCTAGCGCCTCATCATCCTGCGCCTCTTCACCCAGGTAGAGCACCAGCTCTGTCTTCCGCGGGCTGAAGGCTGCCAAGGGCGCACTGCCCGAATGTCCACTGGCATAGGTATAGTGGTAGGTGCCGAAACCCACGATGCTCGGCCCATACATGTGAGGCTCCTCACCGGTGAGCTCTTGCATCAGGGCCATCAGCACCCGGCTGTCATCGCGCATCTCCTCTTTGGGGTGCTTGTCGATGAAGGCGTGGACACTGGCTTTGGTGGCGGCGGTCTTGTTGGCTTTGGCCATGGCTCAGAATTGCTTGTCTAGCTCGAAGTAATGCACCTGGGCCATGTACGGGAAGTACGGCAGGCTGCCGATCAGGTCCTTCGCCCTTCCCAGCTCTACGCCGCTCAGGAGCAGGAACGCCCCCGTCCGATCGGTGCTGATGAAAAAGTTCTCGAGGATCCCCTCCTCTTTCCACTTGTTGACGAACTCCATTTCCGCCTTCTGCAGGTCCGGAGTGGCCCGGATGTGTGCCATGCCTTCGGGGGAGAGGGAGATGGAGACGAGGATGTGGGGCATGGGATGGTGGTGTGCGGGGCAATTTTAATGAACGGTGACCGTGATGCGCTGCGTCTTTTGGGCAGCTTATCCAAGGGGCAAAGTTCAGCGCGTCTGTCGGATATTTGTATCCCATGGGCACCCTTGCCGACATACTCTCCGTGCTTCGCCGCGAACGCGCTCGCCTTTTTGCCAAGTATGGGCTAAAGAGCATGGCAGTGTTCGGCTCGGCTACACGCGATGACTTCCGGCCGGACAGCGATGTGGACATCATGGTGGAGTTCGACCGGCCCATCGGGATCGAGTTCGTTAGCCTGGCCGATGAACTCGAGTCCATCGTTGAGCGTAAGGTGGATCTGGTGACGCGTGGCTCGATCAAGGAGCGTTACATGCCCTACATCCTGCCCGACCTCAAGTATGTCTGAGCGCAGCGACAAGCAATTGGTGCTCGATATGCTGGAGGCTATCGAGCGTACCTCTCGCTACACCAAAGGAATGACCTTGGAAGCCTTTGTAAAGGACGAAATGGTCTGCGATGCTGTGATACGGAACATCCAGATCATCGGTGAGGCCGCCAACCGCACGAGCAAACAGCTTCGCGAGTCAACTGCACACCTCGAATGGTCCAAGATCATCGGCATGCGCCACCGACTTGTGCATGACTACTTCGAGATCGAAGAGAGCATCGTGTGGCGCGTGGTGGAGAATTACCTACCGCCGTTGGCAGAGGAGTTGAAGAAGATCCTGGCGAGTGGGGTGGAGTAAGTGCGATCATCGCGCACTTATTCCTTCGGCTGCATTTTGATAGGCATCGGCGCTGGCGGTGGTGGCGTGGGTCTTGTTGGGTTTGGCATGAGTGTGTTCCGGCATTCGTTGACTTCTACAGTTGAGATACCTGTTGGAGAAGCTCTGTAGACAAACGGTGCGCAACCTCAACCTTCGCGATCAGGTCTCCAACCGCCTCTTCTACTCGACGCCTTGATCGATTGAATTCCTTTTCAAGTCGGGGTAGAACTTGAACGCTCTCCAGCAACCCCTTGAAGCTTTCAAGTCCGCTGGCCATGCCATCATTCATTTCTTGCAATGACCGCTTGAGCGTCTCTTTTTCGGCAACATCGGCACTACCCTTCAACAGGTTCACCAGACTTATTGAGGCGTTGATTCCACGCTCAAAATTTGTCAGAAATAATTGCGCCTCCGGTGCTAGTTGATCGGCATAGGAGTTCATGACAGCCGCGGTTCGTTGCGCCACTGAACGTACTTCCTTCACTCCAGGTGTTTGTTTCCCCACTTCAGCCGCTTGAACTCCTCAGCCTTTGCCGAAACGCCACTTCCAACACTGGTGGTTATCTCCCCAATGCGCTTCATGGCTTTGGTTGATTCGTCAAGAGATTCGGTCAATAGCTCCTGATAGTCAAGTGTCCCTAGCTCGTCAATCTCTTTCTCCGCTCGCTTGGAAACTGATCGCTTGTTCGGCTTAGTCCCTTTCGGGTTCTTCCGGGCGGCTTTCCTGGGCGGCTGCGATAGTCGAGTGCGCAGCGACTCGATGCGTTGAGGAAGATGCATGCGAAGGAACTGCTGCAACTGCGGGATGGTGGTATAGCTCCAATGAAGTACGCCCTCATCACCAAGAGATGTCCTGAAGGCATTCACCTTCGCCAACTGTTCCGGATCCATGTCACGCAGGCTGCGTGGACCAGAGTCTTTGAAATAGAACAGAATCTGAATCGCCTCGCCCTTGTCAAACCGTCTTTTGGCACGCTTGAATTCCTCCTCCGTTCCGGACTTGACCTTTTTCGTTGCGGTGCCAAACCTCAACCAGAGCAGGCCGATGAAGAGGTCATACTCATCACCCACATCCTTGTTTATGACATCCTGGGAGCCCTTCTTGCTCGCACCGGGGGCTGCATGGGTTTCCCATCGGACTAGTTCCAAATGAACATTTGCTCTGGGGCTGTACGTGAGGTTCAGCTCGTCGATGACCTCCTTGATGCTTGCCCGTTCGTCCGAAACGTCCGAAGGCGAGGCAACGAAGACCCTGTATTTCGTGATGGTAACTGGCATGGCATAAAGTTGAGGGTTTGTACGTGACTGCATTTCGCGTTGGGGACAGCAGCGGATACCCCGCAGGCCGGTAATCCGGCCGAGGAATAGCAGCGAATGGCCCAACGGCGAGACCCTGAGCCCAGCATAGCGGAGCGAAGTGCGAGCCGGAACGCCCAAACCCTTCCGAAAATGTGAAGTGTGAATGCTTAGGTGTGATGTGTGAGGTAGAGCGTCCTTCACATCTCACCACTTCACACCTCACACCTCCCCTCCTACCTTCGCACTTCACATCGAACTCATGCGCTACCAGCCCCTCTCCGCC
Organism: Flavobacteriales bacterium; assembly: GCA_016787995.1. GTDB lineage: Bacteria > Bacteroidota > Bacteroidia > Flavobacteriales_F > PHOS-HE28 > PHOS-HE28. The sequence continues at coordinate 487 of JAEUTB010000219.1, read as the reverse complement.
GCCACCTACCGCGAGCACCGCGCCCGTTTCCGCCAGCACCTTGAGAAAGGCGGCCTGGCCGTGTTCCACAGCAACGACATCATGCCCACCAGCGCCGATGGTTCGATGCCCTTCAAGCAGGCCAGCGACATCTTCTACCTCAGCGGCATCGACCAGGAGGAGACCATCTTGCTGCTCTTCCCTGATGCGGTGGACCCGAAGGACCGCGAGATCCTCTTCGTGCGCGAGACCAGCGAGCTGATCGCGATCTGGGAGGGCGCCAAGTTCAGCCAGCAGGAGGCGCGCGACCTCAGCGGCATCGGCACCGTGCTGTGGACGACGAGCTTCGAGGCCACGATCAAGCGCCTGGTGCCGCAGTGCGAGCACCTGTACCTGAACAGCAACGAGCACCTGCGCCAGGGCAATGAGGTCGAAACGCGCGAGGAGCGCAAGAACAAGGAGACACGTGCGCAGTTCCCCCTGCACAGCGTGAAGCGCAGCGCGCCGA
>JAEUTB010000200.1 GCA_016787995.1 Flavobacteriales bacterium | reverse complement strand
GGTCCCGTTACGTAGCTGTAGTTCCAGATGTAGAAGGGGCCACCTGCGCCCGCACCCTCCACCTGCAGGTATACGCGTTGCGTGGTGCACGTGGTATTGGTCCATGTCACTTGCCCATTCACATCTGCCAGTGGGGCCGTGGTGAAATAGTTGGCACCGCATCCAAGTTGGACATCGCCTGGGCAAGCACCTCCGTAGCGGAGCACCATGCCGCCACCGCCGAGGTTCTGTATGGTGAAGGAGAGTGTTGCACCGGCTGCCACATCATGGAACAGCACAGCATCGGGCCCCGGGGCGCTGGGCGCACATGCCGTGGAGTTGTAGGTATTGTTGGCGTTCGCCGTCGTTCCCGAAGGAGTGGTAGGTGTATCGGTCGGGTTGGATCCAGCGAAGTCGATCGCCGAGGCACAGAAGTCACCAGCCACGATGGAGAAGTTGACGGGCCCGGCATTCGAGCTGATCCCCGCCACACCACAATCCTGGCGTACGTAGGCTTGATAGTTCCCATTGGCAAGACCTGTTAGAGAAGCAGGGCTGCCGGCGAAAGGACCTGCCACCGTGCCCGTGCCGAGCGTGAAGCCGTTCGGACCGTACTCAACTACGTAAGTTCCAGTGCAAGCCGCGCAGGTCCAGCTGATGTCAGCTGCGCCTGCACCTACCACTGTAGCGGTTGGAGCTGTAGGGGCAGTACAGGTCACTGCGGGGATGATCCGGAAATTATCAACGCCGATGTCGTTCCCGCTTGCGGCTGAACTGGCCGTCCCCCGCAGGCGGATGACCGTGGTAGCCGAGGTGGAGCCGATGGTGAATTCCTTGGTCTCCCATGTGTTGATTGCCGTGGTGCCCAAGGTTGCACCGACTTGTGTGAAGTTCGTTCCTCCATTGGTGGATACCCAAACTCCCAAAGTGCCGCCACCTGCGGAATTGATGTATTCGAAGCGGAGCATTTCGCTGCCGGTGCCGGTGGACATGTCCACATGGAAGTCCAATGTGCCGACCACCGAGCCACCTTGTCTGCTGTGGAACCGTGCTGCGGGCAGCGTCACTGCCACGGCGTTCGCATTCGGAGCCACGGTGGTAACGAAGAACCCTCCGCTCACATTGTTCCAGCCAGAGGCTGGTTGTGTGGTGTTGCTCGCACGCCATGTGCCTGCACCGAAAGCTGGTGTGTTCGTCCAATGGTTGGTCGCTGAAGATGGCACGTCACCCGTGCTGCACCGGTTGCCCCACGAGGCAAACGCTTCGGTGTACTGCGTGCCGGAATAGGAGAGGTATGTCGCTGCTGGTTCGGAAACGGAAAGTTGGACAGGTGTGCTATTCACGGTGCTCGGCCCGGTGGCGCATGTTACTGAGCATCGGAACCATGTCGTGGCGGTGAGCGGGGCGGTCGTGTAGGTGGCACTGTTCGTGCCTACGTTCGCCCAGCTGTCAATACCGTTCGGGCTTGACTGCCATTGATAGGATACGCCCGAGCCCGAAGTGCTGTTCTGCAGGCTCAATGCGCTGGAGAAACCAGAACAACCAGAGGTAATGGAGGCTACCGTATTCCCGGGAGCGGGCGGTGGAGTGCAGGGTGCAGGTGGCGTGAAGGTGAGCACGGTACCAGAGCCCGGCCACGTATTGCCGGTGCTGAACAACGTGGTGTTGCTGTTGCTGGCCGTAAGGTTGGAGAGTACGTTCAAGTAGTTCGTGGCGGTCGCGCCTGTGATGGCCACTTGAATGCCTCCGGAGAATGAGCCTGTCGGAGCTCCGGCGCCGTATCGGAATTCGATGGCGTTCGTGCCTTCGAACAACCACACCTGGTAGAGGCAATTGACCGTTGAGACATTGTAGTCCATGCCCACGTTCCACTGCACCACACGTACCCTATTGGGCGAGGAGCCCGTTAGTGTTGTGGTCACGTTCCCGGTGGCAGTGGTGCCGTCACCGCTGAAGGGCAGAAGCACCAGTGGGTTGGAGGTGAGGTTGAAGTTGATGGCACCGCCACCGATGGCGGACCCACCGAGCTTCATGCCGCCGTTGGAATTGACGGAGAAATCATTGTAGGAGGCCCCTTCGTAGTTGAAGGTGAAACCGATGCTCGATACCGACGAAGGTGTATCGTCCTGGCCGGAGCCGATAAGTACGCTCGCACCGCTCATGGGGTCCAGCGTTCCTCCGGCGGATGAGCTGAATGAATAAAGGCTTACATTCTGGGCAGCGGCGCTGGCCAGTAGCAGCGCACTGATGAATGCAGCCGACCCAATACGCCAGGCTCTGCGCATAGGGTGGTCGGTTGTCGTAGTGGTCTTTTTCATTTGGATGGTGGAGCGTTGGTGGAAGTAGGGGTTGGTCGCGATCCAGAGTGCGAGGCAATGTATCCGGGTGTTCAGGCAGAGGTCCGTTGGACGGGGTGGAACGTTGGAGTTGTTCCGAGGATATGCGCGCTCGAACGGTCAGGTGTGCGGCATTTCAATATCATCGGTGTCACAGGGTTCGAGGTTCCCATGGTCCTGTTGGAGGGCGTTGGATCAGCGCTGAGCGTTGCCAAGTATGGTCAGTGTTCCTTTTGCGGGCTTTTCCTCACGATCGCTGAGGACCTCGTAGAAGTAGGTACCATCGGCTAGGCCTACTGCACGCCAGTTGTTGGCATAGTTGGTCGACTCGAACACGATCTGCCCCCAGCGATTGAACACGGTCACGGTGTGAGTGGTACGCTGCAATCCGTCTATTACCCACGCATCATTGAAACCATCGTTGTTCGGGGTGATGATATTGGGTATGCTGAGGCCACACCCGGAGAACACCTGGACATCAGCGGTCACTTCTTTTGGACATTCGTCCGTTGCGCGCACGGTGTAGGTCGCGTCGTCGATGGCAGGAACGGTGGTCGTGGTACCATCGTTCCCATTCGGCCAGGCGATGTGCACATTACCGAGCCCACCCGTGACAAGCGCATCCAGATCGACACTGTCACGATCACAGGCTAAGTACTGGTCGTTCGTGAGTATCTCCATTGGTGAATAATCCAACAGG
>JAEUTB010000008.1 GCA_016787995.1 Flavobacteriales bacterium | reverse complement strand
TAGCAGGAGTTTGTGTCCTGCCCGCAGTTGTTCGTAGGGTAGTTGGAAGGCAGTGAGCACGAACTCGGCGGTGCGCACGCGGTCAAAAAGATCCGGTGCGCGTTCAGCGAGCTCATTGTCCACCACGAGGAAGTAGTCGGCCTGTCGTTGATCCTTCAACAGAATGCCATCGCCACTGTGATTGTTCACAAGGGTGCATCGGGCCTGTGTCCGCTCGTCCACATGATCGTAAACGGAAAAGCTGGCCGTTACCCCATGCGCAAGGTCGGTGATGTCCGAGCGACGGCGCGTGAGTTCCAATCCCGTGCTCCGATTGATGGACCAGCAAAGCCTGTAATCGTTCACATGGCTGCTGATCCCGATCACGGTGACATCGGGATCGGGCTCCATGTCGAGTTTCAGCTTGGCCATTCGTGGTCGTAAGGCTAGGGTGGATACCGCAGCCGGGAACGCTCAAAGGTAGCCATGCGCACAGGCGATCCTCCGTTAAGGCATCGTGTGTTTCAACGGTGATCGTTGAAGGATCAGTCGCGGCGTGGCGCACCGCCTGAACGGCGCCTGGCATGCATCGAAGGCGCGTGCTCGGTCGGCGGTGTGGTGCGCGGTGGCTCGGGCTTGGGCTGCGGCTTCCGCGACCGCATGCTGCGGAACGCACTTTGTGCGGCATCCTGCTCGGCCACCTTCTTGCTGGCCCCTTGTCCGGTGCCACGCACATCACCATTGATCCGCACTTCGGCCACGTAGTGCTTCCCTCGGCCGTTCCCCCCTTCTTCCCGGATCACGAACTCCACCTTCTTGCGGCGCTTTTGGCCCCATTCCAAGAGCCGGCTCTTGCCATCGCGATCCTCCTTCTCGATCTCCTTCAGATCGAAGTGCGTGTGCAGCAACCGCACCACCACCTTGCGCGTACGGTCGAAGCCTCGATCAAGGAAAAGCGCACCGATCATGGCCTCCAGGGCATTGCCCGGGACGGAGGATTCCTGCGAACGCGCCACATTGCTCTCCAACACGCGTTCGATCTGGATCTTCTTGGCCAGGGTGTTGAGCTGCTGACGGCTCACCAATTTGCTCCGCATACGGGTGAGGAAGCCTTCTCCCTTATCCGGGTAGGTGCCGAACAATAGATCGCCGATGATGGCGTCGAGGATGGCATCGCCGAGGAACTCGAGTCGCTCGTTGTCAGGCAGGTCGGGTCGATCCTCCGCCACCGCGCTCACATGGCGCAGGGCTTGGCGGTAAAGGGCAAGGTTGCCGGGGGTCACTCCCAGCATTTCCCTACACCACGCACGCACCCGGCGTTCTTCGGGCGTGCGCGCGCGGTTGAACAGACTTCGGATCACGCTGGCGTACTACCGGTACTTGCGGAAGATCACCGCTGTGTTGTGCCCGCCGAACCCGAAGGTGTTGCTCATGGCGGCGTTCACCGTACGTTTCTGGGCAGTGTTGAACGTGAAGTTCAACTGGGGATCGATCTCGGGATCGTCCGTGAAGTGATTGATCGTGGGAGGGACGATGTCCTCGTGCACGGCCATGATAGCGGCCACACCTTCCACAGCACCGGCTCCACCGAGCAGGTGCCCGGTCATGCTCTTGGTGGCGCTGATGTTCAGCTTGTACGCATGGTCGCCGAACAAGCGCTGGATGGCCTTCACCTCCTGTGGGTCGCCGATTGGCGTGCTGGTGCCGTGCGTATTGATGTAGTCGATGTCGGTCGGTGCGAGACCCGCATCGCGCAGCGCGTGCTTCATGCACAGTTCGGCGCCCAAGCCCTCCGGATGGGGCGCCGTGATGTGGTATGCATCACTGCTCATGCCACCACCAACCACTTCGCAATAGATCTTCGCCCCGCGCGCCAGGGCGTGTTCCAAGTCCTCCAGGATGATGGCTGCACCTCCTTCCCCGAGCACGAATCCATCGCGGTCCTTGTCGTAGGGTCGCGAAGCGGTCGCCGGATCATCATTGCGCGTGCTCATGGCGTGGAGCGCATTGAACCCCCCCACCCCTGCTTCGTAGATCGCCGCCTCACTGCCACCCGTCACCACGGCCACACAGGTGCCCAAGCGGATGTAGTTGAAGGCATCGATCATGGCATTGTTGCCGCTGGCACAGGCGCTGGCCGTCACGTAGCTGGGGCCATGAAGACCGTGACGCATGGTGATCAGACCTGCGGCGCTGTCCGCGATCATCTTCGGGATGAAGAAAGGATTGAAGCGAGGCGTACCGTCTCCCTTGCCGAAGGCGATGCACTCGTCCTGGAAGGTCTTCAGCCCTCCTATCCCGCTTCCCCAGATGGCCCCGATGCGCTCTCGATCCACTTTGTCCAACACCAATCCGCTATCCTTGATGGCCTCATCGGCGCAAACAACGGCGAACTGGGTGTAGGGGTCCATCTTGCGGGCCTCCTTACGGTCGATGAAGTCTTCAGGGTTGAAGCCTTTCACCTCGCAGGCGAACCGCGTTTTGAACTTGCTGGCGTCGAAGCGGGTTATGGGCGCAGCTCCGCTACGGCCGCTCACCAGGCCCTCCCAGTACTCCTTGAGGGTGTTCCCGAGGGGAGTGAGCGCGCCC
>JAEUTB010000146.1 GCA_016787995.1 Flavobacteriales bacterium | reverse complement strand
ATGAAGAAGCATGTACTGTTCTCGGCAGCCATGGTCGCTGCCATGACGGCCTCCGCCCAAACGGGGGAGATCACCAGCAACCGCGGCGAAAACTGGCTCAGCCAGAGCGGTGACTGGGGATTGACTTTTGACGCTACTCCCCTGTTGAACTACGCTGGTAACCTGTTCAACGGCAACACCAACAACGGTGGTGTGAGCTTGAACAATTTCTTCAGCAGCACGAGCACCAACGGTTCCCAAGTGGTGATCGGTGGTAAGAAGTTGATCGACGCCAACACGGCTTACCGTGGTCGCGTGCGCATCGGATTCGGCAGCAGCAAGACCACCGACCTGGTGGACATCGCTCCCCTTCCGAACCCTCTGCCCACCTTCCCGAACCCGATCCCCCAAGTGGAGGACGTGACCAAGACGAACTTCATGGCCGTGCAATTGGGCGCTGGTCTGGAGAAGCGTGTTGGTAGCACCCGCGTGGTAGGTGTGTACGGTGGCGAACTGAACATCGGTCTCGGCAGCGGCAAAACCACCAACGAGTACGGCAACGCACTCAGCAACGACAACCAAGGTCAGCGTGTTACCGAATCCAAGCAGGGTAGCTTGTTCGCTGTTGGTTTGAACGGCTTCGTGGGCGTGGAGTGGTTCGCAGCTCCGAAACTGTCCCTCAGCGGTGAGTACACCTGGGGTCTCGCTCTGAGCAGCGAAGGCTACACGGAGACCACCACCGAATACTGGGTGCCTTCTACCTCTACCCCGAACACCGGCTCTGTGCAGAGCGTGACCGAGGAGGGTGGTACCAAGCGTAACGGCTTCGGCATCGACACCGGCGTGAGCGGTGCTCGTATCGGTGTGAACTTCTACTTCCAGTAAGTAGTTCGTCCCTAATGGAATGGGCCGCCTTCGGGCGGCCCATTCGCTTTTTATACCAACCTGACTGCATTGTTCGGCCGGGTAGTTGTTCATCGGCCTTTTCAGTTCGATGGACGCAAACCTTGGTCGACCGAGGCGCACCCGACCGCATCAGTGTGCAGGAGCGCTTCCTTCGATCCAGATCGATCCGCGACTGGGCTGCCCGTTCAGGCGTTTTCGGTGTGACGCATCCCTTTTCAACCGTTCTGATGGTCACTAAGGGTACAGGTCCGATGCCCTATTGCTACCAATATCAATGTGCTGGACTGGAGCGCTGGATAACAAGTTGGTCGTAAGGCCTTGGCTTTGGTCGCAAAGAACTCGGACCGTGAAGTCCTGGTGGCGATCAACCTTTTCTTCGGTATCGACTTCCATCAGTGTATGTGCAGCGTATCCTTCTGTGGAATGCTCTGGCAGTGCTCCGCAGCGTGAATGGGTGAAGACGGATCGCATAAGCCGTTCAAACGACCATTGGAAGGAAGGGGCCAGAATATCGTGCCTGGGGCTGCCATGGACGAGCTGGTAATACCTGAACCTTGCTTTGCACTACCACCGCTCGCACTGGCGCTTTGCAGGGCGAGCGACCCTTCACCATCCAGAAAGCAGAAGGGGCTGCCTTTGCGAGGCAGCCCCTTCTAATGATGAGTTGACCGATCAGGTCACTCCCAGAACATCACCTTGAACTCCACACGGCGGTTCTTGGCACGACCGGCGCTGGTCTTGTTATCGGCCACAGGCATGGTCTCACCATGACCTTCCGAGCGCAGACGAGCAGCACCAACACCTTTGTCCGTCAGGTACTTCTTCACAGAAGCCGCCCGATCATCACTGAGTTTCAGGTTCTTGGCATCATCACCTTGGCTGTCGGTGTGGCCATGGATCTCCAGGTTGTACTCGGGATTCTCGTTCATCACGGCCACCACCTGATCCAAGATGGGGAAGCTCGTTTTCTTGATCACGGCGCTGCCGGTCTCGAATTGGATGCCGGTGAGGGCCTTCTCGAAGAGCTTCTTGGTCTCTTCCTTGATGGCAGGGCAGCCCTTCATCTCGGGCACGCCAGCCACTTTCGGGCACTTATCCACGTTGTCGGCGATACCGTCACCGTCGCTGTCCGGGCAGCCCTGGTTATTCACAGGACCAGCCAAGTCAGGGCAAGCATCCATCTTGTCGGCCACGCCATCGCTATCGCGGTCTGGGCAACCACCAAGCGCCTTCACACCCGCCTCATCCGGGCAGCTGTCCTCCTTATCGGGTACACCGTCCTTGTCACGGTCGTCCTCGGGACGCAGGCGCAAGGTGATACCGTCGATATAGTAGTACGCACGCTGGTTGTCCGCGCCTTTGATCACGCTCTTCTTCTCCATGTTCGGGCCAAAAGCACCGATCACGAGGAACTTCTCGTCGCCATCAGCAACGAAGGTTCCCTTCACCTCTACCCAGTCCTTCTTGTTGTCCAACACCGCATCGCTCTTCACATCGGCCAATTCGGCCAGGTGGTGGCGGTGGTTGTAGGCCAATTGGGTCGGCGAGCAGTAGGCACCGATGCCGTTAACGGCGCGGTCGCTCTTGTCGGCCAGTTTCACCCAGAAAGAAATGTCGTACTTCTGGCCCGGTGTCAACGGTGCACTGATGGCCGTCTGGATATACTCGCTGTACTGGTTCCAAGCAGCTTTGAAGGGCTTCTCGTCGCGGCCATTCCCCAAACGCTTGAAGTTCGGACGCATATCATCCTTCCACGCCACGAAACCGGCGTAGCTCTCGCCTTCTTGCGCGGCGCTCGAGCCCAGATCATTGTCAGGGATACCGACATTCTTCGCTGTGCCCATCTTGCTGAAAACGTCTGCAGAGCCGCCATTGGCGTTGCTCCATCCCGAAGCCTGGTCCAATTGGTCCCAAGTCTTCACCTCCGGGGTCCGGGATTCGAAACCCCCGTTGTTCACCAAGTTCGGTCCTCCTTCCTGCGCAATGGCGAGGCAAGGGACCAGCACACTCGCCAATGCGAATGGTAGCGCTACTTTCATGTTGATAGTGGTTTGTGGTTCTTCGTCGTGATCGTTGACCGGGAGAGGCCACGAAAGTAGTTAGGGCTGAGCGGTTGTTGGCTGTCTTTCCGCATTGTTCCGCACTCGGTTCCTACTTTTTTTCGCGTAGGTGCGCACTTCCGTGCTGCTTTCCCTTCGTTCTCCCCTCGGCGTAAGTGTAGTTTCGACGATCCAGTTCCAGCAGGTCACACATGATCCCGGTACTTTCCAACCAGCAGGTCCGATCCGTGGAGGAGGCGACTATCGCTGCGGGCGTTACAGTCGAAGAACTCATGGAGCGGGCGGGCCGAGCGGTCACCGACGTGCTCCTTGAATTGGAGGGACTCGGCCTCCTGGGGGAGCATCCGTCCTATGTCATTTTGGCGGGACGAGGGCACAATGGTGGAGATGGTCTGGTGGTGGCTTCCCACCTCCATGCGCGAGGCCGGCGGGTGCGCGTCATTACCATTGACCACCAAGAGGGCGTGTCCGGAGTCGTTGCCGAACGCTTCGATCGACTTCCGCGAAACATCCATGTTGATCCTTTAACAACTTCACCTTATAATATTCAATTTAATGATAATGAAGTTATTATAGATGCAATCTTAGGCTCGGGCATAACCCGTCCTGTCCATGGCGCGCTTGCGGGTCTATTCGCTCGAGTGAATTCCAGCGGACGTCCCGTGGTCGCGATCGATGTGCCTTCAGGAACGATGGACCCCGCTGAAGGACTTGGAGCAGGACCGACGATCCAGGCCCACCACACGGTCACGTTCCAAGTGCCCCGGTTAGCGCTCATCCTTCCCGAGACCGGAACTGCGGCCGGAACTTGGTTCATGAGACCTATCGGCCTGGATGCGAAGATGTTGGAGTCGACACAACGGATCGGGGACTGGGTGGAAGGGGCGGATATCCGGCGAGCTCTGAAGCCCAGAGGCCGGTTCACCCATAAGGGTTCTTATGGGCACTCGCTGGTCATCGCGGGAGGGGCCGGATGTCATGGTGCCGGTGTGCTGGCGGCCACGGGTTGTGCTCGCAGCGGCGTTGGGTTGCTCACGGTGCATGGCGTGGAGAATACCATCCAGCAGATCGGGGCGGCGATGCCGGATGTCATGACCTCCGTGGATGCGAATAGGGATCACATCGGTCAACTTCCTGATCTTGAACGGTACACAGCGGTTGCTTTTGGGCCGGGGGTTGGGGTGGCCAAAGGCCCGAAGGAGGTGCTGAAGGAGCTGCTTGGGAGGTGGAACGGCCCCCTTGTTCTCGATGCGGATGCTCTATCCCTACTTGCTCAAGAACGCGACCTGCTGGATCGACTCTCCTCCAGCACGGTGCTCACGCCTCATCCGAAGGAAATGGACCGGTTACTTGGTTGTTCATCGTCAAGTAGTTATGATCGTTTGTGCCGATCCAAGGCCTTTGCTCAAGAAGTCGGTTGTACCGTAGTCCTGAAAGGGGCTTACACTGCAGTATGCTCTTCCGATGGAAGGGTGTATTTCAATTCCACGGGGAACTCCGGCATGGCTAAGGGCGGTACCGGAGATGTGCTTACAGGGCTTCTCGTAGGACTTTTAGCACAGGGGTATGATCCATTGGAAGCCAGTATATTATCTAACTACGTGCATGGCCTATCCGGTGACTTTGCCGCCGCTGATCTCGGTGTGGATGCGATGCGTGCGAGCGACCTGGTGCAGTACATGCCGAAGGCTTGGTCGCGACTTCGACGGCCTTAGACCAGGCCTACTACCTCGCCTTTGCCCTCGCGAAGCACCATGGGTTCCCCGTTGGAAAGGTCGATCACGGTGGAGCCCAGAAGCCCGCCGATACCCCCGTCGATCACCATATCCACCTGATGACCAATGTGTTCGTGGATCCGTTCGGGATCAGTGGTGTAGTCCACCACCTTGTCGGGGTCGTGTACGCTTGTGACCACCAAGGCGTGCCCAAGCTCTTTGACCAAGGCCTGCGGGATCGGGTGGTTCGGTACACGGATACCCACGGTCCGTCGGTTGTTCTTGAACAATTTCGGTATCTCGTTACTGGCCGGTACGATGAAGGTGTAAGGTCCGGGTAGTGCCTTTTTCATGATGCGGAACGAGGCCGTATCGATCGCCTTGGCGTACGTGCTTAACTGGCTCAGGTCTTGGCAGATGAGTGATAGATCCGCCTTTTGTGCTTTAACTCCTTTCAGCCGGGTGACGGCTTCGATCGCACGGGCGCTCTGGCTGCTGCAAACGAACGCGTAAACGGTATCGGTCGGGCACACCACCACGCCCCCATTCAACAAGGCTTCCACCACGGTCCGGATCTTCCGCGGTTCCGGGTCCTTGGGGTGGATGGAGAGCAGCATGGCCGATCAAACCTTCGCGCTGGCGGCGGCCTTCTTGTGGTCGGCCAGGAACTTCTCCAAACCGATGGTGGTGAGCGGGTGGTCGAAGAGGGCTGTGATGGCGCTGAGAGGGCAGGTGGCCACATCGGCGCCCACCTCGGCGCACTGGATGATGTGCATCGGATGCCGGATGCTCGCGGCCAGGATCTCCGTGCCGTAGCCGTAGTTGTCGTAGATCGTGCGGATCTGATCGATCAACTGGACGCCATCGGTGCTCACATCATCCAAACGACCGACGAAAGGTGACACATAAGTGGCACCCGCCTTGGCTGCCAGCAAGGCCTGTCCTGCGCTGAAGACCAGCGTGCAGTTCGTCTTTATTCCCTTGGAGGTGAAGTACTTGATGGCCTTAACCCCGTCGCGTGTCATGGGCAGTTTCACCACGATGCGCGGGTGCAATGCGGCGAGGTCCTCGCCTTCGCGCACCATACCCGCATAGTCCGTGGCGATCACCTCCGCGCTCACGTCGCCCTCCACGATGTTGCAGATGGAGACATAGTGCTTCATCACCGCATCGGTGCCGCTGATGCCTTCCTTGGCCATCAGGCTGGGGTTGGTGGTCACGCCGTCGAGCACGCCCAACTCCTGGGCTTCTTTGATCTGTGCCAAGCTGGCGGTGTCGATGAAGAACTTCATGGGTTGTGGATATGCGCCAAAGGTAGAAGCTAAGTGCACGCCCGTTCGCGTTATCCTTCGGCACGGTGCTTGGACCCCGCGTGGCTACCTTTGTCGCATCCATGTGGATAAGAACGCTCATCGCCCTTCTGGCCTTGTCTTTCGCCTTGTCGTCGCTGGCCCAGCCGCCCGAGGCCTCTAGCTTGAACGGGACTGACGCCAAGGGCCGGAAGCAAGGCGCCTGGAGCAAGACCTGGCCGAACGGGAAGACCCGCTACCTCGGGCAGTTCAAGGATGACAAGCCGGTGGGCACTTTCAAACATTACGACGAAGAGGGCAAGCTCACCACCTTACAGGAGCACGCCGGTGATGGGCGGATCAGCCGGGCTCGCCATTTCCATCCGAACGGTACCCTGATGGCCGCCGGTAAATATGTGGGACAGGAGAAGGATAGCCTGTGGAACTATTATGGCCCCGATGGAAAACTCCGCAAGGTGGAACGTTTCACAGCCGGCCAACTCAACGGTGAACAGGTGACCTATTACCCCGATGGCAGCGTGGCCGAAAAGGAGAACCGCAAGGCAGGCGTGCTCAACGGTACTCACACGAGCTGGTTCGCCAACGGAAAGTTGAAGTCGGAAGCCACCTACCTCAATGGTGAAGCGGAAGGAAAGATGGTCTTCTACTACCAGGATGGTAAAAAGGAGATCGAGGGGAATGTGGTGAATGGCGACCGCGATGGGACATGGCTCTATTTCAACCCGGATGGTTCCCTACAGCTGCAGGCCCTTTACGAAAGGGGCAAGCTGATCAAGGAACGCAAGGAGAATGGGACCTTCAAGGAGTACTACGACGATGAGCAGTTGATGTCTGAAGTGACCTACAAGAAGGGCAAGCGCGAGGGGCCTTTCGCCGAGTATCACAACAACGGCCGTTGGGAAATGCGCGCCTTGGAAGCTGACCCGGTATTAGGGACTCCCGGCGATATGGAGCGCGTATTGAAGGGCCAGACCAAGAAGAAGGAGGGCAACTTCGTGAACGATCTTTTGGAAGGAGAGGTCAAGGAGTATGATGAGAAAGGGAAGGTGGTGAAGGTGACCCGGTATGTCGCAGGGGTGGAACAGTGAGGTAGTGGACAGTGGGACTGTGGACAGTGGTCCAGTTGACGGTGGACAGTGGATTCTGGTGCGGGGTGGAAAGGGAGGACAATAGCATCGAGCCCGTATCAGGCAGTCCAGTACAACAGGTCTGGTGCGCGATGCTTGGAAGTGGACCGATAGGAACAAGGAACGAAAAGTGAGCAAGCACGGAAGGATACTGGTGGCCATGAGCGGCGGGGTGGATAGCTCCGTGACCGCTTTGATGCTGCATGAGGAGGGTTATGAGGTGGTCGGTGTGACCATGAAGACCTGGGACTATGCCGATGCCAGTGGGGGCAAACGCATCACCGGGTGTTGCGACCTGGATAGCATCAACGATGCGCGTACCATGGCCGTGAGCCGTGGCTTCCACCACATGATCATCGATATCCGCGAGGAGTTCGGTGATGCCATCATCGGCAATTTCACCAGCGAGTACATGGCGGGTCGGACCCCGAACCCCTGTGTGCTATGCAACACCTTCATAAAATGGGAGGCGCTGCTGAAACGGGCCGACATGATGGACTGTGAGCTGATCGCCACAGGCCATTACGCCCAAGTGCGGCAGGTCCCCGAGACCGGTCGTTGGGTGGTGAGCAAAGGCCTCGATCCCGGGAAAGACCAGAGCTACGTGTTATGGGGGCTGGAGCAGAAGAACCTGGCTCGCACCCGTTTTCCCATCGGAGGCTTCCATAAGAGCGACATCCGCAAGAGGGCCTTGGACAGCGGATTCCCCGAACTGGCCAGCAAGAGCGAGAGCTACGAGATCTGTTTCATCCCGGATAACGACTACCGCGGATTCTTGAAACGGAAGGAGCCCGAGGCGACCGCCAAACTCGCTCATGGCCAATTGGTCAGTGTGGGTGGGGAGGTGCTCGGTGAACACGATGGCTACCCCTTCTTCACCATCGGCCAGCGCAAAGGCCTGGGCATCGCCACGGGCGAACCCCTTTATGTGACGGATATCCGGCCGGAAACCAATACCGTGGTGCTCGGTCGTAAGGATGACCTGCAGAAGACCACCATGTGGGTGCGCCGTCCGAACTTCCAATCGGTCGATTCGTTGAACGGGGAACTCGAAGCCGTGACCAAGATCCGCTACAAGGACAAAGGCACCCCCAGCACGCTCAGCCTCGTTCGCACTTCTGTGGGCGATGAACGTGTGAAAGTTGATTTCCATGCGCCCGTGGCAGGCATCGCACCGGGGCAGAGTGCCGTCTTCTATGCGGGTAATGATGTGATCGGTGGCGGCTTCATCGATCGCGAACGCTGAAGACCATGGAAACCAAGCTCATCCTCGCCACATTCATGAGCGCAGCGCTGCTCAGTTCCTGTAAGAAGGAGGAGTCGGCTACTGAACCCGACCTTGGCTTCGGGTACTTCCCCACGGCCACCGGTACCTGGGTGGAATATCAAGTGGATTCGCTCTGGCGCGACGACCGCAGCAATGTGCTGGATAGTGTGAGCTATCGGCTGCTGGAGCGCATCGTTGAACAATACACCGACCTGGAAGGCCGCGCCTGCCAGCGGATCCACCGGTTCGTGAAGGATGAAGCCGGTGAATGGGTGATCCGTGATGTTTGGAACTCGACCGCGAATGCCTATGCAGCTGAACGGTCGGAGGAGAACTATCGCAAGTTGAAACTCACCTTCCCGGTCCGTCTCGATCGGCGTTGGGATATCAATGCCTTGGGTACGTCCGCGGTGGACGATCCCGAGGAGGACGATGAATTGGAAGTGGAATATGCCGAGGTGGATGCGCCTTGGAGCAATACCGCTCTTTCCTTCGAGCGCACCCTGCTGGTGAAGAACACCGTACCGCCCAACTTCGTGGAGAAACGGAATTTCGAGGAGCGCTACGCGCACGGTGTGGGTATGGTGGAGAAATATCAGGAGGAGACCAATACGCAGACCCGTATCGATCCATTGACCAATACCACGGTCATCGAGGTGAAGGGTTGGCGCCTCCGGATGACCGCAGTAGCTTATGGAGAAGAGTAAGTGCCTTCTTGGATCGCTGGGTACGGCTTTGGTCGTTGCTTCGGTACTGGCCTTCGCCACAGGTGCCCACGGACAAACCGCTCCTGATACCTACTGGGTCGCCTTCACCGATAAGTCCTCCACTCCGTACTCTCTCTCTCAACCTGAAGCCTTCCTTTCCGCACGGGCCATCCAACGCCGTGCGGCACAGAACATCGCCTATGATGAACTGGATCTTCCTGTGGATCCGGCCTATGTGGCGGCAGTAGAAGGACTACCTGGCGTAGCGGTACTGAACCGAAGCAAATGGTTCAATGGGGTTACCGTGCGTGTGGAAAGCGGCGATGCGCTGGCCGCGGTGCAGGCGTTGCCCTTCGTGGCCACGGTCAACGTGTCCGGCGGTGGGGAAAGCCTGCGTCCGACCCCCGACAAGTTCCGTGCGCCCCTGGCCGCCACAGCGCGGGATGTGGATGAAGCGCTCTATGGCTCGTCCTTCCTCCAGATCAGCATGTTGAACGGGCAAGCACTCCATGGTATCGGCGCCCAAGGGCAGGGCATGCTCATCGGGGTGCTTGATTCAGGCTTCGAAGGCGTTGATGTGTCCATGGCCTTCGAGGCTGTTCGGCAGCGAGGAGGGATCGTAGCCACCCGTGACCTGGTGACGCATGACGGCGATGTGTACGCTGATCATTGGCACGGTCGCGCTGTGCTTTCGTGCATGGCGGCGCGGCTGGACAGCCAATTGATCGGTACGGCGCCCGAGGCGGATTATGTGCTGCTGCGGACCGAAGAGGTGGCCACGGAGTATCCCGTGGAAGAGGACCATTGGATCGCCGGTGCTGAACTGGCAGATAGCTTGGGTTGCGATGTGCTGAACACATCACTTGGCTACACCACCTTCGATGACAGCACCATGGATCATACCTACGAGCAGCTCGATGGGTTGACCCTCCGGATCAGCATCGCGGCGAACATCGCTTCGAGCAAAGGCATGGTGCCGGTGAACAGTGCAGGCAACAGCGGCAGCAGCAGCTGGTTCTACATCAGCGCTCCGGCCGATGCCATCGATGTGCTTACCGTGGGTGCAGTGGGCGATGTGGAGAACCACGCGCCTTTCAGTTCACATGGTCCAAGCGCCGATGGCCGTGTGAAACCGGATGTATGCGCGATGGGTTGGGGCACCCGTGTGCTCAACGTAGGACAGGATAGTGCGGTGGCGGCCAATGGCACCTCGTTCGCCTCACCCGTCTTGGCCGGGTTGGTGGCTTGTTTATGGCAGCTTCACCCCGGGCGCACCGCCACCGAGATCATGGATGCCGTGCGCCGGAGCGCCTCGCTCTTCTCCGATCCGAACGACTCGTTGGGCTATGGCATACCGGATTTCGGCGCCGCACATGCCTGGCTTACCATGACCATCGGGATCGACGAACCAGTTACGTCACAAGCTCTCGTTTTTCCTTCCCCCTTCGTGGACCATTTCACCATCAGATCCGCGGAATTGCGACCTGCACCCACCCATGTGTTGCTTTTCGACGCTGAAGGACGGGTGGTGCTCTTCACGCGCTCGAACGCAGTTGATTGCGGTCTTCTCCGGGTGGACGACCAACGGTTGGTGGGACTTCCCCCTGGAACCTACCTATTGGTTGTGGAACAAGGAGGCGTTGTGGTGCAGCAGCACATTGTTCGAGCGCCGTGAGCGGACTTCCTCCCGTGGCCACCATTCCCATCGCGGAATTGGTGCTCGCTTACAGCGAAGGCCGCTTTCCCATGTGCCATAATGATGGCGAGCTCTACTGGCACGACCCCGACCCACGCGCTATTTTCCCTTTGGCCGACCTGCGCCCCAATGCGCGTGCGTTGCGTGCTTTCCGGAAGGCAGGGTTCACCCATACACGCAACGAAGCGTTCGAAGCCGTGATCCGGGCATGCGCCGATCGCGATGAGTCCTGGATAGACGAGCGCATCATCGCCACCTTCGTGAATATGCACAGCGCCGGTTACGCGCACTCCATGGAGACCTGGCAGGGCGGGGAATTGGTGGGAGGGATCTATGGAGTATCGCTGAAAGGAGCCTTCTTCGGCGAGAGCATGTTCAGCCGGGTGCCGAATGCGGGGAAGGCGGCGTTCTTTGCTTTGGTCGCACATTTGCAGGCGAAAGGCCATGTGCTTTTCGATACGCAATACATTAATGCCTTCACCCAGCAGCTCGGTGCCATCGAAGTCCCACGACGTGCGTTCAGGAAGCAGCTTGAACTGGCGCTCCTGGTGGATGCTTTGTTCTTGTAATGTTGTTCGCTGTTCATTCATCGTGTGCGCACTATTCCCGTTCTACGGGTCCTGGGCGCAATCTGCGCTTTCGGTCGAGGTCATCCTCAACGAACCCGAGGCCGGAGGCACTCTCCGTCTCGCCCTCTGCCCCAGCAAGGAATCCTACGAAACCGAGAAAGGCTGCGAGACCCTTAGCGTACCTGCTATTGGGCGGACCGTGCGCTGCTCCTTCGGGACAGTGAAGCCCGGGACCTACGCTGTGAAAGTGCTCCACGACATCAATAACGATGGGGAGCTGAACACCTCCTGGGTCGGTTGGCCGCAAGAACCTTATGGATTCAGCAACGATGCACCGGTGAACATGGGGCCTCCTTCGTTCAAACTTGCAGCGATCACCGTAGGAGAGAAACCGCTGACCACGCGGATCCAAATGCGTTGATCAGCGCGAGTTGCGCACCACCTCCAGCACAACCGATTGGCGCTCGCTCAGGTAGCGCTGGTAAATCTCGGAGTACCGCACGCGGTGGTCGATCACGTCGGCGCCGTTGGCCAGCAGGGCGATCACCGCATCCGTGGCTTCGCGAAGACCATTGTTGCCGCCACTGTTCGCGGTGACGATGTCTACCTCGCCGCGCGCGATCGCCTGCTCCACGAGCCAGGCCGTCACCGGACTGCCGATCATTAATCGCAGGCCGCAACGCGACGCCACGGGCAGGTCCAGCACATCATCAAAGAAAAAGGCCACCTCATCGGCCTGCAGCCCGTGCTTTGCGAGGAAGGCATCGAAGGCCTCGGGCTTGTTGGTGAAGCCCATGTACACGCCATGCAGCCGCTCGCGCTGGGCGAAACGCTGCGCATACGGATTGTGCTGACCGGTGATCACCGCGGCCTTGGGCAAGGAACCGTTCCGCAGCCATAGGGCGAAGCGCAGTAGGTTCACACCCATGCTGCCCACCTCGCTGAAGGGGCTTCCTCCGTCGGCATCCTTGAAGCCGTCGTTGAACACCCCGTCCCAGTCGAAGAGCACGGCCTTGGTGCGCGCCAGGCGGCGCAGGAGCTCAGGCTCCGGGGCGGTGGTGCGGAGGCCGTTATCTGAGAATGGTCTGAGGATGCTCATCGTCACGCTTTCTTCTTCATCCGTCGCGACGTCTTTGTCGTTGGCCAATTATACTCTTCGTCATTCTTAAATGGCACACCTATCTCGACCTCATTCACGCACTGGTATTCAACATTCAACAAAAGCCAAGCGTCCTCATTGAAGTACGATGTGAACATGTCGTACTCCTCTGCAACGAACTGGATATCCCTTAGCTCAGGAACGACAAGGACTTGCTTGATGGTTGCTCCAATGACATCCTTCCCAAACAGGCTCAAATTTGGATGAGAGCACCGCGCATACCCAAGGCGCATATCATGTTCCGAGTAGAATGTCAGTCTCAGCTTCCTGTCATTATAGACCCATTGGACATCCCCATCACTATCAAGCACACGCTTGATCTCATCAGGGTTTCCAAGATGCCGTTTGACCACACTTCGCCTATCTCCGAAACGAAGAGGTCCGATCCCAACTCCAGGTGTGACGATCATGATCGTCAACGAAATTATCAGTCCCTGTCCGCGGGCGAAGTGGGCTCAACCCGCGATGGCCTTCATCAGGTCCTGGATGTCGAGCATGCCGAGCTGCTTGCCGTTCTCGCTCACGCTCAGCGTGTCCACCTTGTGCTCCTTGAAGGCCTTCTGGGCCTCATCGAGCAGGGCCTCAGGGCTGATGGTGAAGGGTGCGTTGAACTTCAGCGTGCTCAGCTTCTTGGCGAGGAACTTGTTGCCTTCCTTCTCGATGCCGCGGCGAAGGCCACCGTCGGTGAAGACACCCACGTTCTTGCCTTTTCCATCAACGACCATCACCGCGCCGAAGCCGTGCTTGGTCATCTCCACGAGGGCCTCGCTCACGGTGGCGCTGTCCTTCACGATGGGGTTGCTGCGCGAGAGCACGTCCTTCACCTTCATGGTGATCAGGCGCGTGTCCACGTAGAACTGCTTGGTGCCGATGGCCGTGAAGTGGTTGTCGGTGAGCTGCTTCATC
>JAEUTB010000124.1 GCA_016787995.1 Flavobacteriales bacterium | reverse complement strand
GGCCGGCAAGGTGATTTCCGGCGCGCGTGTTCGGCATGTTATCGGTGTGCTTTACCACTGCTGCCGCGAACACACAGCATCGCTCTTCGAGATCGTACTTCCTTTCCACGCGCCAGCAGTTTGAGTTTCTACATTCTACATCTACATTCTTCTTCATTCACTTACCACCCCGAGGTGATATCAGATTCGCGAACAGCCGATACGCTCCCGGCACTCCCGCCGGCAACTGGCGGAAGAAGCTGATGCCCGTGTAGATGAAGCGCCCCTTGCCATGGTCGCAGGTGATGAGGCCTCCGGTGAGCGGTTGTTCGCCGGGGTCGTTCCACGCAATGAGCGGGGTGTAGTTCGTGCCGAGATCACCGGCGAAGTAGAGGCCGCGTTCCTGCACCCAGCCGTCGAAGTCGGTCGCCGTGATCTTGTTGGGCGTGTTGAGCAGCGGATGATCGGGCGCGAGGAAGGAGGGCGGTGCCTCCTCCACGGTCACACGGTCGCGGGTGATCTTGAAGGGGTGGGGGCCGAGCGTGCTGGGATCGATCTGGAAGTCCTCCACACCGGAGACCGCGAAGCGCGGCGTGGTGTTGTACTGCACGATCAGCGTACCACCTTCCTCCACGTATTGCAGCAGAAGCGGGTGCAGCTCCTTCATGCCCTTGGTGGCGTTGTAGGCGCGGATGCCGGTGACGATGGCGTCGTACTTCTTCAACTCATCCAGCTTCGCGGTGGAAGGCTCAATGTACTCGACAACCACACCGAGCTGCTCCAAGGCCTGCGGCACCTCATCGCCTGCGCCCTTCACGTAGCCCACGCGCTTGGCGGTAGTCTTCACATCCAGTGGCACCAGCTTCACCTCGGCGGGTGTGTAGTACACCTGGGGCATGATGTGCGGGTAGTCGATCTCGTGCAGTGTACGGTCGGCGGTGCCCTTGGGACCGGTGAAGGAGAATTTCAGGCTGCCCGGTTGAGCTTGTGCGGTCGGGTCAACGCTCACAGTAAAGCTGTTCCGCTCGTTGCGCTTGTTGATGGTGACGCCCATGTTCACGGAACCGGAGCTATTCGCAGCGATGACCCAGCCAGGGGGTGCCGAGACGGTAAGTTCGCCACGCAAGCTGTCCGTCAAGGCTTCCACGTCCACGGAAATGGACTGCGGCCCTCCACGTGTGACAAGCACATCGCTCTTCGGGATCACCGAGGCGACCGGGGTGAGGTATACTGGTCTAATTCGTTCGCCATCGATGCGATCCACCCATTTGTAGATACCTGTGAAATTAACTGTAAGGATGGTGGCTGCCCTACCCACGTGGATATCCGTTACACCGAATTCGCCATTGATGGGTTGGCCCGTCAATATCGGATCGCTGTCATATAGGTTGGTATGAGGTTTATTGAGCCAGTAAGGGCTGACCGCCCGACTTCCTGTTCCGGGGCTCTCCCAGCTTTTCTTTTCCCTCCTGCTTCCGAACGGTGGGATGGTATCCGGCAACCATTCTCGTAAAAGGATGGGTATTGGGCTGCGGTTGTGAACCACAAGTTCACCCTCCTTCTTGGGGTCCACGTCGTACGGTCCGTCCAACAAGAACTCCAGCGTGAACCCCAAGCACGACTTTGTCAATTCCTGGAGATTCCATTTTTTGATGGAAATACTTTGGTTGTATACTTTGTAGGTTCGACTGCTGATCAAGGGCCTCAAGGCAAGCAGACGCTCTATGGAAGCACTCGGGTCCATGGGCTCGTACGTATCAATGAGTTCCGTGATACTGCTTTGGATATCGGCGCGTTCGACCCTGTTCCACGTCATATCGATCCCCTCGAAAATGTCCTTCGTCTTGGGCCGGTCACCCTTCACCAGCTTCAGGTACTCCAGCTGTTCCCCACGTGTTTCCGCCGCGCCGAAGCCCTGGCTCTTGTGCATGCTGCGGCTGCGCCCGGCGATCTCGGTATAGCTCAGGCCCAGCAGCGGGTCGTAGCCGCCCACGTCCACGCTGAACCAATCGGGGTCGCTCTTCGCGATCTCGGCCAGGTCCTTCTTCCACCAGGTGCTGCCGTTGAAGAAGAGGCGGCGCGGCTGCCATACTTCCAGCCCTTGTTCCAGTTGCTCCGGAAAGGCGGTGGGATCACCGGCCAGGTCGAAGGCCTCTTCGGCGAGGATGGCGCTGGCCTCGTGATGGCCGTGCCCCGCGCTGCGGTCCGGCGCGAAGCGGGTGATGATCACATCGGGTTGGAACATGCGTATCACGTGCACCACGTCCCGCAGCACTTCCTGCTTGCCCCATTTCTCAAAACTCTCGGCGGCGTTCTTGCTGTAGCCGAAGTCCACCGCGCGGGTGAAGAACTGCTCGCCGCCATCGATGCGCCGCGCTTCCATCAACTCCTGCGTGCGGATGATGCCCAGCGCATCGCCCAGTTCGGGACCGATGAGGTTCTGTCCGCCATCGCCGCGCGTAAGGCTGAGGTTGCCGGTGCGCACCTTCTTGCCGTTGGCCAGCCAGGCGATCAGGCGGGTGTTCTCATCGTCGGGGTGGGCCACGATGTAGAGCACGCTGCCCAGGACGTTGAGCTTCTGCATGCGGTGCAGGATCTCGGCGGCGTGGGGTTGGGCGGGAGGGCGTTGGGCGGCGGTGTGAAGGGTGAAGGGCGCGGTGTGAAGGGTGAGGACGACTACGACGAGGCGCAGTGCCTGGGAAAGGCGGAGGTGCATGGAGCGAAGGTAGAATGTCGATCTTGGCCATGTGCGGATGGGGTGCTGAGACCTTTTTTCATCCGCACCGGGGAGCCACCATTGATCCAGATCAGGCCTAACGATACACCCCATCCGTTCCCTATGGCCTATCACCGACCGCTACTTTGGAACGGCATGTTCCCTAAGGTCCTCAGCGGTCTCTCCAGCGCTCCACGCCGAACGATAGGTGCGATCGTGGCCGTAGGGGTTCCCTTCCTGCTGTTCGCGGGCATCGGAACCCCATTGCCGACTTTTGCGGACGTGGTGTTGGATGGCGTGCAGCCGGGGGAGCGTTTCGGTGCGAGTGTCGCCACGGCGGGTGATGTGAACGGCGATGGCTATAGCGACATCATCGTAGGTATGCCGGACTACGACAATGGCGCTGACACGGATGCCGGCCGTGTGATGGTGTTCCATGGTTCCGCGACGGGTCTTTTTGGCAGTGCTGCATGGGCCATGACCGGAGGTTTGGCGAATGCACGCTTTGGTCATAGTGTTTCCACAGCGGGCGATGTGAATGGTGATGGGTATAGTGACGTCATCATCGGTGCACCAGGGTATAGTGGCCAGGGTGCGGTGTTCGTTTACCATGGTTCGGCCACTGGATTGCAACTCTCGATCGCTTGGAGCGCATTGGGAGGAGAGGCAGGATGTGCTTTTGGCACCAGTGTGGCCTTGGCCGGAGACGTGAACAACGATCTGGTCAGCGATGTGCTCGTGGGCGCGCCTTTGGCCAATGAATCGGGTGCCGATCGAGGTAAAGTCTACTGCTACCGAGGTGCCTTGGCCACTGGTCTGGTGGCAACTCCCCTGTGGACCAGAAGCGGCACTCAGGATAATGCCCAGTTCGGCTTCAGTGTGGCTGGCGCCGGTGACCTGAACGGCGATGGGCGGAGCGACATCGTGATCGGCGAACCGTTCTTCGATGCCTCCCTCACCGACAGGGGGCGCATCACGGTGTTCCACGGTAATGGCACTGGGCTCTCGCTCTCCGTTACGCGTGATGGCCCATCGTCCAATGCACATTTCGGTCATGCCGTCTCTTCAGCAGGGGATATGAACGGCGATGGCTTCAGCGATCTACTGGTCGGGGCACCTGGTTACAGCACGGGTCGAGGGCGGGCATACGGGTACCGCGGCGGCGCTACGGCCATAGAAGCCACCGCCACATCCATATTCAACGGCACCCAGGTTTCCGCCCGCTTGGGTAGTTCGGTATCGCTTGCCGGTGATGTGAATGCCGATGGTTATGCCGATGTGGTGGTGGGTGCCCCCTTACACGATGGAGGCTTCACGGATGGTGGGCAGGCCTTGGTGTTCATCGGTGGCGCAGTGGCAGGATCACATTTCACGACGGCCTATCGCACCTACAATGGCGCACAGGTGAATGCGCAGATGGGCTTTTCGGTGCATACCTGTGGTGATGTGGATGGCGATGGGGTAAGCGATCTGTTGCTCGGAGCACCTGAACAAGGCGGGGTGGGTCGTGTCGGGGTCCACGAGGGAGGTGCTGATGTGCTCTCCGTGCCAACGGCGCCGGCGTGGAGCCAGGAGCCCGATGTGGCCAATGCTTGGATGGGCGCTAGTGTGGACCAAGCGGGAGATGTGAATGGTGATGGATTCGCGGATGTGATCGTGGGAGTTCCTGGAATGAACCAAGCCAGAGTCTATCTCGGATCACCAGCTGGTCTGTTGAGCACGTACTGGTCGGCGACAGGTTCCGCGGCCGATGAGGAGTTCGGCTACAGTGTATCCGGTGCAGGCGACGTGAATGGCGATGGTTATTCGGATGTGATCATCGGTGGTTACGCGCACGACGGATTCCGTGGGCGAGCGTATGTGTACCTGGGTTCCCCAGCGGGCCTTGGTGCGACTTATCACTGGCGGGTGACCGGTGCCACCGCGGCTGGCCGCTTTGGCGGTTCAGTCTCCAGTGCCGGCGATGTGAATGGCGATGGGTACAGTGATATCGTAGTCGGTGCGTTCTTGGAGAATGACGTTGGCGCCGTCCACGTTTACCACGGAAGTTCCACAGGGTTGACCTCGACCGCTTCCTGGACCATCGCTGGAACGCAGGTGAATGCTTGGTTCGGTAGTGTGGTGACCGGAGGGGGTGATGTGGATGCGGATGGTTACGACGACGTGTTGATCGGTGGGCAACGGCATGACAATGCAGGGCTAGGCCAGTGCGGCGTG
>JAEUTB010000106.1 GCA_016787995.1 Flavobacteriales bacterium | reverse complement strand
AAGAAACTGGCCGAACGCATGAAAGAATTCGACCCCAATGCCCTGGTACCCCATGGAACGGCACGAACGATACGACCCTGAGGACATCGAGAGCCTGCTCTCGGAGCGGGGTTTCGACGAGCTGCTCCCCGACGAGCGCGCTTTCGTGCTGCGCCACATGAGCGGCCGCGATGAGTACGAGCGCATGCGTGCGCTGCTACATTACGTTCGTCCCGATGAACGCGACCGTGGCACCATCGTACCCGAGGATCGCGTGCGCGCCAACGTGCTCGCGGCTTTCCGCGCGCAGCAACAGCCGCAATGGCGCATCTGGCTCAACGGCATCTCGCTCTGGCTGGCTCCGAAGGAAGCCTCCGCGCACCCGCTGTGGCGGCCGGCTCTGGCTTTCGGTTCATTGGCCTTGTTGATCGTGGCCGGTGTGGTGGCCGTGCGCCAATTCGATGGTATCGGGCAGCCCGCCGCTGTGGCCGAACTGAAGCAGGAGGAAGGTGCACCCGCACCGCCCCCCAGCGTGAAGCTGGAAGACCTACCCACCGTGCAGCCTGCGGAGGAGCTGAAGGAGGCCGCAGCTACGAACTCTTCGGTTGAACAGTTGCAGATGCTGGATGTGGAGCGCGCCGCTGGTCTGGTGGCAGAGGAGCCGGTAATGGAAATGGAGACCCGTGACGCGGTTGCGGTGCCAATGCCGCCGGCTGAGGACCTCGAGGCAGAAGTGGTCGAATTCCAGTTCACTGCGCCACAGGTGACGACCTCGGGTTCAGCGAATGCGACAGTACCGCTCTATGACTCCCATGTTGTCACTTCCGATGAGCTTTCGCGCAACATGAGCAGCACGAACGTGGTGGGTGAGATCGCGATCGCGGAAGCTGCGAAGGCTACCGGTAAACGCAGCAAGTCGTTGGTGCAGCCGGACAAGAGCCGCAGCTTGGCGGAGGACCCTGGAGTGTTGAGCCTCGTGGCAGCAGGCTGGTAGCCCTACTCGATAGTGAAGGCCTGCGTGATGTTGAGATCACGCGCTTGCACGGTAAGGGTGGCGGCCCCTTTCGGGAACATGCCTTTGTCGAAGCGGCGTACGAGTTCTTCGCTCATGGCTTTGCCATCTTCCACATACACCAAGGCACCTTTGCTATCGCGCACTTCGATGTGCACGTTACCGATCTTCCTGTAGTTGGTGATGCTCACGTTGATGAGCCCGGAACTGCGGTGGCATTCCACGGCCACGGCGGCTTTACCGCGCTCAGCGGGGCCGTTGGTGGCGGACAGGGGCGCTGCCGCCACGAGCGCTGAAAGGACCAAGGCTGAGGACAACCGGTTGGTTCGCATACTTCAAAGATACGATCGAAATCCACCGGCGCAAGATCCCCCGGCTGTTCAAGTGCCTCGGCTGAGGTATTAGAACGAGGGTTAGGATCCCACGGGTCCGATGGCTGAGATGGATACCGGATCCAAGGACCTCATGCCCATTTCCGGTCGAAGGCGGTCTCGACCAGTTCGGTACGATCAGGGGTGTTCAACGCATATTCGAATCCGTTGTACACACTGAAACCACCGTATACTCCGTCCTTGCGGATGGCGAGAAAGCCCACCTGCTTGTCGGTCATGTCGGGGTTCTGCTTGATGATCCTCCGCACCGCTTCTTTGCACGCCGCGTTAGGATGCATGCCTTGGCGCATGAGTTCCACAACAGTATGGCTTCCTGCCGTGCGAATGACCAATTCGCCCACACCGGTGGCGCAGGCGGCTCCAGCTTCGCCATCCACGAAAAGCCCAGCGCCGATGATGGGGCTGTCCCCCACCCGTCCGTGCACCTTGAAGGCCATGCCGCTGGTGGTGCAACTGCCCGCCAACCGACCCTGCGCATCCATGGCGATCATACCGATGGTGTCGTGGTTCTCTATGTTCACCACAGGTTTGTACTGCCCTTGCTTCAACCATTCTTGCCACTTCGCACGCACCTCGGGGATCTCCACATCACGAGGGGCGAAGCCGTTCTCCAGGGCCCAACGCTCCGCACCGGCGCCCACGAGCATCACATGCGGCGTGCGCTCCATCACCGCGCGGGCGATGCTGATCGGATGCTCGAAGCGCTGTACGAAAGCCACAGCGCCTGCTCTTCCTTCGTGATCCTGGATACACGCATCGAGGGTCACGTGCCCATCGCGATCGGGCATTCCACCCAGACCTACGCTGCGGTTGGTGAGATCGCTCTCCACCACGGCCACACCTTGTTCCACCGCGTCCAATACGTTGCCTCCTGCGCGGAGGACCTCCCAAGCTTTGGCGTTGGCGGCCACGCCGTGTCTCCAGGTGCTGAGCACGAGCGGCCCTTCGCTTTTTTCGGTTCGGGTGGGCGCGGGCTTTTGGTCGACCGATCCATCCGCACCACAGCCGATGGCGAGCGCTGCACTGCCGATGGAGGCGAGCTTGATGAATTGGCGGCGATCGTGCATGGCGCGGGTGCAAGCTTACGACCATATTTGTGGAAGCATGCTTTCAACCACCACCGACCAGACGGGGACCGCTGGCTCCGGTTCGCGTCTCGCGCTCGCGGTGCTCACTTCCCTCTTCTTCTTATGGGGCTTCATCACTGTGCTCAATGATGTGCTGGTGCCGCACTGGAAGGATCTGTTCCAACTGAGCCACGCCCAGAGCCTGCTAGTGCAGTTCTGCTTCTTCGGGGCTTATTTCATCGGTTCGTTGGTCTACTATCTCATCTCCACCTCGTCGGGCGACCCCATCGAACGCATCGGGTACAAGCGTGGGCTCATCTTGGGTCTTTCCATCTCGGCGGTGGGGTGTGCGCTCTTCGCACCCGCTAGCTTGATCCACAGCTATGCGGCGCACTTGGGGGCGCTTTTCGTGCTGGGGCTGGGTTTCACAGTGCTACAGATCGCGGCGAATCCGTTCGTGGCGATCATCGGGGCTCCCGAAGGTGCCAGCAGCCGCCTCAACTTGGCGCAAGCCTTCAACTCGTTAGGTACCACGCTGGCCCCGCTCATCGGCGGCTGGTTGATCTTCGATCAGGTGGATGCTACGGCGGCTGTCCGCATCCCCTACCTCGGCTTGGCCCTCATCCTCGTCGCCATCGCTTTGGTGGTCTGGCGGACACGCCTTCCCGAACCGCCCCTTGCAGTGCGCACTGAACGGTCGAACGCCCTGCGGCATCCGCAATTGCGGTGGGGCATGGTGGCGATCTTCTGTTACGTAGGCGCCGAGGTGGCCATCGGCAGCTTGATCATCGGATTCCTGCGCCTCCCTTCGGTGATGGAACTTCCGGAAGACACCGCCAAACACTACCTCAGTCTGTATTGGGGTGGTGCCATGGCGGGCCGATTCATCGGTGCCATCGCGCTGAACAATGATCTTCCGTTCTTCCGCAAGCTTGTTTCGATGTGTCTTGCCGGGGTCGGCATGTTCATCCTCTTGATGATCTTGAATGCAAGAGGTCCAGTGGCCGTGGTGGACCTCTGGCCCATGGGTCTGCTCATCGTATTGAACATCGCCGTGGCCCTGCTCGCGCGTGGTTTGCCGGGCCGAGCGATGGCATTGTTCGCGATGGCAGCCGCACTGCTGCTGCTGGCCGTAGTGCTCGGGAACGGATCCGTGGCC
>JAEUTB010000104.1 GCA_016787995.1 Flavobacteriales bacterium | reverse complement strand
CCCTGCACCCACGTGCAAGGTGATCCGTGTGGTCCGGATGCCGCGACGTTCCAGGCCGTTCAACACGGCTTCGCTGAAATGTAAACTCGCCGTCGGGGCCGCGATGGAGCCGTCGTGAGCCGCGAATACGGTGTTGTAGCGCGTCGTGTCGGCGGGCATGGCCTCGCGTCGCATATAAGGCGGCAACGGTACGGTACCCATCCGTTCCAGCCTATCCACGAACACCTCGTCACCGGGCCAGGTGAATTCGATGAGGTGTTCTCCGTCGCGGTGGTCGATCCGTCGCGCCGTGAGGACCTGCCCTTCGTGCTCGCAGATGAGCTCCTCTCCTTTCCACCGCTTGGCGTTGCCCACCATGCACCACCACCGCGATCGTCCTTTGTCCAATAGCGCCACTTCCATGGTGCGGTCTTCCGCCGGATCGAGCACCATGAACTCGAGGAGCGCACCGGTAGCGCGGCGGAAGAGCAACCGGGCCCGCACCACCCGGGTATCATTCAACACCAACAGGGCGTTGTCCGGCAGTATGTCCGGTAGTTCCCGGAAATGGCGATCCTCGATCGTGCCATCGCGATAGAGCAAGGTCCGACTCGCATCGCGCTCGGCTAAGGGATGGCGTGCGATGCGGTCGTCCGGCAGTTCGTAGGTGAAATCGTGGATCGAGAGATCGCGTGGATGCATGGCTGGACCGACCGACAGCGAACTTCCCACGGATCAGTCCTTCACGACAGAACCGGTGTGGATACGATCCGCAGCGCGGCATTGGATCGTGTAGAGCCCCGATGCCCACAGCGAGGTGTCCAAGGTCACACGACCGGCGGCCATGCTGCTCGTCGTATGTACCACGCGCCCGGTCACATCCATCACCACCACGTGCACCACACCGGGCTGCTCACCAACGGAGATGCTCACTTCATTCGTCGCGGGGTTCGGCCAGATCCGAAGATCACCTCCCTGGCGTTCCACGATGGTATTCATCCATAGCACCTCGCGAACAGCTTGGTAGGCGTTCACCTTGCCCATGCCCCACATGGTGCTTCCACCTTCCGGTATCACACCGGTATACGTATCGGTTCGTGCTGTACGCATGAGCGCGTCCTTCACTTCCTGAGGCGTCGAGGTGGGGTCCGCCTCCAGCACGAGGGCTGCGATGCCCGCCACCGCTGGGGATGACATGCTGGTGCCCGAAAGACGAGCGAAGGGATAGGCCCGCCCTTGGAAGTCGACGTTGAGGATGGAAGTGAACTCCTCGTCGGTGTAAGAACTCATACTGGAACCGATGTTGACGCCGGGCGCTGCGATATCCGGCTTGACCCGTTCATCCAAGGTGGGTCCGAGGGAGGAGAACGGTGCGATGGCGCCACCGCCCGGTTGACCCGTTACGGGGTGGATGAACTCCGGCCAGTAGGCCGCCACACTGATGAGGCTGTTGGTGCAAGCCGGTTCGCTGATGCCATAGAGGTTGTCGCCTTGCGACCAGCCGGCGCCGGTGGCGAGAAAAGCCTGGCCCCAATTCCCCACGTCGTTGGTCAGCTCGGTCACATTCCAGCAATGCACACGACCGCTTGGTGCCGTGGCCTGAAGGGCCACCCGCAGTTGGGTATTGGTGTTCTTGGCCCGCAGGCGGAAATGCGGACGGCCATTCTGCGGATGAGCCGCGTCGGCTGTGAGATTGAAGTAGACCGTATCGGCACCGACCACGAGGAACGAATCGAGGTAGGTGGCCTGAGTGGCTGTGTTGTACCACGGCGTACCGGCCAACACGGTGTTGCTGGTATTGGTCACCAATAGGGCGGCCGAGAAAGGGCTCCCCGCTTCACCCCACATGCTCACGCTCTGCCCCCACATCTTCGGATGGTCCTCGTAGGGGTAGAACTGGATGCGCGACCGCAGCGTATCGCCCATGAAGTCCTTGCGCAAGTGGAAGCTCACATCGCCATTGTTGCCGCCGGAGTTGACGAACACGACGCCTTCGGAACTGAACTGATCGATGGCCTGACTGATCAATGAATTGCCATCGAGCGTGCCGATGTGGTGCAAGCCCCAGCTCATGTTGATCACCAGACGCTTGTCGTCCTGTTCGGCGATGTCCTGCATCCATTGGAACGCATCGATCACCGCGGCAGCATCGACGAGGAAGGTGCAGAACAGGAACTGCGCATCGTAGGCGATCCCTCGGTACTGACTTCCAGCCCCACCGCCACCGGCTATACCAGCGACATGGGTGCCGTGCGTGGCGTTGTTGTAAATGTTCACGGTGTCCGAAGCGGCGGCCAACAGCGCTGCTTGGGTGGTGAGTTCGGTGCCGTAGGTATAGTCCGCTGGTGCTGGGCCGGCTTGACGGTAATGGTCCCAAGCGGCGCGCACCCGGTAGTTGACCATGGCCGTATCGTAGAAGGTGGGGTGCTGGTAGTCGAATCCCCAGTCGGTGACGCCGATGAGCACATCACGGCCTGAGTAGCTCTGTGGCAGATCGATGCCCCGGTGCACACTATCGGTGCGTGTGGCATAACGGACCCGGTCCAAGCTGGGCTTCACCTTGCCGGCGAGTTCTACAAAGGAAAGGCCCGGCAGTTCGGCCACTCGATCGAGGTGTTCGGCATCCACCCGGAAGGAAAGGACGTCACCTTTGCGTGTGCCCATCATTATCCCGTCACCCACGAATGCGACCGCATCGAAGGATGGAAGGACCTTGGCCAGGAAACCTACCATGCACCGCCCATGGATGAGGGCGGTAGGATGATAGCCCTGCGTCTCGGCCACCAACTTCGCGGGGTCGGTGTACCGCGCTGCCAAGGACCGCAACTCATCCAATCCCACCCGGGTGGTGGCAGGCATGTTCACTTGGGCGCACAAGGAAAGGCTCAGGACCAGCGCGGGAAGCGCTGCGTATCGTTGACGCATGGCGTGTATCTATGCGCCGAAGTTAACCCACGGCGCACAGTCGGTCTTCACCACAGCGCGAGACAGCTACCTTCAGCGGGTCAGGCCACCTTCAGCGCGTCGGCCACCTTCTCCTTCAGCAGGGCGTGCTTCACCACTTCGATCATCTCGGTGACGTAGGTGAACTTCATGCCCTTGGTGTAGCGGGTGTCGATGTCCTCGATGTCCTTGCGGTTGTCGGCGCTGAGGATGATCTCCTTGATGCCGGCGCGTTTGGCCGCCAGGATCTTCTCCTTGATGCCGCCCACGGGCAACACACGTCCACGCAGGGTGATCTCGCCCGTCATGGCCACGAACTTGCGCACCTTTTGTTGGGTGAAGGCACTGGCGATGCTGGTGAGCATGGTGATGCCCGCACTCGGTCCATCCTTCGGTGTTGCGCCCTCGGGCACGTGCACGTGTACGTTCCAGCGCTTGAACACGTCGGCATCGAGGCCGATGATGTTGCTGTGCGCCTTCAGGTATTCCAAGGCGATCACCGCGCTCTCCTTCATGACGTCGCCGAGGTTACCGGTGAGGGTGAGTTTGCCTTCACCCTTGGTGATGCTGGTCTCGATGAAGAGGATGTCGCCGCCTGTAGGTGTCCACGCCAATCCAGTGACCACACCGGCCACGTCGTTGCCCTGGTACTTGTCGCGTGCATGGCTGGGACCATAGATGCGCACGAGGTCATCGGCGGTGATGGTGATGTTGTGCTTCTGCTTCAGCGCGATCTGCTTGGCGCGGTAACGCACCAACTTCGCGATGCGCTTCTCCAAGGTCCGCACGCCGCTCTCATCGGTGTATTGATCGATGATGGCCTCCAACAGACCCGGCGCGAGTTTGAGCTGCTTGGGTTTAACGCCATTGTCGGTGAACTGTTTGGGCAGCAGGTGGCGGTTGGCGATCTCCAACTTCTCCTCCAACGTGTAACCATTCACCTCGATGATCTCCATGCGATCGCGCAAGGCAGGGTGGATGGAGCTGAGCGAGTTGGCGGTGGCCACGAACATCACACGACTGAGGTCGTAGTCGATGTCCACGAAGTTGTCGTGGAAGGCGTTGTTCTGTTCCGGATCCAACACCTCCAGGAGCGCACTGGCCGGATCGCCATGGAAGTCCTTGCCCACCTTGTCGATCTCGTCGAGCACGAAGAGCGGGTTGCTCGTACCTGCCTTCTTCAAGCTCTGGATGAGACGCCCCGGCATGGCACCGATGTAGGTGCGGCGGTGACCGCGGATCTCACTCTCATCATGCAAGCCACCGAGGCTCATGCGCACGTACTTACGCCCAAGCGCCTCGGCCATGCTCTTGCCCAAGCTGGTCTTGCCCACGCCGGGAGGTCCGTAGAGCAGCACGATCGGCGCCTTCATGTCCTTCTTCAACTTCAGCACGGCGAGGTGCTCGATGATGCGCTCCTTCACCTTGTCGAGGCCGAAGTGATCGCGATCCAGGATCTTCTGCGCGTTCTTCAGATCGAACTTGTCATCGCTGTACTCGCCCCAAGGCAGTTCAAGCAACA
>JAEUTB010000103.1 GCA_016787995.1 Flavobacteriales bacterium | reverse complement strand
CCTGCGCGCGCAGGAGATCGCCATCGAGAACCGCCTGCCCATCATCTACCTGGTGGACAGCGCCGGCGTGTACCTGCCCATGCAGGACGAGATCTTCCCCGACAAGGAGCACTTCGGCCGGATCTTCCGCAACAACGCCGTGATGAGCTCCATGGGCATCACGCAGATCGCCGCGGTGATGGGCAGCTGCGTGGCTGGCGGCGCCTACCTGCCCATCATGAGCGATGAGGCCCTCATCGTGGAGAAGACCGGCAGCATCTTCCTCGCGGGCAGCTACCTGGTAAAGGCTGCCATCGGTGAGGACATCGACAACGAGACCCTCGGCGGTGCCACCACACACAGCGAGATCAGCGGGGTCACCGACTACAAGTGCAAGGACGATGCGGATTGCCTGAAGAAGATCCGCGCCATCGTGGACAAGCTCGGCAAGCCGAAGGATGCGGGCTTCAGCCGTGAGAAACCGGCGGCGCCCAAGAGCGAGCCGAAGGACCTCTACGGCATCATCCCCAGCGAGCGCGCCAAGCCCTACGACATGCGCGAGGTCATCGCGCGACTGGTCGACGGCAGCGAGTACACCGAGTACAAGGAGGGCTACGGCCAGAGCATCCTCACCTGCTACGCGCGCATCGACGGCTGGGCCGTGGGCATCGTGGCCAACCAGCGCAAGGTGGTGAAGAGCAAGAAGGGCGAGATGCAGTTCGGCGGCGTCATCTACAGCGACAGCGCTGACAAGGCCACGCGCTTCATCGCCAACTGCAACCAGAAGAACATCCCGCTGGTCTTTTTGCAGGACGTCACCGGCTTCATGGTGGGCAGCCGTAGCGAGCACGGCGGCATCATCAAGGACGGCGCCAAGCTGGTGAACGCCGTGAGCAACAGCGTGGTGCCCAAGTTCACCATCATCATCGGCAACAGCTACGGCGCCGGCAACTACGCCATGTGCGGCAAGGCCTACGACCCGCGCCTGATCGTGGGCTGGCCCAGCGCCCAGGTGGCCGTGATGGGCGGCGAGCAGGCCAGCAAGGTGATGCTGCAGATCGAAGTGGCCGCGCTGAAAGGCAAGGGCGAGACGATCACCCCAGAGAAGGAAGCCGAACTGCTGAACAGGATCCGCAGCAAGTACGAGGAGACCATCAGCCCGTACTATGCGGCGAGCCGGTTGTGGTTGGATGCGGTTATTGATCCGTTGGATACGAGGACTTGGATATCGATGGGGATCGAGGCGGCGAGCCAGAGCCCGGCGACGCGGGAGTTCAATATGGGGGTGTTGCAGACGTAGTGCGTTTGGGCGTTCCGGCGCTCAAATGCAGCGCCGTCGGGCCATTCGTTGCAAGTCCTCGCCTAAGAAGGCTGCGGGCTTTCCACTGATGTCCCTAACGCGAAATGCGGCGTTGTCCTTTGATCCGGTCCGGGCACGTTGGTTCCCACACGGTTCATACGCCTGCGTTGCAAATGCCGGGTCGACGATTGGTGGTTCGTTTACATGCGTTGCAAATGCAGGGTCGACCATGGTCGACCCCTACCGGTCCGTGGTGCGGAACCGGTCGCGTTGCCAATTCATCGGGTTGTCCCTGATGTATTTCGCGATGCGTTCGTGTTCGGCGACATCGCGGATCACGCGGTCCCAATAATTGCGTTGCCATACGGGTGTGCCGTGGGGCAACAACCCATCGCGGTACGCCATGCGCGTAACCGCAGATTTGTACGCCCGCACAATGCGCCCCAACGAACCAACGGGAACAACGGGCATGGTGCGTTTCGGTGGCACGTCGGTCGCGGGTGGGCGTGCGCCGGGGTCGGCGCGTGGGCGTAGGGGCCGATCATGATCGGCCCGCATTTGTGCGTTGGGCGTGGTGGATGTGCCATGGTCCGGCCCGTCATTAATGGCATCCGGTGTTCCGGTTGGTGGCGTTGCGTTGTGGTCCGGTACGGTACCGGGCCGATCATGATCGGGTGCAATACCGGGCCGATCATGATCGGGTGCAATACCGGGCCGATCATGATCGGCCCCTACGGGAACCACCACCGCACCGTCCGCCCGCACCAACCGTTCCCGTATCACCACGATCCCATGCACATGGTTCGGCATCACAATAAATTCCCCTACATCCACATGCGGAATGTGTTCGGGTATCGCATCCCAACATTGCTGGGCCAATTGGCCTATCGCCGATGGATGCATAACGCCATCCGTGATGCGTCCGAACCAATGGCGTCGGTCATCGGTGCATATCGTCAGGTAATAGGCACCCTGTTGGGCGTAATCGTATCCCTGCCATCGGATGGTGGCGCGTTTCGGCAATTCGCGGGGCATGAACGAATATCGGCATCACCGATCGACCACGCACCCCTTCAACCCACCGCAATGCCTGTCACAGACGCCCTTGCCTCAGGGAAAACCCCATGCACACGGCCTACACCATTCACCGCATCACCACAAACCGTGCACTGCCCCTCCCCTTCACCCCGGTCCAAAGCAGCGTGTAGGTGCCGGGCCGCAGGTCGCGGACGGACATTTGCATCACGTGCTCCTGGGCGGTGAGGCGCATCAGCTCGCGGCCTGCGGCATCCAAAACCTGCAGCGCATCGCCGCGCTCGAAGGCACCGGTGATGGTCAACTGGTCGCGCGTCGGGTTGGGGTAGAGTTGCAGGCCGGCGTGGGTCGGGGTCTCGCGCAGCGCGGTGGTGATGTCCACGCCGTACTTCACCGTGTAGATGGTGCTGCCCGCATCCGAATAGAGCGGCTCGGATGGACCCGGGTAGAACACGGCCGTATCCGAGAAGGTGCCCGTCATGAACACGTTGCCCAGCGGGTCCACCGCCACGCCGTTGGAGGTGTCGAAGGTCTCCGGACTGTTCACCATGCGCACCCATTGGAGATCGCCGTTGGCGGTGTATTGCGCGGTGAAGACGTCGTTGGCCTGCAGCGGCGCCAGGATCGTCTCGCTGGGGCCCGGGTCGTAGTCCTGCGTTTGTGCGATGGCGCAGGTCACCACCACGCCGCCTTGCGGGTCCAGGGCCAGGTCGCCCACGCAATCGAAGTGGATGTTGCCTTGCAGCTGACGGGCCCACACGGCGTTGCCGCTGGTGTCCAGCCGCGCGAAGAGCGTTTGTGGATAGGTGGGCGATGGCGGCACCAGTTCCAGCACGCCCGCACCGGGGTCGGCGTCCACCGTGCCGCGGAACGCGGCGAAGACGTACACGCTGCTGTCCGTGGCGCGCACCACTTCCCCGCTCATATCGCCCACGGCGCTCTGGTTCTTCAGCCACAGCACCTCGCCCGCCGTATCCGTCTTGCACAGGTAGGTGGCCATGGGGTTGCTCGGCAGGTTCAGCGTGTGGGTGCCGTTCACGGTGGTGCTGCCCTTGCAGCTGCCGAAGAGGTAGAGGCGGTCGCCGGCGCAGGCCACGGAGAAGGGGCGCTGCATGCCGCTGCCCGTGATGCTCTTCGCCCACAGGAAGCTGCCGGCCGCGCTGTACTTGGCGTAGTAGCCGTCCCAGGTGCCGCCGCCGAAGGGCAAGGTGGTGTCGCCATCGCCGAAGCTCACGTTAGCACTGGTCATGCCCGTTACATAAACGTTGTTCGCCGCGTCCACCGCCAGGCCATGGTCTTGGTCCTCGCCGGGGCTGGTGATGTATTGCACCCACCCGAACTGCCCGGCGGACGAGAGCTTCAGCACGAAACAATCGGAGTTGCCCGTGCCGGGGGCCACGGTATCCGGCCCCATGTCCCAGTCGAAATAACTGTTGAAGTAGCCCGTCACCAGCACATCGCCGTTGCCGTCCACCGCCACGTTCTTGGCGATCTCGGTGCCGCTGCCACCCGCCAGGTAATGCCACAGGTAGTCGCCGTCGTTGCTGTACTTCACCACGTAGATGTCGCCGTTCACCCCGCTGCCCGCCGGGCTCAGCGCCTCCCCGGGCCCGGGGTCGAAGTCCACCGGTTCATTCACATTGCCGCAGGCGTACACGTTGCCCTGCGCATCCACGGCCACGGCCTTGCTCACCCCGTAGCCCACCTGCGCGGCCCAGGCGAAGTCCTGAGCGTGCGCAACGAAGGAGGAGGTAAGCAGGGCGAGGGCGAGCAGCGGGCGGAGGAACATGGAGCGAAAGTAGGGAGGGACGAAGGCCAGTACACTGCGGGTGTGGAAGCGTTCATGGATTTGGGCGTGCCCCTCGCAAAGCCTCGGGTCGCGCTTTCCGCTACAAGTCCGCGCCGGTCCCGGCCTCCGTGCCGGGAACCGGCTGTGGGCTTTCCGCTGCAATCGCTCACGCGAAATGCCGATCATAGTTATATTGGAGCCTGAGCCATTGACTGCCCCACCGGTAGAGCAAAGGTTATGAGCAATAAGAATCAGATGAATGGAGAAAAGGCGCAGTCAGCACCGACAACACGGGAATTCAAGATAGGGGCATGCAGACGTAGCCCACGCACTAGCGTTCAATACATGAAATGAGTACCTGATGTACGTATTGGTGGAATCAAATTCTAGACGGAATGAAAATTGAGTTCGAAGTCCTCATTGATGACACATTCACAGTAGGCCTGAATGCCTTTCCTGTTACGGCTCGCTTGAGTTTCCTCAATGGTTTTGAAAGCGGCAAGTGGCGATATGAATTGTTCGAGGACTTTCTATGGAACAACATCTCGGAAACCGCACTCTCCATTGCAGAAAGGGAGTTGCTTCAATCGCAACCGATGACTGCCCTTAAAAGGGCAGCAAAGAATCTTCGCATGTCCGAAGACAAGAAGGGTGGTGAGATTGGCGAAATACTCCTCTACGGTCTCCTTAAGAAGCACTTCGGCGCGTTGCCGGTTGTGCCGAAAGTATTTTACAAGCAGAACACTCAGGACTATGCAAAAGGTGCCGACAGCGTTCACATTGTTGTTGACAAGAAAGGAGACTTCTCACTTTGGCTTGGCGAGGCAAAGTTCTACGACGGACTCACTAAGAACTGCATTGACAAGATAGTGGCTTCCTTGAAAGCGACCCTTTCGGACGAAAAGCTCCGGAAGGAGTTCACAATCGTGACCTCCTTGCACGAGCTGGATAAGGTCTGCTCAGCCGATGTCGCAAAACGCGTGAGGGAAACGCTCGGTCGTGGCATATCGCTGGATGAAATCAAGTCTCATCTGCACGTTCCTATCCTAGTGCTATACGAATGCAGCCAGACCGCGACCGAGAGTATCCTGAACGATGACTACAAACTTCGAGTCAAGTCGGAACAAGAAGGGTACATTTCAAGGTATCTCAGCCAACAGCATCAAGAATTGAGCTCCCTCTTCTGCTATCAGGACATCACGTTTCACGTCATTCTCTTTCCGGTCCCGAGCAAGTCAACCGTCCTTGATGCTTTCATCAACAAGGCCGAACACCTACGCGCATGAACCACGCAGATGTCTTTGATGAATGCAAGAGAATTAATCAACTGCTGCTGTCGGATCGAGAGAAGGATGCGCGAGACGCTCTGATACTCCTGCTCGACAAGTTAGAGGACACAGAGATTATATACCCCGAGTTTCTCAATCACTCAATACGCCAGGTTGGTCTCTATCCCTATATGGATACAACCAACCTATCCTGGCAAGACGAGTTGCTACGAGAAATGGTTAGAACTGAGGTGGGAGAAGGTGAAGATGTGGTGTTCCATCGAGAGCAGGCTCGTGTTCTAAACCACCTACTCACGGGTGAGAGTCTAGCAATTAGCGCGCCCACAAGCTTCGGCAAGAGCTTCATCATCGATGCGTACATCAGACTTAAGGATCCGGACAACGTCGTGATAATAGTGCCCACGATCGCCTTAACTGACGAAACGCGCAGGAGACTGTTCAGGAAGTATGGTCAGCACTATAAGATCATCACCGGTGTCGAATCGGAAATCGGTGAGAAGAACATCTTCATCTTCCCACAAGAACGAGCACTCGCTTACGTTGGTGTATTGAAGCAAATCGACCTTCTGGTTATCGACGAATTTTACAAGGCTAGTCCAGATTTTGACAAGGAGAGGTCTCATCCATTGATCCGGGCAATTTTGCTCTTAAGTCGCATTGCTAAGCAGAGGTACTTTCTAGCGCCCAACATTTCGTTCCTCGCGGATAACGACCTCACACGAGGTATGCGACTCCTGAAGATTGACTTCAATACAGTCTTTACGAATGTGATTGATCACTACGCGGGCGAAATGTCCAATGATGAGAAGTTTGAATGGACGCTGCCAGTTATTAGCAAGAGCACAGAGCGCACCTTGGTCTACGCTGGAACCTATGCGAACATCAATGTCATTTCAGAGCTCTGCAATACATGGCTAGCTAGACGGAAGTCCGTATTGTTAGAGGAGTTCACTGCATGGCTTCGTTTGACCTATGGAGATGACTATCAGCTAGCTGAGCTCGCTTCACGCGGTGTTGGTGTGCACAACGGTCGATTGCACAGATCCCTTAGCCAGCTTCAGATTCGATTGTTCGAAGAGGCGCAGGGATTAAACGTCATGGTCTCCACCTCGTCAATAATTGAAGGCGTGAACACATCTGCGCAGAACGTTGTCATATGGACCAACAAAAATGGTCGAGCGAAGTTTGACAACTTTACATACAAGAATATTGTCGGACGAAGCGGACGAATGTTCCGGCACTTCATCGGCAACGTGTATTTGTTAGATAAAATGCCCGTTGATAGACAAACTGAATTGAACCTCCAAGTAGACTACGAAGACCTATGTAACCTTCCGGGCTCTGAGTCGACCAGTAGTTTGGATTTCATTCGTGAGAATGAAATGAACGCGTATAAGGAAGAAATGGCCGCGCTCATTGGAGGGGGCGGATACGCTAAGCTTGTTGAAGAAGGCCAACTACTTCACTCAAAGGCAGCGCTGATACGCACAATTGCCAGCGATATCAGAAAATCGCCTATGTCATGGAGGTCGCTAAAGATGCTGAACAGTGACAACCCCAACACTTGGGATAATGGACTTTACAAAGCGCTGAACTATTGCGGAAATATTGGAGCTAAATACTCGGACTTCGTTGAGTTTGTCAAAATACTGTCATTAAACTGGAAGGTGGATATGAAGGAGATCATTGCCCGTCTGCGACATATTGATGTCGGGGTCAATGAGTACTTCGAACTGGAGAAAAGTGCCACTTATAACCTCGCAACATCCTTGAAGACGATCAATGCCCTGGTAAATGCAATTATCCCTCAAGAGAGAATTGATGTCAGCGGCTTCGTGTCCAAGCTCTCCAGTAGCTTCTTGCCGAACACGGTCTTCCAGTTAGAGGAATACGGCATCCCACGAAGTCTAAGTCGAAAGATCCAAGCGTGCGGTTTGATGGACTTTGAACAATCGTTGGACATGGAAGGAGTCCTGAACTCATTCAGAACATTGGACAAGGAAAACCTTAAGGCTCAGATTGTTGGCATCGTGCCATTTGAAGCGTACATCATAGACTACTTCTACGAGGGCATAGTAAAACCGAAATAGATGACCAATCGGTGTCAATTCCCATCACAGCTTCTCCAATGCTCCCGAAGCTCAGGTGGTACTTGTGTTTCTACTTTCACACTCACCGGATCTTGGGGAAGCTTACAGATCAGCGTCCCCTGGTAAAGAGCCCTTTGATGCCCCACCACACCCGCTTGTGCAGGGGCGGCCGCTTGTACTTCACAGCGAATACGATGGCATCCTGCTCCGTTCCCGTGAAGTCGAAGACCAATTCGTTGGTGTCGTGCAGGGCGATCCGGCGGCGCTGCTTTGCATAGCCGATAAAAACGACCTCTACCGTCACGGAGTCCGTGGTTCCATCGAGTGTGGACAGATCCAGCGCGAAGCCGCCATCGAAGTCGGTAACGGCTCCGATGGGCGTGCCCACCACTAGTACGTTGACGAAGGGCACGCCTTCGAGCTTATCCCCTGATCGCTCCACCACCCGACCGCGCAGCAGCAGGCTATCCTGCGCAGCTTCGCGGCCAGGTCCTTGGGGCACACCTGTCCGATCTACTGCCTTTTCTGCGATGCGCTCGATGGCGGGTGCTGCGGCGCCTGCGACATCCGCCGGTTCATGGAGGAGCAGGGAGAGCAAGCTCACCATCGCTGGTGAACGGCGCCAGGCGGCGGATCGCGGTGGATGCGGCGGTTTCGCGCTCAGTTGCTCATCGGTGTACCGGCCGCATACGGGCTCCGCGCTGGACAGGTGGACCGCAGCGATACCGGCGGGCGAAAGGCGTGTCATGTCGACGATCCGCTTGTCGCACTGCAGGCATTGGCGCCCACCGGCCACCTGGGGCATGTGGTCCCAGTCCTGATCGCAACGCTGCACGCGCGAAAGGTTGATGGCCTGTTGTTCGGTGCCGCTCATTCCTCCAGGAGCTTGAATCGGAAAGGGATCAGCTCGATGCAGGCCGTGGGCACACCGCGATCACGGCCGGGTTCCACACGCGGTGTGGCGGCCAGAGCCCGTAAGGCTTGCGTGTCGCGCTGGGGGTTGGAACGGAGTACGAGGGTGGCATCCTGCATGCGCCCATCGGCGTCTATGCGCACACGCATGATCACCGTGCCCGCGTCCAGCGCACCGGGCGTGGGGTCGGGCAGCACGAACGCGATGGATGGACCGGTGCTGTCCGTTCCTTCAGTGATCAGGCGTGGCCGCTGTTCCAACCACACGCACTCGCGGATCGACGGGGCGGGCGCCGGACCGGGAGGAGGTGGCACCGGATCGGGGTAGAGCAGTTCGGCACTGAGCAGGTGACCTTGCTTCTCGAATTGCGCAAGGATGGCGTTGTGGGCGGCCAAGGAATCGATGCGGGCCTGCGTACAGCGCGCGGTGAAGGTGTTCCCGCTGTCGCTGCTGGTATAACAGGTCTGGAACTCGATCATGCAGCGATCGAACTCGGCGATGGGCAATTCCACCCAAGCCGGCATGTGCACGATCGCGCGGTCGTGGATGAAATGGATGGCGCTGCCCGCGCTGTGCCGGCTGAGCGCCCAGTGCCCCTTCCCTTCTTCCTTCTGCAGGTACATCCGCCAGCGTCGCTGCTCGCCGATGTTCCAGTCGTAGCCGCAGTCGTAGGAAGCGGCTTTGTCCACGCGGACCACATCGCCGGCATGGATGCCGAAGCCACGGTCGCGCAGCACCACCGCCACCTTCACCCAGACATGCGCATCATCCTGCCGCACGAAGCGGGCATCGATGGCGAGGTCCGCCGCGTAGAGCAGTTGCAGTTCCGACCAGTCGAGCGGGTCGTTGGCCCGGCCGAGCGTAGCCTGGAACACGGCCAGGAGGAACAGCAGACGCACGTGCATGGTCATTGAAGATGCCGCGACCGGGCGGATCGCATACGAGGGCATGCAGCAAAGAACGGTCCGTTCATGGTAATGGGCTCGCGCAGGAACACTGTATCCTCTCCACGCTGCATCACCGAGTATCAAGTCGCTGCATGCCGCGGTTTCGGGTGAAAGTGCCCATTCCTGTGGTACCGCTCATGGGCAGACCGGGAAACGGTGCGCTCCGCGCAGGTTCCGGTCTTACGTAAGAGATGCGCTCAGAAGGCTTGAACCGTTCGTGCCCTCAATGCACCCTATGCCCCAAAAACGCGGTGATGGTTCACGTACGGCCCTAGTTTTCGCCGGATGAAACCACTCGACCGATCCCTCCTCCTGGCAGGCTGCCTGCTGACCGCGCCGTGCGCCCTGGCCCAGTCCATCGCCATCAATGACAGCGCCGTGTGGCACGAGGAGCACTGGCTCTACGACGGGCTCACCGCCCATCATTCCTTTTTCACGTGCAGGGCTGCGGGCGATACGGTGATCAGCGGGAACCTCTACACGAAGATCCGCCAGCTGGGCGTGGATAGCGTGTCCACACTGGGCTCCAGCCAACCGCCGACGGCCCAACCCTTGGACCGCTACCTCGGTGCCATCCGAACGGAGGAGTCCACGCGCACCTGGCATGTTCGCCTGAACGGGTACCCGGAGGACCTGTTGCTGTACGACTTCGATCTGCAGATCGGTTCCTCGGTGCTGGGCACGTTCGGTGATTGTGGCACCGGGCTGACCGTGACGGACATCGATGCGGTGATGGTGGACGGAAACACGCGACAGCGTTTCCACCTGAACATGCCGGGTCGCTTCATCATCGAAGGCATCGGCGGAAGCGCAGGCTTGTTCGGGCAGTTGTGC
The DNA here is from genome assembly GCA_016787995.1 of Flavobacteriales bacterium. Lineage (GTDB taxonomy): Bacteria > Bacteroidota > Bacteroidia > Flavobacteriales_F > PHOS-HE28 > PHOS-HE28. Next base: position 125,338 of record JAEUTB010000103.1, on the reverse strand, counting down.
CAGCTCTTCGAGGAATTCAGCTGTTTGCACGTGTACGACGAGCCCGATGGATCGTTGGTCGTGGACGGGTGTGGCTCACTTAGCACGGGGATCGAACAGAAGGACGATGCGGCGCTTGATCGGTCGGTATTCCCCAACCCTACCCATGGACCGCTGCGCGTGACAGGCGCTGAGCCGGGTGCGCAGGTGGTGATACGCGACGCCATGGGCCGCACGATGTTGCGCGAACGCCTCGGTCCTAATGCGGCATTGGATATCAGTTCGCTGAGCGCCGGTCATTATGTGCTCCGGATCGGGACCACGTCCGTGCAGGTGGTGAAGGAGTAGGTCAGTTCCAACAACTGTTCACCGAACAAGCAGGCCTCGCTGCATCCGGATCCGGTCAGCCGTTGATGATGATGGATCCCATCCTAGCGGTGGTCGCTTGAGGAATACACGCATTCCATGATCACCGGCCGTTGCTGTACTATTCGAGCTGCCCTTCACGCAGGGCCTTGATGCACGCGCGTATCATGTTGGTATTGATCTGCCCATTGGCGCAGCGCAGAATAGGCGCGTATGCGGGTCTACTTTCCAGGAACTTCTTGGTTTCCTTTCTACCATAGGAGTAAATGTCAATGGGCACGAAGGTCATTTCGCTATTCAGGTCATGCGAGAGATAACCACCTGCACCCCACACCACGTGTTCTTCCTGTGTACCTTCCAAGTACATCTTAAGGTGAGCTGCCCCGTTCTCGTAAAAGCACGGTTCGCCGGTAAGCACCACCAAAGCAGGATGCCCGAATTCCGGTTCGATACGATAGAGCGAGCTATCCAACTTGAAGCCCCAGATCTCATTGCACTCGATCGTCCGCTCCGGTTGGCCGGGATCGTCAGACAATACGAGCTGTGCGTTCTTCTTTTGGGACTTCAGGGCGCGAAGCCGATAGCCGTCCATCTGGATCGGATCTTCGGCGAGCAGATCAGCGTACGTGCGATAGATACTGATCTGCGCTACACCACGGGGTTGGCCGTACAGGGAGAGGACGAGCACGAATAGCAAGCGGGTCATGCCCGCAAAGATCGAGCTTTCCTTGCCGTTGCCACCTTGTAGACCAACGGCCATGAGCCTGTGCAACGGTCGATCCTATTCGAACCCACCGCTTGGGCTATCGTGCAATTGACCGAGCTCCTCCGGGCCGGAAGAGCAACAGACCGACCCATCCATTTTCCGTGCGTACCCCCATGGCCGTCTGCTCCCCCCTGCGCTGTTGCGGTGAAGCAACCGCTGGTCCAACCCATTTGAACACCTGCGGCGGTATACTTGTGACCAACCAAGCGAAGAAAAATGGAAGAACCAGTGGTGATACCCATTCCGGAAGTGGACCCTATCAAGTATCCGGGCGTTTCGGAACGTATCAAGGCCATGGTGATGGACTCGATGGTGATCGTGTTCATGATCATTAGTGTATCGTACCTATTCGCCCAGTTCGATGAAGTTTCCGCCACCGTCCGGACCGCTGCATTGGTCTTCATCTTCGGGTTGTACGACCCGTTCATGACGAGTGCGTTCGGCGCCACCCTGGGTCATCGATCCATGGGTAACCGTGTAAGCAAAGGTTCGGACCACGGCGAAAGGATCTCTTTCCCATTGGCCTTGGTGCGGTATGTGATCAAGGCCTTGTTGGGCTGGCTATCGCTTCTCACCGTTGGATCGAACAAGCATAAACTCGCGATCCACGACATAGCCGTCGGATCCGTGGTGTTGTACACGTGATGTCGAGGCAGTGTGTCAGGCTTTCGCCGAACACTCGCTGCGTTTGCTGCTTAGATGACGGGATCAGTGAATCTCAGTGGTTGACCGGTTCGTTCTTCTCGATCACCACTTGCCCTGGTCCTTCGCCCTTGCCTTGCTCCTCCCCTGCGTTGCGTTGGCCTGGTGGCCAGGCCGATGAACACGAACGGTGCGGAACGCAGGGAGGGTGAAGGCATGAGGGAAGGCGTGTGCCGTAGGCGCTTCCACCTCCGCAGGCTCAAGACCTTGGCAGGGTCTCCCGCTTCGGGGACCCTGCTCCTCCACGATCACTTGTTCCCGGCCCGTAGTTTCCTATCTCCCCTCTGCTGCGTTCACTCCTTCACGAACCGCCACCGCAGCCCACCCGCTTGCAGGATGTAACTGCCCGCCGCCAGTCCGGCCACATCGATGCCGTTGCGGTGCTGCGTGGTGAGGAGCGTGCGGCCGTTGAGGTCCATGACCGTGACGAGGGCACCGGCCTGCAGCCCGCTTGGCACGAACAACCGGTCCGTGGCCGGCACGGGGTGCAGGAGTCCGCGCGGTGCATCCGCCTCGGCAAGGGCTGTGGCCAGGGGCGTCAACTTCGCCACGAAGCCATCACCGGCCTGGCCGGTCAGCTGGGCGCGTCCGGCGAGGTAGAGCGATCCATCGTTGCCCATGACCATGGCGTTCACCTTGCTGTTCTGCGCGCCGGGCACGTTCCACGGCTGGCGGTAGAGCCGGGTGCCGGTGGTGTCGTACGCGTAGAGGTACGAACCGCTATAGGCCGAGGTGATGAGCCACCGATCCTCGTGCAGGAGCGCATGGTCCATGTTGAGGCAGTAGCTGATGTTACCGCCGGTGAGCGTATCGGTCCACAGCACGGTGCCCGCGCTGCTCAGCTTGGCCGCCAGCAGATACGGCCCGGGGATGGACGCTTGGAAGGGCCCCTCGCCTATCGCGTACACATCCCCGGTCGCATCGCAGCGCAGGTGCCGCACCCGCCCGTTCACGCTGCTCAATCCGGGGAAGCCGAAGTCGGTGCTCCAGAGGACGGCGCCGTCGGCTGTCAGTTTGGTGACGTTGAACTGCTGGTTGCGTCCGCCACCGACCAAGACGTGCCCCAGCCCATCGGTGGTCATCGCGTTGTTGTTGTCCGTGGTGCTCACCTGCAGGTCCGTGGTCCAGAGGTGCGCACCCGCTGCCGAGTAACCGACCGCTGCGGAATAGGAACTGCCGTTGCGTGTCCACATCACCACCACCGAATCGCCGATGGCCTCCACCGCCAGGCCGAGGCCGAACCCGTTCCAGTTGGAGGGCAGCGGATGGGTGACCCACCACGCCAGGTCGCCCGCAGGCGTGAGCTTCGCCAGCCCCGGCCGCGTTTGCCCACCGGAAGTGAACCGGCCGGTGAGGTACACCTGGCCCTCGGCGTCCATGGTGGCATCGCCGAAGTCATCGCCCGTGTTGGTGCCTGCGGAGTTCAGCACGATCTCGCCGGTCTGGACCCCGCCTGCCGTGTAGCGCTGCACGAGCACATCGTTGGTGCCGGTCTGGTTCTCATAGTCCCCCAAGGCCAGCACGGACCCGTCGTTCAACTCGAAGATCTTCCATGCACGGCCGATGCTGTCCGGCAGCCCAGTGGTCCATAGCGGTGCACCTGATCCGTCGAACGCCGCCACGTAGAACTCCGCCGTGTTGGCGGGCTTGAACAGGCCGCTCGTGATCAGTTCGCCGTTCGGCAGGAGCACCAAGTCCTCCGCGCTGTGGTAGCCGCTGAGCCCATCGAAGAGGCTGATCCAGTCGGTGGTGTATTGGGCCTGGCCCGTGCGCGCGATGAGGCAACCGGCCAAGGCGAGGCAGAGCCGGAAGGGACGTGTGTTCATGCGGGGATGCGTTGGGAGGGCCTTATCCAAAGATAGCGGGCGGGGCTTGTGAGGGGGGCGAAACATCCATCCCACTTCTCCGCGTTCGCAATACGGGCGATGCTCCAAGCGCGATCGCAGCGCGCCGTATCGTCAAGCACAAGGTCGTCGTCGCAGACGAGGCTCGACCGCTGAGCGCGTTGTACGAACGCACTTTTATTGAGGAGTTCAGATGCCATCTACCGAAATGGACACGCATGTATGTGCATCGCGTCCATGCCAGTTCATGGTTCCCTACGGATCGAACCAAGGCCAGCCCTGCGTGTACGGCCAACCACATGCGCACCTTTCTCCACTTGCTGTTCCTCCTTCTCGGCTTGACCGCAACGGCCCAAGACCTGTTCAACACCCCCTCCAATACGATCGCACGCTTACGCGATCAGGTACATCCTACCCCTGCCGACAGCGCCGACTTCGCCCGCTTCTGCGCGGCCTTCGCCAAGACCAGCCCGGACGTCGGCCCACTTCCCGTCCTCAGCGACTACCGCTTGGTGTGGGAGGTGGTGTGCGAAGGGGGCACCTCGCTGCAGCGCGGCAACGGCAACGACCTAGCCTCCTTTCTCAAGGACCCACCGGAGAAGCGCTTCACGGTGCCGGTGTGCTGCCCGAGCTTCAATGGCGGACGGTACGCGATGGTGCACTGGGAGCCGCCCACGGGGCTGGTGCGTTACCGGTATTGGTTTTTCGAGCGGCGTTAGGTCAGTGCGCCGTTCGGGTGAGGTCGATGAAAGAAGGCGGGTTGCCGTAGGTGCCAGCACTTTGCATCGCGACTTTGATACCCGTGTCAGCCTTGACGGGATGATATTGAACAAGTGTACGGTCAGCATAACCGCCAGAACTTTCATGGGCTGCGGGTGGCGATCGTAGTTCGTAGCGCAGGCCGGACGAAGATCGGACGATGTGGCTTTGTGCGTTCCAATATCGACCCAAAAGCAGGAATGATGAACCACCACGATGTTCCCGTGTACCGGAGGACATGGGACTTAAGACACTCTTCATCGCCTCACTCCTCCTAGCTGCTTTACACGCCACAGCACAAGATCATTCAACCCCAGGAACGGGAGCATTCCCCTTCGCGCACCTGTACTGGGCCAGCGCGGCGGATAGCGCTGACTTCACCGCGTTCCGCGCTAGCATTTCGATGGTGGAAGAGCAGCTGGAGAACACGAGCGGTGACTATCGCGCGGTGTGGCGCGTAGGAGAGCACGGTGGCCTCGCAGCAGTAAGCCGGGGCGACAGTAGCCTTCTGCATATCGATAGGCCCTCGCTCCTCGGCCTCTTCATGCACCTCCCCTTCCGCATGTCCGACGGCCGGCGGGGCGTCATGGTCGTACACGAGACCCCTTGCGGCTTGATCTGTCGCGATACGGTCTATTACCTGGAGGAGTGAGCGCGGAACGTTCAGTATGTGTCGTATCACCGCACGGTTCCTCTGCCTAACGATTAGATTTGTTGAGCACAACCATCAAGCGCATGAGACATCGATACACACGTACCGCTCTGTTCCTCTTCACCGTTGCCATCGCGGCTTCCACCATGGCCCAGGTGGACTACTACCTGGCCAACTCGTTCGGTAGTCGCTTCAACGATGTCAACGACAACGGCGTAGCGGTGAGCGGAGGGGCCTATTTCGACTTCGCCACCGAGACCTGGACGCTGATGGAAGAGGAAGCAACGGAGATGGTCTCCATCAACAACAACGGTGATGTGGCCGGCTCGATGTTCCTGGACGAGCCGAATTTCATTCTTCAGCCTGCCTACAAGCGGAATGGCACGTGGGAGCCCATCGGCTGGTTCCCGGCGTCGAACCCTGCTGAGTCGTCGTTCTCCACGTACAGCATCTCGCCGAACGGGGTGTGGGTGACCGGCCAGATGTCCATCGGATGCTGTGATTTCGGCACCTTCAAGTACAACACGGATACGGAAGAGCTCACCGAGATCTTCAGTCCCGACTATGTAGCGGTGGCGGGCTATGTGATCACCAACGATGGCACCATCGGTGGTTGGGCCGATGATGAGCCGGCCAGCGGAACGCGTCGCATCCCGGTGTACATCACGCCAGAGCTGGAGATCATCGAGGTAGGCCCCAGCCTGCCGCAATTCTCCACCAATGCGGTGAACGACATCAACGCCTCATCGCTCATGGTGGGCGACTTCGACAACGCACCGTTCATCTACGACCTCAACACGGACGAGTTCACCGGTTTCGACATTCCGGCCGACTACCTCACGGCCACCTTCACGAGCGTCTCCAACACGGGTGTTGCCGTGGGCTATGCACAGAAGTTCGGTGATTTCGGCAGCTTGTTACGCGATGCCCTCATCTACCACCCTGACTTGGGCGACGAGCCACGATTCCTTTGGGAGGTGCTGCTGGAGAATGGCCTCGATATCGAAGCACCGAACGACCGGATGGGCACGGCGATCGCCATATCGCCCAACGGTGAGTACATCGCCGGCTGGGATGATCAAGCACCGTTCGCCGCGAATGGCTGGGTGGTATTCCTCGATGAACTCTTGATCTCAACCGGGGTCGGGCCGACACCGAAGGAGGAGCCGTTGGTCAATGCCTTCCCGAACCCAGCTAAGGACCATCTGACCTTGAATATCACGGAAGGAATAGAACTGGTCACGCTTTTCGATACGCACGGTCGCATGGTGGCTAAGTACCCGATGGCAGGTCTCTCCGGGGTGATCGATGTATCGGCGCTGGGTCAAGGCATCTATACCCTACACGCAACGGGGCGGCAAGGCAGCCATGTCCAGCGTGTGGTGAAGCGATGAATCAGGTCCATGCCGCAGCTCAGCAAGGAACACAAGTGAAGGCGCTCTAGCAGCCGATCGCGGATCCCCTTGCGGTATTCGCACTTCACTGAACGCACGACACACCACGATGTTGCCACCGAAGACCTTGCGAACGACCCTGATCGTATTGATCGTCCTGATCATGATCAGCTGCACGGCATCAGCGATCCTGAGCTTGCGCGGAGGACATGCGGCGAGGGCCGCCTCGACCTTCTTCGCTGGCCTCACCTTCTCGATCCTCTTCTTCACCCGATTACCCAAGAGGACCGAGCAGCCGTAGGGTGCATGGAATCGATAGCGTATTGGTATTGATGGCGCGTTCAACTCCTCAACCGCACCGCATGCGCATCCTGACCGGTCTGTTGATGCTTACGGTGTTGCCACTTTCCGCGCAGGAAACACCGACGCCTTCGACAGGAAAACGAGTCGTGATCACCATCGATGATCTGCCCTGCGCCCACTGTGCAGAAGGTACCTGGCGACAGGTGACGGAGGACATCCTCAGCACCTTGAAAGCGCATCGGGTACCTGCTATCGGTTTCGTGAACGAGGGTAAACTGTACCGTGACGGCGTGCTCGACAGCGCCCGCTTCCAACTCCTTGAACGCTGGCTCGAGGCCGGCATGGACCTGGGCAACCACACCTTTGCGCATCGCGGTGCCACGCGGACCACGGTGGCCGAATTCGAGGAGGACGTGGTGAAGGGGGAACAGCTCCTACGTCCGTTGATGGAGCAGCACGGTCGCACGTTGCGCTACTTCCGCCATCCATTCCTGCAAACGGGCGCCACACCGCAGCGGCGCGATTCGCTCAACGCACTGTTGGGGAAGCTCGGCTACACCATCGCACCGGTCACCTTTGACAACGATGAGTACATCTACGCCTTCTGCTACGAACATGCCAAGCGTGCGAAGGACGATAGCCTGATGCGCGCGCTGGCCGAAGGATATCAGACCTACATGGGCAAGGCCGCACTCTTCCACGAAGGGGAGGCACATGCGTTCTTCGATCGTGACATCGCGCACATCCTGTTGATCCACGCCAATACGCTCAATGCCGCGCACTTGGATGGACTACTCACATGGTTCGAGGAGCAGGGGTACAGCTTCATCACCTTGGAAGAGGCGTTGAATGATCCTTGCTATCAACTCCCCGAGGCCACGACACCGTGGGGTTTCTCGTGGATACGACGCTGGCAACTGGCGGCAGGCAATAAGCCACCCTGGCCACCGGAGATCCAACCCAAGGTGCAACAGCGCTACGACGCGCTACACAACGAATAGCAGCGCAGCACAACTCTACTTGATGCGTTGCTTCGCCATCGCCTTCACCCCTTTGGTGATGAGCGACTCGAGCACCTTCAGGTCCACATCACTGAGCCTCTTGATGTACAAGCAACTCTTGCCCGTAGTGTGTTTCCCAAGCTTTTTGAGCAAGGCGGACTCCTTTTCGAAGCCCATCATGATGTACAAGGTGAGATTGGCTTTCCGCGGACTGAATCCGGTGACCATCCACTCCCCTTCCCGACCCGTATCGTACTTATAGGCGTATCGTCCGTAGCCCACGATGCTGGGTCCCCAAAGTTTGGGCTCCTCGCCGGTCGCCTTCTTCATCAGGGCCATGATAACGCGACAGTCGGCGGCGATGTCAGCGGGTTGCCCAGCGATGAAGGCATCGACGTTGTAGGCGGTCTCCTTGGTCTTGAGGACTGCTTTGGCCATGGTGATGGGAGTGTATCTGAACGATGTGCGGCCGCTGCATCCCGACCAAGAAGGATGTAGCGGCCGCCAACACGATGCTCACTCCACCACCACCCGGTGATGGGTGCGAGTTCCGTCGTGATCCACAGTGAGCAAATAGGCGCCAGAAGCAAGCCCGCTCACATCCAGTTGATGCCGATCGCTCATGGCGCGCGTACTACTGATCATGCGGCCATCGGCGCTGAAGAGTTGCACCGCAGCACCCTTGATAAGTCCCTCGATGGTGACGATATCGTGTGCTGGCACCGGATAGATGCGCAAGGCATCGGTGCTGTTCTCGTCCACAGCCGTGCTGGTGTTGAACGGATCGATCAGCTGGCAGGTATGCGCCCAGCAGCTATCCTGTGTTTGCTCGCTCCAATACCACGTGGAGAGGCAGACCTCGAAGGGACCGGGAGGCTCGAAGAGGTGCGTATGAACGGGCTCGTAGGCTTGGTCGCCGCCAGGGAAGGTCCACACCACCCCGAGCGTGGGCGTATCGAAGTTCGCTTGGAAGACCACCACGTTGTTCTGCACGGTATAGGTGAAGCTGGCCGTGTAATCCGGATCGCAGCCCGGACCACCGCTCACGGTGATGGTGGTGCACGTGGTGTCCACACATTCGCCATGCACAACGGTGAGGCACACGGAATAGATACCCGGCGCGAATGCGTGCGTGGGCAGCCACTCGGTGCTCGTAGCGCCATCGCCGAAGTCCCAGAAGGCATAGGCCGGGATATCGATCGGCAACACCTGTGAGCAGTTCTCGAAGAGGTAGGCACCATTCTCGAAGGGCAGCGGCAGGAAGCAAGCTTGCAATTGATCGCAGAAGTCGTTGAACCCGACATCCACCGTGTAGCAGACGGAGTCCTGGCAGAACACCACCGGCTGACCAGGGAAGGCTTCCCATACGGTGGAGATGATCAGGCAAACCTCGTAAACGCCTTGCACTGAATAATCATGTACAGGGTTGGCACCGCCGGCCACGGTTCCATCACCGAAGGACCAGAGGTACTCCGTGTTGGACCCGGTTCCCGTGGAAGTGCTGGTGAACTGGATCGCCAGCCCATCGGAGGTCGTGATGAAGTCAGCTTGGTGTTGGTCGCAAGGCGAGCCACCGCCAACCGTAATGGTAACGCAGGTGGTATCCACACAATCCCCTTGGGTGACGGTGAGGCAGACCGTGTAGCTCCCTGGCGCGAAGGCATGATCCGGTTGTGGGTTGGTGCTGGTGGAGCCATCACCGAAGTTCCAGAAGTAGCTTACCGGTATGGCGATGGGCAAGGGCTGCGAGCAGTTCGAGAAGAAGAAGGCGCCATTCTCGAACGGTTCGGGCTGGAAGCAGGCCTGAAGACCATCGCAGAAGTCACCTCCGCCGACAGTGATGGTGGCACACGTGCTATCCACGCAATTCTCCCAGGTCACCACCAGACAGGCGGTATAAGTGCCGGGTTGATAGACATGCTCGATCAAAGGACCCGTGAAGGTGTCACCATCGCCGAAGTCCCAGAAGTAGGTGGCCCCTTCGGGAGCCGTGCTGCAATTCTCGAAGTAGATGATATTGTTCGGTAGTGTGAGCGGTTCGAAGCAGGCCTCCACTTCGCAACCCGGCGGCCAAACCACGGTGATGACCTCACAGTCTTCTGTCCAGCAACTATCGCTGGTCAGTTCGTTGAGATACCAACCTGAGACGCATGCAGTGTAGGTGCCCGGATCCGGATAATGATGGTTCGCAATAGGACCGTATTGTTCTGGTCCATTGTCGAAATACCAGATGAAGTTGGTATTGGGAATGTTGGACGTTGCGGCGAAAGAGACCAGTCCCGAACCCTGGTGCTGATGGTCCATCTCTATGGCGAAATCCGGGTTGCACACCGATGAGCCGATCACCACAGGGACACAGGACTCCGCGAAGCACGTGTCCTGTAAGACCGGGTCCCAGGTATAGACCACGAGGCAGATGTCATAAACACCCGCAGCGGTGTATTGATGCCCGGTGTTCGGTCCGTAGCCCGTGGTGCCGTCGCCGAAAGACCATTGGTACACCCAGTTCTGATCCACCACGGCGTTCTGGATGTTCACGCCGAAGCCCCCGACCACGGGAATGAATTGGGCGTTGAGCGCCTCACAGGGGTTCCCTTCAGCATCGGTAACCACCACGACCTGGCACGTCTCGAAGGAGCATCCCTCGTATGTTCCCTTGAGGCAGACCTCGTACGTTCCGTTGGCCGCGTACTGGTGATCCACATTGGTGCCCGTGCCGGTGCTACCATCGCCGAAGTTCCAGAGGAACTGGGCAGTGCCCTGCTGCGATGAGCAGTTGTCGAAGAAGTACATTCCCATTCCAAGGTCGTTGGTCACGAAACAGGCTTCGAGGCCTGTACAGGGCTCCACCCCTTCCACGGTGACCATGTCACAATCCTCGATCCAGCAAGTGTCCCCGGCCAGCTCGTTGTAATACCAGCCCGAAACACATACGGCGTAGTTACCGGGCTCGGCATACGAGTGTTCCACAAAGGATCCTTCGGCCTCCTGACCATCGCCGAAGTACCAGATGAAGTTCGTGTTCGGGAAGGTGGAGGTGGCCACGAAGACCACATCGCCTTCTCCCACAGCATCCCAACTCATCGCGACCAGGAAGTTGGGACTGCAAATGGGTATCGGTCCAACTTGCACCACCTGGCAAAGGTGATCCTCGCAGGTGAGTGGCTGACCATTCGGCCCTTCGACGATAGTGACCACCGTGAGGCAGACATTATAGGATCCGTATAGACCGTAGTCGTGCGCGGGCTGTGGATCCTGACTGGTGGTGCCATCACCGAAATTCCAGAAGAAAAGGGTTCCATCACCCGTGCCGATCGTGGTGTTGGAGAACTGGATCGTAGTTCCGTCCACGAGTGGCACGAAACCAGCGATGACCTGGTCGCAGGAACCTACCTGGCCGACCAAAAGGCAGGACGAGATGGCGAAACCAGCGGTGAGTAGAATGCGCATGAGCGTTTGCGGTTATGACCTCAAGACGTACCATGACCCTCGGTTGGATGCTTGAGCCTTGAAAAATCGGTCTTGGATGCCTCCGTCCGCACGTTTCGCTCATCACCGCTCACACGGATGGTCACACCGAGGGCAACGGCACAGGGCGGCGCTACATCTTCATCAGGTGAGGCCTCTCCTGATAAGCACCTCCATACTGCTCAGCTGCCCTACCGGTGCGCAGAACCTTGTACCGAACGGGGACTTCGAGGACTACGTGCAATGCCCGGATTACGTGAGCCAGATCGACCGGGCTTCGGGCTGGTTCCGCCCAACGGAGGGAACAAGCGACTATTTCCACGCGTGCCTTGGCGTCCCTTGGAGCCTGAGCGTTCCGGACAATTCGTTCGGCAATGAATCTGCGCATAGTGGCGAAGGCTATGCCGGTTTCTACTGTTTCTATTCCAACGATGCCGCAGGTGTACCTGGTGATGATGACCGCGAATACGTGACGCACGCGCTGGCAGAACCCTTGGTGCCCGGGAACACATACGCTGTGGAGTTCTTCGTGAGTTTGGCCGATGCATCCAAGTACGCGGTACGCGACATCGGCGCCCTGCTCAGCATGGATCCCCCTCTCCGGAGTGATGAATTCGCCATCGAAAGGGCTCCACAAGTGACCAACAGCTCCCTCGAACTGCTGGTCGAAAAGGACGGATGGACCCGTATCGGTGGCTGCTTCGTGGCCGACTCGGCGTATGGATACATCACCATCGGCAATTTCAAGCCTGCTGCCGCCACCGTGTACACCGAAATGTCCACGGAATACCCGCTTACATTCTACAGTTATTACTTCGTGGATGATGTGAGCGTAAGCCGCATGATCCCACCTGATCTAGGGCCCGACCGGGAAAGTTGTGAAGCCATTGCACTATCGGTATCGGATGCACTCCCAACGGGTGCCTACACGTGGAATACCGGCGCCACAGGACCCAGCATCCTCGCCGATACGACGGGGATCTATATCGTCAGCCAAACCGTAGGCGGTTGCACGATACGTGATTCCGTGCTAGTGCAGCGAATGCGACCTTTGGTCCTCCTTCTTCCACCCGACACCATCGTGGACCTTTGCCGACAAAGCGAGGTATTGATCGGTGTTGGTGATCTTCCACCGAACTGCACGGTGCATTGGAACACGGGAGCAACAGCCGGAATGATCAGCGTACGGAATGCAGGTACTTACACGGTCACCGCAGAGGCCCCGGGGCATTGTCCGGGTGAAGCGAGCATCACCGTGGTCGACAGTTGCCGCACACCGCTTTACCTGCCGAACAGCTTCACCCCGAACGGCGATGGCGTGAACGACCATTGGGGACCTGTTTGGAACGGGCTGGTCGATGGACGCTTCGAATTGTGGCTCCACGACCGGTGGGGGCGACCTGTGACCGTGCTGCGCGGCACCGATGAGGTATGGGATGGAACGATCGATGGCAGACCGGTACCGGAAGGGATGTACACGTGGCGTTGCCGAACGACCAGTTCGAATGACCTCAGCGTTCGGATCAGCACCGGTCAAGTGCTCATTCTGCGGTGAACCGCGTACGTCGGAGAGCATGATCCTGTGTGAGGGAAGGATCATGAACGGGATCCATTGCCATCTTTGAGGCATGGCTGCTCCATCGAAACCTTCAAAACGTGCAACGACCACGAAGGCCCCGGTGAAACTCCTTGCCGGCGGCAATCCGCAGATCGCCAAAGGCTATGGCGAAGAAGTCGTGCAAGCTTACCTGCAGGCCATACCGGATTGGAAACGCGCGGTGGCCATCCGCTTGGATGAACTGATCTCACGCGCCTACCCGAAGGTGCAAAAAGCCGTGAAGTGGAACACACCGATGTACGGCATCGACGAGAAGACCTTCTTCATGGGTTTCCACATGATCACGAAATACGTGAAGGTGGCCTTCTTCCAAGGCGCTCAGTTGAACCCGATCCCTCCTGATAAAAGCACCCAGAAGAATGTCCGGTATCTTCACATCCACGAGCATGATACGCTGGATGAGAAGCAATTCATCGCGTGGGTGAAGCAGGCAGCGAAGTTGCCCGGTGAGAAGATGTAGGGGCTCCTGATCGGACTTGGCTCGCTATTTGCCCATAGAGGCCGACCTTCCAATACCGCTCCTTTGCGCCCCTTTACGCTGCCACTATTGCTAATGGGCCTTCACGGCTGCTACACCCCACAGCCATCCACTTCCATCCCGTTCGAGCCACTGAGCGCACCGGACACCATTAGGACGGAGGCGGCGCTTCTGGCGCTGGAACGATCCCATCAATTGGTGTATGTCGACCACCGACGGATCACGAACGAACCTAAGGGCGACATGTTGGAGGGCGCCAAGCTGGTGAGGGCCGGCGGTGACTTCTGGTTGGTCTACCACCTGCCGGTTCGGTACAGCGCACCCCAGCATGACTATGACATCGAGGGGTTCAGTGAGGATGGCAGGTACCTGCGACTGATACAACGGTCGGGCAGCCTCACGCGTGGACACGAGAACGCCACTGTGGACCTTCTTTGGGTGGATCTTGAGCGCGCCACCTATGCGACCATCAATGTCCGCACGTTCGACCAACAATGGGATACGGATGGGGCGGACACCGATACCAAAGGGCGGATCACCATCGATTCGGCAGTGGTGACCTACGCTGGCTCCTATCTATACATCACCCACGGATGCGCGATGGATGGTCGTTCAGTGCCGTGCGATGACCCGGGAGGGGCCTATCTCATCACGCCCGAAGCGCTGGTGCTCGATACGACCATCTCGGTAGCCCGAACAGACATTGCCAGCAATGAGCCTCCCCCTCCATTGACCGCGATAGACCGGGCAGGCTTTGTGACGAGGGCACGCCTATGCCCAGGTGATCCTGGAACACGATCCACTTTGACACCACTGGATAGTGATGCACGCGAGCGACTGCTGCAAGGTCAAGCCTCTCGATATGCGAACTGCTCCCTCTCCTACGGCTGGTTGCTGAAGGAAAGGCCGCAAACGTATATCACGCTCCTCTCCGACCGGGATGATGACCATGATCTGCTCTGGTTGGCCTACGATGATGCGGGTAAGTTGGTCGGTTTGGATACCCTGGCCTCTCAGTGGGGCGATGGTCAGTTGATCCGTTGGGAATGCGTGGACCTCGACCCACATGGCAACCTCCTTGTTGAAGCGGTGGAGGAAGAGACCTTGCGCGATGAAGTGGATACCATGGCCTACCGTCGAGACACGCTGATCTACACGATCCGGGTGGAGGGCTCAGGCTTATTGGATGAACTGGGAACGGTCCGATCGCACTACGGACTGAAGCGACTTCCCAAGGATCTGACGCGGTGCTGGGTCGAAAAACATAGCACAGCGACCAGACCACCCTACCCGTGGACCTCCCTACGTGCGGTGATACCGGAGGACTTAAAAGTGTTCCAACACGTGATCGGCGACTTGAACCGGGACGGCGCTCAAGACCATGTACTTGTGCTGACCAACGAAGCGGATGATGGACCGCGCGACCTCCTCATCGCCTTCACCGCGCCGGACCGTGGACGTTACGTACAACATTCATTTCTGAAGGCCTTCCTACCAGAGAAGACCAGTGGAGGCTTCCATGATCCGATCGGGGAAGAAGGGATCAGCGGGATCTCGATAAACGAAGACACGCTGCTGGTCACCCAGTTCGGTGGCAGTGCCTGGAAGTGGACCAGTACGGATAAATACGTGCACGATGGAAGGCGGAACGCATTCTACCTGGTGGAAACCGGTGGACGTAGTTTCCATGCGGCTGGAGAAGAAGGCCTGCACGAAGAGCTGAAGGAACTTATCATCTTGAAAGAGCAGAAGAAGCTCACCTCAGAACAGCAGGTGCGCTACACCGAATTGAAGGAACTCGAGGAGAAGGCCACGTGGCGGTCAACACGTTTTAAAGTGGGGCAAAAGCCCATGGCACGTTGATCGAATTCGAAGGATATTAATCTCTTGCCTCTGCGGCTCTCATCGCCCATGCGGCTTCATGCTGGGCCAAGGCGAACCATCACGCACGTACCGATCCAG
Source organism: Flavobacteriales bacterium (assembly GCA_016787995.1). Taxonomy (GTDB): domain Bacteria; phylum Bacteroidota; class Bacteroidia; order Flavobacteriales_F; family PHOS-HE28; genus PHOS-HE28. Next base: position 110,046 of record JAEUTB010000103.1, on the reverse strand, counting down.
GAAATCGCGTGTGGCCTGATCGGCCTCCTTCCGGAATTCACTGAGGCCATGATCTCCGCCTTCGAATAGGGCCATCCGGAACGGTCGCTTCAGCTCGTACAGCCGTTCGGCCATATCCATGGCTTCACGGGGTGAAACGCGCCAGTCCGCCGTTCCGTGGAGGATGAGGATCGGTGTATTAGGACAAATTTTCTCCGCCCATTGCACGGGTGACCGGGTCGCCAACACCGAATCACGGTCCAACGCATAACCAGGCATGAGTTGGGCGTAGACCTCCGTACCCATCTCCGGGCGTTCGGCAATGCTACGCTTGGCATCCGTCATTCCGGCCAGCACCACGGCCGCTTTGATCCGGGTAGTTCGCGTAAGCGAGAGGTAGGTCATCAGTCCTCCGCGACTTCCACCGAACATACCAATGCGTGTGGTGTCGGCCGAGGGGACTTGGCCAAGGACGGGCAACAGATTGAGCACATCGTTCACATCGGCACCGCCGAACTCCTCCTGTCCTTCGCCCCCATCGTTGCCGCGGTATTGGCTGGCCACCACCACATACCCCCAGCGGGCGATGTTCACCACATAGAACAGCAACTGTCCAGGACCGATCTTTCCGAACTCCCGGTTCCCTCCGCGATTGTAGATGATGCTGGGATAATGTCCGGCCTTTGCTGGTTCCGCGAGAAATCCCTTCACCTTCAACCCATCCGAGCGGTAGCTGATCCGGTACACGTTCACGGCTGTGAGCAAGCTGTCCACCTCGGGCATGGAAGCGCGCATATCGTCCACGAACTCCTTGGGCCATTCGAAGGGAGTTCGCTCGAGCAAGGTGCCGTCCTGCGCGGCCACGGGAGCTAAGGCTCCTGCAAGGATCCACTGGAGCAGGATGAACAGCTGACTTCTCATGAGGGCAAAGTACGAAGGCCTGCAGATGTGAAGGCCTGCCCGCACCCCTATGGAAGTAGGGCTCAGCGTTGTCGAATTTTGTACCGCTCAACGAGTACTAGCCCTTGCCCTGTCCATTCTAGCGATCCATTTTTGACATTCCATGGAGCCCTATCCCAAGGCCTACCTCTACAAACGCATCGTGCAGGCGAAGATGCTGATGGACGAGCGCTTTACGGAGCCCATCGATGGAGATCTCATCAGCGGAGAAGCCGCCTTCTCACATTCGCACTTCATCCGGCTCTTCAAACAGGTGTATGGAGTGGTGCCACGCGTATACCTCAGCAACCTACGTATCGATCATGCAAAGCAGTTGCTCGAAGCTGGCTCAGCAGTGGCCGATGCCTGCTTGAGTGCCGGATTCCAGAGCATCCCCACATTCACCAGGGCTTTCAAGCGACGCACGGGGCACACTCCTGCTGTCTACCGAGAACTCAGTGGTGTACGTGATCGCCATAAGCAAGCCGAACCCTTGGAACACATCCCAAGTTGTTATGCGAGTTGGCTGGGCTGGCCGCAAAAGGGCGATCCAGGATAAGTGGTGATCCAGCGGCAGGCCTTCCTTTGTGCCATGATCGCTCGCATCACACACGTCTCGGTCTACGTATTGGACCAGGACCGCGCACTGGAGTTCTACGTCCAGAAACTGGGATTCAAGAAACATACGGACATCCCCATGCACGGCGGTGGGCGTTGGCTTACGGTGACCCCGCCCGAACAACCCGAACTGGAAGTGGCATTGATGCCCACAGCCCCTTGGGGACCTTGGAGCACGGAAAATGCCGCCGCTATGCGCGCACTCGTGCAACAAGGCATGTTCGGGTTCGCGGCGTTCAAGTGCAAGGACGTGCGTGCCACTTACGAGGAATTGCACGTCAAGGGCGTTGAGTTCACCATGCCTCCCACGCAGCAGCCCTTCGGCATCATCGCGGTGTTGAAGGACGACAGTGGGAATACCTTCAGTCTTTCTGAACTGGAACCGAAGAAGGTCAAACCATGAATCCGAACATGACCAAGCGCAGGAACGTCATCTATTGGATCGCCACGGTTTGGCTCGCGCTGGGCATGGCGGCCACCGGAGTGCAACAGATCATGCACATGCCCATTGAAGAAGCGTTGGCCCCGCCCGGCACTCATGGAATGGAAGCGTTGGGGTATCCGGCGTACTTGCTCACCATCATCGGCATATGGAAGCTTATCGGTGTGGTGGTGCTCCTCATTCCTCGCACGCCGTTGCTCAAGGAATGGGCCTATGCCGGGTTCTTCTTCCTGCTATCCGGCGCGCTCTTCTCGCACAGCGCGGTAGGGCATGGGTTGGCTGAACTATTCCCGGCCGGTCTTCTACTCGTCATGTTGGGCTTATCGTGGTGGCTGCGGCCGAAGGACAAGAAGTGTATGACCGTCCTTTAATTCGCACCATGAACCCAAAAGTCGACTGGTTCTTCGAAAAGGATGGTCAGTGGAAATCCTCCTTCGCCAAACTGCGCGAGTTGGCTCTTGACAGCGGACTCACGGAAGAATTGAAGTGGGGCCACCCCTGCTATACGCTCAAGGGCAAGAATGTCTTCCTGATCCACGGCTTCAACGACTATTGCGCGTTGCTCTTCCACAAAGGCGCGTTGTTGAAGGACGACCACGGCATCCTCGTGCAACAGACGGCCAACGTGCAGAGCGCGCGGCAGATCCGCTTTACCAGCCTGAAGGGGATCACGAAGCTCGCACCGGTGATCCGCAGTTACATTCAACAAGCCATCGCGGTGGAGCAAGCCGGAATGAAAGTGCCATTGAAAGAGACCGCGGAGTTCGACATGCCGGAGGAGTTCGCCACGAAACTTAAGGCCAGGCCTGCCCTGAAGAAGGCGTTCTTCGCGTTGACACCGGGTCGACAACGGGGATATCTATTGTACTTCGCGGGCGCGAAACAAGCCAAGACGCGCGAAGCCCGCATCGAGAAGAACTTGGATCGGATCCTCGCCGGTAAGGGCTTGGATGACTAGATCGACACGCATGCCCATGCTCACCGCCATCATCCCCAAGCTGCCCATGCGCGACCCGGCGGCTACACGTGCCTACTATGTGGACCAACTCGGTTTCACGATCGAAGGGAAATATGAGAACTACCTCATCGTAGAGCGCGACGGTGTGGAGTTGCACTTCTTCCTGTACGAAGACCTCGATCCCAGGGAGAACTACGGCCAGGTCTATATCCGGGTGAACGGTATCAATGCGCTACACGACATGTGGTCCGCACAAGGCGTGAGCATCCATCCCAACGGAGCGCTAAGCGACAAGCCATGGGGTCAGCGAGAATTCGCCTTATTGGACCCGGACCATAACCTGTTGACCTTCGGAGAAGCCCTGTGAGAATGGAACCGAAAGGACCTTCGAAGATGCTGAACGGAGGACTGCGGTTCCCTACAGTGGCCGCCTTGCTGGAGTTCCTCCCTGCCGAGGAGCGCGCACTTACCGAGCGATTACGGGAGCTCATCATCTCCGAAGCACCAGACCTGAAAGAGCGACTAAGCTTCAATGTGCCCTTCTACAAAGGCCGGCGCGATGTGTGCTTTCTCTGGCCAGCATCTGTACTATGGGGAAGGACAAAGACCTACGAGGGGGTGCGCTTCGGTTTGAGTTATGGGAACTTGCTACCAGGTTGCGAGCCCTACTTACAACGTGGAGAGCGCAAGCAGGTGTGTTGGCGGGACCTCCAGGAATTGACCGCCGGCGACGAACGTAGGATCAGGACCGTACTGCGCGCAGCGATCGTCGTGGATCAGGAAAGGGCCGGTGGACTGCGTTGAGCAAGACGTTTTCGAGAACCACCTTCAGGTCCCACCTGCATTTATTGTCGCATCAGCGGAATGCTCAGCACCTCCTGCCCTATTCCCGTCCGCACGCGATAGAGACCCGCCTTCAAGCTGCTCAAGTCAATCTTCGTTTCCCGGCCTGTGGTGGAGGTACGCAACACCACCCGCCCCATCGCATCGATCAACTCCACGGGCACGCTGGCCTCGTCCATGGTCCGCAGCATCACCACATCGGTGCTCGGATTAGGGAACAGCTCGAATCGGATGGTTTCCTGCTGCGGCACAGCGGTCACGAGACCGTCCGTGACCAGTGGTTTCCAGTGGGCACTAGCGTAACCGTGGGCATCGTCGAAGAAGTAGAGATCGTAGATCCGGCGCGCACCGTTCATGCCTGCGGTGGAGTAGTTGAAGCCCCAGTTGGCGCCGCCATCATTGCTGGTGAGGATGATGCCCTCCGTACCATCGGCCCGGTAGGCGCTGGCGAATCCGAGGCCGTCATCACGGAAGACCACACTGGTAAGGACGTAGCTACCGGATATGGAAACGGAAGCGGGAACCCAAGTGTCGCCACCATCCGTAGTGCGAAGTATAGCCCCGTCGTTACGGGTGGCCACGCCGATCTCGGCCGTTCGGAAATCCACATCGGAGAAACCCGTGATGGTGCTGGCATGCACTTGTTCCCAATCCATACCGCCGTTGGTGCTGCGGTAGATGGCACCACTGTCTGGCTGTAGAAGGCCATTGTTAACGAGGCGACTGTAGCCACCAGTAACGGCAAAGGCCAATTGGTCGTTCACGAAGTGCAACCGCGATACCGGCTGCCCGGGCAGAACAGCGACGTTGGCCCACGTACTGCCGGTATCAGCGCTCATGTCGATGATGCCATCACCCGTGGACGTGCCGCCCGCCGCAAAGGCCACGAGGTCGTTGCGCATGCGGATGGCGCGGTAGTAACGACCGGTGCCGGTGCGAACGCTATCGAATTGCAAGGGGTTGGGGCTGCCGAGTGTTTTCCGCACGACCACGCTCCGATCGTAGAGTTCGTGTCCCGCCGCGATGTACCAAGGTTTGCCACCGGCCATCTTCACGTCGATGTCCTCCAAGAACATGGAGGGCTCGTACCAAATATACCCTCCGCCGCCACTCGCCCCATCCGTGGTACGAAGAAGACCGCCCTCCGTAGCCGAGGGTGAAGGGCCCGGGTTGTTGGCCCCATAGACGAAGATGCCGGTATCCACCTGGTGGAAGGCACAAGCGCTGAAGTGGTTGGAAATGGCCAGAATGCCGCTCGCTTCCCATTGCGCGTGGAGGGTAGCACTTGCGGAAGTGAGGATAGAAGCGAGAAGAACGGATCTGATCATCGGGCTAGGCGTTGGTGTGGTAGTACACGCAAGGAACACGCAGGTTCACCTTCCTTGGTTGGGTGAGGCGCGAAATAAAATGTTCCTCCCTATTCCAGCACCACTATAAACGGCAAAACGAATCGCACAGATCGTGCAAAACGAATCGTACAGATCCTAACGCCCAAAAAGCCGCGACAGGATCCCAAGGAATCGAGCCTTCCATGAGAGCTTCAGCTCGGATGGATCGACCCTGACTGGTTCTACCCCATAGGAATGCAGCTCATCAAGCTGTTCATTGGAGAGGTCGCCTGTATATCCAACGCGGTTCGAGCCATCTGTTAGGGCATTCAGCGTGCCACCATACGTCGTGGTGACACGGAAGTCGTGCTTATCCATGCCACGAAGCTACAAGACGTCAATGAACGACCCGTCAGCCTCAGTTGGCGACGCTCATCAGGTAGACCACCGCGAAGCTCGCCTGCCGCATTTCTAGCGGCTGTGCAGCCGTCTCGTTGGGCTCTGTAGCCTCTGGCAAGATCTCGATGCCATTGCCAGTACCTCCAGAGATGTTCGCGGCCGAACCGATGCCTGCCCAATACGAGTCGCTCGGGAAGTCGATGGCGTGCGAGTGCTCAGGCAGCTGGTCAGCCTCCAGGACATGCACGTCCTTGCCCACCTTGTCGCCTGGGTCGCTTGGTGTTGGGTGAACCCCAGCGTAAGGCGTTGGAGCGCCGCTGGAAGGCACTTGCGTGGCCCCGAACAAGGTCATGCCACGCAGGTCAGGAGTGCCGTTGAGGCCGTTGCAGACGGCCCAGCCCTCCATCTCCGTGTTGGCGATACCCAGTCCCGAGGCGTTGAAGTTGTCCAGCGGCCCGAAGTAGGGCATGATCATGCCTGGGTTCGTGATCCGGCCCTTCAGCCGGAGTCGGTCCAGCTGCTCCTTCCGCTGAACCGTGATGGGCATGTGCTCCAAGGGGTACACTGGCCCGACCCGGAGACGGATACGGCGGCGAACCATCACCTGGTCGCTGCTGCCATCGATATTGAGGACCGGAGCCACATCGACCGCATCCTCGAAGAGTTCGAAGTAGACCACCTGGCTGGACAGCTTGGTGATCGAGTGGGCGTCGAAGTATAGCAGCTCGCCTTTGTAGAAGGCGTGGCCAGCGGTGACGCTGTAGACCGTACTCGTTCCCGATGGCGTCTCCGTGATAAGGCCACCTTGGATGATGAACGAGTCGGCAATGGCCAGGTAGTCAGCAAAGGCCGAGCGGATGGCGCGGTCGTAGCTGTCGGCGATGTAGGTCATGTGCCGCCAGTAGGGAGCGGGCGTGCCTGAGCGAGGTTTGAAACGATCCATCAGAGCTGGTTAAACGGTGGTTCAGTGGCGTCGTAGTAGACCATCGACACCGTGTTGTCATCGGGGTCGAAGAAGCGGATGGCAGGTCGACGACCCGCGAAACGGAAGATGTCGAGTTGCTGGAAGAGAATGGTCGTAGGGATGCCCCCCAAGGCGACCGGGATGTTGACCAGGAACTCGTATCGGTACGGCTCCGAGATCGCCGACTCGTCCAAGTGGTAATAGCCGCTCAGAACGCCCTCCGTCAGGTAGTTGGCCACCACAGGGTCGCCTTCAGTCGCGTGGTACACCACAGGCACCTGGTCGGCCACGGTGATGTAGATGCGGCGTTGGATTGTGTCCCATGCATCGTTCATCAGCCATTCCAACGAATGCACCAGGCCATTGTACCGCCAGTGACTCAGGACCTCCTGTTCGCGCCATGTGAGGAACTGCTGATGCATGCGTTCGCACCAGCTGGCCAGCGCATAGGCGTACTGAAGGTTGCGCGGTCGGCGGAACCACACCGGAACGAACCGGCGGATGATGGTGGGTATGTCGAAGTCGTAGGTCATCAGACGTTACCGACCGCCCATTGCAGGCTGCTCGTTATTGGCCAGGCTGGATCGATGATTGCGTGGCCAGCGTAGGTGTAGTGTACGCGCGGGATCGTGGTGTACGGGCCGGTCGTACGCACCTCAACTAGGTCCAGTCGTACATCGACCACGCCGGAGGCGCGCAGAATGGCCTCGCGCAGGTCGGTAAGCCGCACGACGCCGCCGAAGTCGAGGGACTTGAGGTACTGTGCCAGTTCGAACTGGACGGCCGACTGAACACCTCCGAGAGGCGTCTGGCCATCGTACACGACGGAACCATTGAGCTTGATGCGATCTGGGTCGGCCGTAAGCACGGCAACTTGCACCGGTGGGCGCAGCTCCTGGAAGTAGTCGTTGATGGCCACCTGCTCGGCGCTAGTGAGCTTGGCCAGGCCCGTTCCCGCTGCCTTTGCCACCTTCACCACCACCACGTTGGCGAGTTCCACCACGGCCGCATGTGTCACGATACGTGCCGCAGGATCATCCGTGGCGTACTGAGCATCGTTCGAGGTGAACACCAGGCTGTGTCCGATCTGAAAGGCCTTCGCTCGGGCGATGAACCAGCGGCGCGTCCCGTACATGTTGTCCCTGGCCAGACCGACCACCTCCAGCCGGAAGCGGTCGAAGTTGTCCTGCTGGGTCTTATGGACATAGCTCACCGCGCGCATCAGCAACCGCCAGATGGACACGCGGCTGTTCGAGGACAAGGCCGTGGCCAGCTGTGCGGCCGAATCAGGCGCTGGGGACAAACCAGCAAGACCAGGCTGCTCGGCTACCTTTTGCGCCAGCTGGTTATAGATCTCTTCGCTTGTGATTGCCATGGTCAGTTGATCTTGTAACAGCCGATGATGACCAGAGCATTCGAGGTCGCTTCACCACCCACATACTGGCTGGTGCAAACGAGCTTGTAGTGCTCACCGTTGAGTATGGTGCTGGGTAATGACACACCAAGGCCAACGACTATGGTAGAGTTCACGCCGAACGTGAATGAGGTCCCTGTGCTGCCATACAGATCGATGAAGTAGAGCCCTGTAGCCGCTGTGCTATTTGCCGCCAGGGTAAGATTGGCCGTAAGGGTGATGGCCCAGGATGCAGAAGTGGCCGGGTCCAACGTAAGCGTTCCAGACGCGCTGTGATTTATCGAGGTTGGCGGAAGATGGAAGCTCCTTTGAAGGATAGGGCGATAAGGTCCACTGCTCCGTCCTTGCTCAAGTACCTGCGCAAGAGTGGCAGCCGGAGGCGTGGCCAGCATATTGAGGTCGAACAGCTCCAAAGCACCACCGGTCACGAACACGATGAAGCCACCTCCGGTCCAACGCGTCACGTCACCATCGACCAGCTGAGTGTATTGCCACGCACCGAGCACCCACTTGGCGAGCGTCAGTTCATGGCCTGCCCAGGCACCGGTCGCACCAACATCGACCAACCATACAAAGTCAGCCTCGGGCGTTACCGGCGGAGTTGCGCCCACATCATCGAATGGCGGCTTCCAGGTCAACGTACTCTGCGCACCGAGAAGCGCCTTTAGCTCGGCTGCGGTGACCTGATTCGGACCGCCTTGGTCCAGCATCTGATCCTGGTTGCGGAAGTGCGCCAGCTGCACGGCTGTGAGTTCTTGCCACACAAGGGCGTTGGTGCCTGGCGTAACGGCGAGCTGGTTGGTAGAGCTCACAAAGAGCCACAGCTTGCCCGAGTGGCGCACCACGACTTCCAGACCGCCGGTGTACACCGTGCCCGCGTTGTACGGAGGAAACTGGTTGACGGTCGTCGGCGGGATGGACGCGACGATGTTGACGAGGCTCTGCGCGATGGTGACCACCACATCCTGATGGCGCTGACCGGTGATCTCCTGATCACCGTTCGGGCCGATCTGTCCTGTCAGGTACGTGATCAGCTCGGGCAGGGTATTAAAGATGAACGTTGCCATTAGGTAGTGATGAAGTGGTCGCCGTTGAAGTCCCCGTTATAGTCGCCCTGTGTCCCGAGTGGGTCAGGGCCATTGTCGCCGAGCGTAGCAGGAACAATGCGCAGTTTGCGCATGGTGGAATACACGACGCGGTTCAGCGGCACGTCGCGAACTACGAGAGTCGTCCCTGGCAACAGCCGAGTATTGAAGCCATCGACGAAGACGTCCTCGTTATCCATCACGACTTCACGCACGCCGTCGATACTGCCGTATTCCTGAAGGGCGATATCCTCCAAGCTCTGTCCTGGCTGTACGATCACTGTGCTAGCCATTGGTGCGCAGATTGATACCGTCTTTCACGTCGCTCCAGTTCTTGCCATCGCGCTCCAGCTGCACGCGCACCAGGCGTTCGAGCTGCGCCCTGTTCATGCGAGCGTTGGTCATCTTCAGCAGGTCGCAGCCGCACAGAGGATCATGGCGGATCTCGCCCTTGTTGGTGAGCATGATCAGCGCCACCTCTTGAGTGAGGCTCTCGCCTGCGACGAAGTCACCGTTGCGGACCTGAATGTCCCCGTCATCACCCAGAATGAAGTCGCGCTCAGCCATGGGTAACGATGGGGTTCTGGAGTTGAGCAGAAACGGCAGGCTGCAACGATTGTGACGACCAAGCCGTGACCGATGCCTTGAGTGCAGCACCACCATCACTCGGCACGGGAACCCATGCTGTGATGGAAGCCTTCAGCGTGTTCAAGTCCTGCTTGATGCTGTTCAGCTCCATCACCAGCTCTTCGACCTTTACCAGGCCGCCGAACACGTCGCCATTGATACGACGTAGAGATATGCGGTCTGTGTAGAGCAGATAAGTGGCCTCGCGCTGGTTGGCCACCAGGCCGAGGAGCACCTTTGCGCCTACCTCGGGCACCGTGATATCGGGACCGAGGCCAAGGAGCACGTCATCGTACTCCAGCTCGTCGGCTTTGGCGACCATGGTGCCGTCCTCGATGTTCGTGCTGACACATTCGGCCCAGATCGTCTGCACCGGAATGCGGGACTTGATGGACTCGATGATGGCGAGCTTGAGCTTCTCTAAGCTGTCCATTGCTGCGCCAATTTGATGTCACGTTGGAACCCATCAGGGCCGAAGGAAACGACGACCGATTCGGCCAGGTAGAGGCCGTCGCGTTCCGGGTGGTCAGAGCTGGTGAGTTGCACCTTGTCGCCGTGCTGACATACCGGAATGCCGAAGCCCTTCAGGCCTCCCTCGTAGCCGTCGAACTTGAACCGCTCAAGGTCGACGGTCGCTATCTTCTCCAGCTCCTCCTTAGAGGTGATGCCGTAGTAGTTGAGCGTACGCGTTTCGCCTTCCGGATCACCCACAACCGCCTCGATCTTGGTGCCGTCCCTTTTGATGCTCGTAGCGGTCACCTTCAGGCTCACCTCATCGGCAGTTCTGTACACCAGGTCGCTGCTCTTCACGTTGCGCTCTAGAGCGTAGGTGGCGGTGCGTGCGTTGGCGTCGAACAGCACGCCGCAAAAGACCGTGTCGCCCTTCAGGTAGGTGACCAGTCCGAACTCGTCCTTGAGGGCCTTGAACACATCGGCCTTCTTCCCCTTCACCACGCGCATCGGCCCCACGCGCGCATCGATAGCCTCGTACTTCAACTTGCCTCCCACCATGTCTTCTAAGACCTCGGGTATCCAGGCATTCTTGTAGGCCTTGTGAAACGGCTCTTGAAGAACCTTCCAGAGCCGATCCTTGCACTCGATGACGACGGGAACGTCGGCGCCCACGCGGGTGGCCAAACCAGAAAACTCCACCACGCGCAGGTCGCCGTCGTAGCCCAACGAAATGCTCACCTCGTCGCCGCGACGAATGAGCTGCTTCAATTCAGTATTGAGGAAGGCCGGGATGTTGCGCGGCAGTGTGATGGTGGCCGACTGGCAAACATCCTGGATGCTGCTACTGACCTCCACGCTCGACACCTGGCGCAGCTCAATGGCGCCACGCCGGTCGTTAGCCGCGAAGACGATATGACAGCACATGGCCAGCGTCATCCCTTCTTCGTCTTGTTGCGGTGCTCGCGCACCTTGTTCCACGCCCAGAAGCCTGCCGCCTTCGCTACACCACCAACGAAGCCGCAGGCGGCAGCAACTGCCAGCGCACGCCAAACGTTCGGGTCGGCGATCCAGGTAGCAGTGCCTGCCAAGATGCTCAGCGCAATGGTCGCATGTTCGTCGTGGTGGTGCATCATTGGATCAGGAGCTCGATAGGTGCGTCAGATTCACACTGCATTTGGTAGCCGATAAGGCGAGGCTTTCCCGGGATCGCTTGGAAGTTGATGGAGCGGATCACTAGGCGGTCGATGCCACGGCGGTTGAACAGATCTGCATCCACTCCAATGCTGTCAGCCAGCTCATCGAACTCCAGCAGACGCGCTTCCATCGTTTCCACGGTATTGGCGCCGTTCGGATGTGTCTGCTCATCGAACAGGATACCGGTGATGCGGATATCCCAGTCGCCAAAGCCATACACCTCCTTCACGCTGGCACCGCTGGCGCTCACCTGTGTCTTCGTGATCACCTTGGTGCTACTCATCTCCACCACCGAGCTGATCGGTAGGCGGAGATCGCCAAGCTGAGTATCCACCACCTTACCCTGGTGGTCGTAGCTCTTGTACGTACCACCGCGCAGGGTGATGGGATAGAAGATGGGTGTGCCGATGTGGCTTGTCGCACGCGCCTCTTCGTCCGGCACGACTTGCACGCCACTAAAACTGATGTCCGGATTCTGCTGCTCGGCTTCAGTTGCGAGGCCGGGGAACGTGATCGGACGAACGATGCCGTAGAGCAGCGCTAGCGCGGATGGAATATTGAAGCGAGGCAGTTCCATTAGCCCATCGCGAATTGCGCGTCGTTCATCTTGTTCACGATGGCGGCTGTCACCTTCTCTGCCAGCTCACGCACGCCCATGTTGCCATCACGTGGCATGGCGATGTTGTTCGTGATCTTGATGTCCATGGTGATCGTGCGGCCGCTGCCCTTCGCATCGCCACCGACCGTGACACCTTCGGTCTTTGCGCCCGCCTTCGGAGCACCGCCCACCAAGGCCGCTGCGCCTATATCCTGACCAGGCTTAGCGAGAGCGGCTGCTGAGATGCCAGGCGTTGCGAGTGCGCCCTTCTCCACGGCCTTGTCGCCGTTGAAGGTGGCGAGGCCTTCCTCCTGGCCACGGCTGAACGCTTCGCCCACTTTGCCGCCGAGTTCCTTGGCGGCGCCAATGAACTTGTCCATGCCTGGGATCTTGGCCAGTACACTGAACAGTGTGCGGAATGGAGCGAGGAGGATATCAGCCATCGCACTCCACACGGACACGACCTTACTGACGAAGCCTTTGATCCATCCCCAGAACACATTGAGCCATTCGCCAACGGTTGTGATGCCGGAGACGAACGTTTCCCAGGTAAGCTCTAGCCCGACGCGGAACAGATTCCACTGGAATACGAGCGCATCGATAACCGGCGAGATGAAGTCCATGATCCAGGCGAACGTTGCCTTGAGCACCTCCCACACACCCATCACCACACCACGGAATCCTTCGAAGTTGTTCCAGGCCCAAACAATACCGGCGACGAGACCAGCGATGGCCACTACGACCAGGCCGATCGGGTTAGCGCTCAGCGCAGCGTTCCATGCCCACTGGGCGGCGGCCGCGATGTTCGTTGCAGCGGTAGTGAGCGTTGTCCACGTGGCGGTAAGGCCAAGTGCGGCCACTGCACCACTTTGGGCCAGCGTATTCACGAAGGTGGCTGCGCTGTTGATGGCCAAGGCTGCGGTGTACACACCAACGGCCACGGCTACCCCTTGCAGGATACCCAGGACGAGACCGCCATTGTCGCTTACCCAGGCGAACGTTTCGCGGAGGTATCCGATGCCGCCCGAAAGACCGCCGATGATGCCGGTGATGAGCGGGGCCATGGCCAGGCCCATGTCCGTCTTGAATTGCCCCCAGGCATCGCTCAGGTTGCTGATCTGACCAGTGATGGTCAAGCTCTGCGCGGCCATCAGCCCACCGAACTTGCTGCCCTGAGCGGTGAGGTTGGCGAAGACCTGCTCCACTTGAGGGAAGCCGACCTTGCCTTTCTCCACCAGGTTCTTCACCTCAGCCTGGCTAACGCCGAGCACCTTCCCCAGCTCCTCAATGATGGGGATGCCACGGTTGGCGAACTGCATCAGGTCGTTCGTGTACAGACGCCCCTGGACGCGCGTCGTGCCGTACAGGTAGGCCAGGTCCCCAACCGGCTGTCCGAGGCCCGCAGCGACGTCACCTAGGCGCCGTAGCGTGGGTATGGTGTCCTCGGCACCAAAGCCGAAGGCGAGCATCTTCTTCGTGGCGTCCTGTACCTCGGGCAGTTCGAATGGCGTGGTCGCGGCAAAGGCCTTCACATCGGCACTCAGCTCGTTCGCACGTTCCTTGCTTTGGAGCATGTTGGTGAGCGCCGTATCGAACTGCTGGGCCGCTCCAGCGGAGCGCACTAGGTCACCGGCGAACATGGTAAGGCCGCTCACAGCGAAAGCGCCCACAAGTGGCGCTGCCATTGAACCTACCATGCTGCGGATGCGACCAAAGGAGCCGCTCACCTTCTGCTCCATCCCCGAGGGGTTCACGCCATCCAGCTCGCGTTGGGTAGCGGCGATTTCCTTCTTCAGCGCTACGATCTCCCGCACGCTCTTGGAGGTGCGTACCTGGTCACCCAGGGTGCGGAGCTTGTTCTCCAGCTCCTGGGTCTTCGCGATCGGCGCCATGATATCGCCGACGATGTTGCGCATGCTGGCATCCACCGAGCGGTCCAGACCATTCACGGCAGTGGTGGCACCGGTGACCGCTGTGCGCATGCCGCCGAATCCCTTGCTGGCCGCGCTGTCCACCGCCATGGCACCGCCGGAGACCCCAACGAGCTGCTGTTGCAGCTTGTTGAGGTCGCCGAAGATCCCTTGCAGGATCGAGATGTCTATGGTGATGCGGTCGGCCATTTACTTGATGAGGCCGAGCCGCTTACCGAGCAGCTCGGCCTTGTAATGCAGAAGCCAGTCGGCTTCGATCCAGTACTCTATGAACTGCCTATCGGTAAGCGAATCCGGATCGATGCCGAACTCGCTTCTGACCAGCGCTCGCCCCTTTCGCAGTTGGTCGGCGCCCGCGCTGTGGCTTATTGCGCGGCGCCGAATGGTTCCCCCACTTCTGCTTCGAGGCTGCGAAAGAGCTTGTTCACGCCCTTGATGAACGCGAGCAACACTTCGTCGTTATCCTCAACGCCAGGGTCCACGGCGAGCTTGCAGCTCTCGTACACCAATCGACCTGCCGCGATCTGGTCATTACCCAGGCTCGAGGCTGCGCTCATGTCGGCCAGGTTCGGCTTGCGGAACAGGCCGCGATACATCTTGTCCCCATCCACCTGGCGGATGGGGTATACGGTGCCGTGCTTGGCGATCAGCTGCTTGAGCTTCTCTTCGGTGACGCCTTCTGGGAGGCGCGATACGTCGTTCTTCTTGGCCATTGGTTTGGTTTGGGTTCGGGGTATTCAGGTGCCTCTTCAGCGCGGTCGCAACGGCTCTTACTGCACGTTCCAGTCGATGTGCGTGCAGAAGCACGGCATCTCCAGGTACACGCTCTTGTCGCCTTGGCTCACCTCCTTACCGAGGCCGGTGAACCGGAAGTTCCGGATCACGTCCTTGGTGGTGCGGCCGTTGCGGATGGTAAGGATCGGGATGTCCGTAGCGGGGATGTCCTGTAGGCGGCTGCCAGCTGGCAAGCTGCCGAGCAGTGCTTCCACCTCCTCCTTCAGGAGCGTCATGCCGCACTCGGCGCTGTAGTTGCCGTCGCCGGTACCTACGGGGTATCCACCAGCTCCGTAGATGGCCTCCACTTCGGTGCTGTCCTTGTAGGAGATCTTGGAGATACCTACGAGCTTGCGACCGAGCAGCACAACGCTGTGCTGGTTCCAACCGGCCACCTGGCCGAAGTTGTTGATGATCTCTGTTGCCATGGTTAGGCTTGTGCTGGGTTGGTGAATCCGAGGTCGGCCTCGATGACCTTGGCGATGCCTTGTGGCACCACCCGGACAGAGCAGACCACTTTGCCCTGGGCGATCACATCCTGCTCAGGGTTGAGGGTGAACGTGAAGTCGGCCAGCTCGCCTTCGGCCAGGAGCGCCTCCAGCTCGCGCTTGGATGCTGCGTCCCAGTCGGCGATGGTCTCGGGTGCGATGCGGCCGGTGGCGGAATCGATCCGGATGCGGCTGTTGATGCGCGGAATGAGGGCGCGACGCAAGCGACGAGCACACTCGTTCCACACGCGGTTGGCATGGATGGTATTGAAGTCATCCACCACCGTGGTGCAGGTGGCCTCGGCGTTGAAGTAGACGCCGGGATAACCTTCGAAGCGACCGGCATAGCCGTAGGCCTTCGTGGTGAGCTCATCGCGCACAGCCTGGCTGAGCGCATCGAACAACACGCCGGTGCTCAGGCCTGGCTTGAGCCAGCGGTTCTGGCGGGTGTCCACCAGGCTGTAGTTGGCCGAGCCACGCTTGCCGCTCGGGTAGCGCTCCAGCACGGCGCTACCGATGCTCTCGCTGAGCATGCGAACGCCGATGCTACCGAGCACCGTACCTACAGCAGCGGTCTTCAAGAACGCGGCTGGGTATTCGGCCAGGTAACCATGGTCGCAAGCGACCGTGATGTGGACCTGCGGGCTGTCGAGCGTCTTGAGGTCCACCAGCGTGGTGCTCGCAGCCACACCTTCCACCACCACGCAGTCCACGAAGACGTGATCCTGAGCGCGTGCATCAACCCACACCTGGGCAGCAGCCTGCACCGTGGGCACGAAGTTGGCGAAGCCTCCGGTGATGGTGAGGGTCGCATCGGGATCGAAGCCGAACACGACTCCCATGAACCGGACGCTGTTGGCGCTCGCGGTCATGATGGCATCGGCCGGACCGTTGGCCGCGAAGATGTTCGCAGCGGCCACCGCACTACCGTTATGGACGAACAGCTTACCGTCCGGGTTCAGCCGGAAGAATTCGCTGATGTGGTACCAGGTGAGCGCCGTGGTATCACCAGCGGCGTTGGCATCGGTGGCTGGCGTAAGACCAAGCGCAGCAGCATCGTCGATGCTATCGAGCTCCACTGTGGCACCGAGCGGGAAGGTGGTACCCACCGCGTAACCGCTGGCGATGATCAACGCAGCGACGTTGCGGTCGCTCGGCGCTTGTTGGCCGAGACCTCCGTTGATCTTGTTGATGACTGGTCCGCGAAAGCTCATTCTAACCTGTGTTCAATGCGCGTTGAAGCGCGGTTGATGTTCTGTGACCTGGTGGCGTTCGGGTTACCGGCGCTTGCCGTTGTTCGGCTTGTTGTCCTTCTCAGCCTGACGGGCCGCATCCTGGGCGGTCTGATTGGCGGCGGCTTCCTCCAGCGAAGCCTCACGCGCCTTCAGGTTCTCTACCGCTTTCGCGATGCTGTCGCCGTATCCTGCCGGACTTTCTTGCAGGTTGATGAAGTCGTTCCGGTGAGCGAGCCAAGCGTCGCCATCCTTCTTCACGATCACGCCATCCGCCGCAGCAGCTGCGATGTCCTTGGCTTCCTGCTCAGCTACGGCCTTTGCAGCCTGGTCAGCGGCAGCGGCTTCGGCATCCTTGCGCGCCTTGATGTCGTCGACCACTTCCTGCACTTTACCGGTGGCCTTGTCCATGGCTTCCGCATCTTCGCGCGTCACCAGCTGCGGTGCGCCGAAGCGGTTCTCGCGGCTGTAGTTCTGAGCCAGGTTGATGCGCTCTTCCAAGAAGACACTGCCATCCTCGCATAGGTACACGGCATTGGCTTCGGGATAGGTAGCGAAGACCTCAACTACGGAGGCAAGGAATGACTTGTTCATGCTAGAACAGGGGTTTGAGGAACTTGAGGACCTTGGCCACGATCGGCCACAGCAGCTTCACGGCTCCAGCGATACCGAGGAGCAGTGACCACCACACCCACTTCGGCGTGTAAGGCACTTCCTTCTCGGTCACCTGCTGAACGACCTCCGTGCTGGCCTTGGAGCTGTGCTCGCGACTCCATCGATCGTAGAGCTTGGCCACGAACGAGGCAGAGTCGCAGCCACCGGAGTGGACTATGCGGCCGTTGGTCACGGCCACCGAACTCCAAGCGCGATCGCTGCGCACTGTCTCGGTGGGTATGTCCTGACCAGGCAGTGGCAAGGGAATGCTTCCCTCCACGCGCGCACCAGGCACTGTCACGTTCGAGTCGCGCGGTGTAACGCCTTGCTCCTTCTGCACCTCGGAGTTGGTGGTCGCGGTACTTACGAGCTGCTGTTTGCGTTTGCAGGCGCCCATTGCGAATGCTACCAGTACGAGTAGCACCAGAATTCCGAGGCGCTGGCGAGGTGTAAGACGTGATAGCATGGATCTTGGCGAGTTCTCGTTTGCGGGCGTAGACACCATCTCCTTCGCGGCTGCCCGGTCCGCTGGTGTTGCCTTCGATGGTGAGCAGGTACTTACCCTCAATGCCGCGCACGAAGCCGACGTGGCCGACGCGCTTGAGGTTGGGGTAGTAGATGCTGAAGACGTCCCCTGGAAGTGGGGAGCGAGACGCCTTACGGGGCGTCCACACCCGATCCGCGGCAGTGGCGAATGCGGGGCTCCACGCACTCCTGGGGTTCTTCACCCCACATCCATCCAGGTGGTAGCTCACGAATGCTGCGCACCATGGGTTGCCCTTGCCGAGGCCGACGTGGGCGAGGTAGCGCTCCACCGCAGGTCCGTCATTGCGGCCTGTGGCTTCGCGCACGCCCACGTCGGACATCGCGGCATCGACAATACACGTGCGAACAAAGGATGAGGTAGGTGCGACCGGCGAGCCTGCAACGGCGAGTCCGATGAGGCCGAAGAAGATGACCGCGAAGATTCGTAGCGAGTAGCTGTCCTTCTTCTCCTCGGGAAGGGTATCGAACCGATCTAGAAGGCGATGCTTCAGGTGGGTGTATGCCTTTGGCGATACAATGCGAAGACCCAAGCATGCGGCCAATATGTAGATCACCAAGCGCAACACAACGAAGAACACCGTCTCGGTCTGCGCGGCCAGGTCGTACTGTCCAGTCGTCGGCCAGATGGTGGAGCTGACCCACCGGATCAGAAGCAACACAATGGAGAGGAGGCCGATTGCGGCGAGTTCCTCTTTGTACCCCTTCAGTTCGCGCATTGCAGTCCGTTTTCACCACCCCAACCCCGCATCCGCCGTATGGCGGAGCGGGGCGGAGGAAGTGTGAGGCGCTTAGATGATGGCGCTGGCGATGGCACCGAAGCCGATGTTCTTCATTGGTGCGATGATGTGGTACTGCTGGAAGCCGACCACCGACTGACGGTTCTCCGGGTCGATCGACTTGTCGCGGAAGAACATCTCCGTGGTGCCGCTGGCCTGGAAGGCGCGCGGTGCGTAGAAGCACACACTGGCGTTGCGGTCCGTGCTGGGTGCAGCGGCCACGCCATAGCCCACCTTGGTCGTGCCTGCGTTGTAGACCGGGTTGTATACGTCCTCGAAGATCTCGAAGCCGTAGAACATGCCGATGATAACACCCTTCTCCGTGTTGCCGTTGTAGCGCAACTGGAAGCTCTGGTCTTCCAGGAGCAGGTCGGCCACGTGATCAGAGCAGAGCACCAGGATGCGGCCCTCCTTGGGCACCTTCAGGTTGTCCAGGCGGTTCTTCAACGTGATCAGGTCGGCGCTCTTCAAACGACGGCGTGCGTTGCCGTTGTCCACACCGGTGGTGGCGATCACCGGCGTATTGGCCGTGTTGCCAGCGGGTGCGAGGATGTGCAGGCCGTGCTCGCCGGTCTTCTCCAGAAGGACCTCCTTGTGCTGGGTGATCACGCTGCCCTCCTTATCGTAGGGGATGGCGTACAACTCGTCGCGACGGATGGCCGTGTTGGTGGTGTCGTACTTGTTCAGCGCAAGCACCGTGGTGTCGTCCGTACGCTGAGCCACCGCGATGGGATAGGTGATGTTGTTGATGAGTACCGTTGGGTCCGCGCCGATCTCCTGTAGATTGATGGCGTTGTTCCCTACGTACGCATCCTTGCGCGGGATGCGACCGTTCCAGGATCGGTTGGCGCGGAACGCTCGGATCAACTCGGCCTCCCACATCTCCTTCAGGACGAGAGCAGGCACCACACCCTGCGGCATGGGCACGAAGGAGAGCGCCACCGAACCCACCAGGGTACCGGCGAAGGCGTGAGCGAATTCGATGTCCGCCACGTGACTCACTGCGGCCGAGACCAACAGGACGAGGAACAGTGCGCTGATGAAATTGAGGATGTGCTTCATTGGTAGTTCGGCTGTGCCGTGTTGTGCGTGTGAGTACTCTGTTGGAGTTCGGGGTGATCGTTGGATCAGGCGGGGAAGACAGGAGCCTTGCCGTAGTGCGCCTGGAAGAGCGCCGTGAATCCGGCCTTGTCCTTGGTCATCATTTCCTGGAGGCCTTTCGGGTCGTTCTTCGCCCACCAGGCGTAGTCCTTGTCCTTGCGAGCCTGTGCGGTCGCAGCGGCTGCACCAGATGCATCGGCAGCGCCACCGGCGGCCACTTCGGCGGCCACGTTAGGTGCCGGTGATAGGGCTTCCACTTCGGCCTTGGTGGCATCGAAGGCAGCGGTGAACTTGCTCTCGTAGCTGGCGCGGTGCGCCTCGGTGAGCTTGCGCTCGGCGATCGCCTTGTCCAGGATGGACTTCACCTCGTTCTTGCGCAGCTCGGCAGCGGCAGCCACGTGCCGGTCGTTCGCTTGCTTGAGGTCATTGGCGCGAGCGATCACTTCGGCTTCGGTCGCGGTTTCGGGCATACCGAACACGGTACGCAAGGCTTTGATGTCCATCGTTGATTGAGTTGTGGCCGATGCGGCCTTGGGTAACTTGTTGGCAGGGCAACCGCACGCGGCGATGCGCATCACGGTCTCCTCATCGAGCTCGTCCTGTTCATCCTCCACCAGACCATCCACGAAGCCTTCGGCAACGGCTTCCTCGCCGGTATACCAGCGGTCGCCCTTGCTCCACAGTTGCTCGATCTCGTCCTCGCTCTTGCCGGTCTTCTTGGCGTAGGCGGTGCGGTACTCCTTGGTGATGTCGCGCAGGCCCTTCAGGTCGGCTTCAACCTCGTCCTCATTACCCTCCACGCGCCCTTTCGGCTTATGGAACATGTAGGAGGTCGTTCGCGAGAGCTTGAACTCGTCCAGCTTCAGACCCACGTAGGTGGCAGCGCTCATCACGGCAGGACCTCCTTCGCCCGTGATCCGGCCCGAGAACTTACGCAGCGCGTTGACCAGACGCTTGGCCTCTAACACGCTGCCACCTTCACTGTCGATGTACACGTGGGCGTCCGTAACGCCAGCAGCGACCAGCTGCGATACCTGCGCCTCGAACTCGCGGGCGTTGGCCTGCTCGTAGGACGCGATCATGCCCTCGATACGCACATCGGCCCTGCGGCCGTTGCGCTGTGCGGTGAGTACGAGAGGGCGGCGTTTGCTCATGACGGCGGCAAACATTCACCGCCGATGAACCCGCCACCAAAAGGAGAAACCATGTAACGGGGTACGTACCCCGTACCATGCGAGAAATTCGCGCGCGCGCGATCTGATGCACGGCACCTTCGTGGCCATGGCGAAGGACGCAGAGCGCGGTGTTGCGCGCATCATGTTCGTTGAGCAAGGCAAGACCCGCAAGGAGATCGCCGAGCAACTGAACGTCCGCGAAAAGACAGTGGGCGAATGGGCCACCAAGGGCAACTGGGAAGGCTTGCGAGCTGCGCACCTGACCAACTCGCAGAACGTGGAGAACGCCCTGCGTGGCCTGATCCAGACCTACACCGAGCAGCTCACGCAGATGGAACGTGAGCAAGGCAGCAACCCGAAGGAGAAGGCTCGCCTTGTCGACGCGCTGGTGAAGACGAGCAAGACGCTGGAGGTGGTGCGAAGCGAGAACGACATCACGCTGAGCCATCGCGTGCGCGTGATGGACTGGTTCTGCTCGGGTCTACAGAAGCACAACCCTGGTCTCCATGCCCAGCTCCTGGACTTCCAGAGCATGATGCTGGAGGAGGCTGCACGCCTACACGAATGACCAGCCCACATGTGGACCGCACGTCAACACCGACCAGAAGACCCGGACAACGTCGCCGATGAGTTCCGCCCGATGACCGTCGGTGATCACGCGCGCGACTTGTTCCAAGGCTGCATGGCTCTGATCGCAGCAGTATTCATCCTTGGCGGCGCTATCCTCGGCACAGCGCTCGGATACCGTATCGTTTCACGCTTCTTCGGTATGTAATGAGCAAGAAGTCACGCGACCATAAGCGCGGCCTGCGAGAGCTTGAGCAGTACCGGCGCAAGCTGGAGATCCTGCGCGCGAGCAAGGGCTTCAACGTGCATGAAACGGCCGATGAACAGCGAGCCAGGATCGAAGCGACCAAGGCCGACCCGGTCACCTTCGCCGAGACCTACCTGCCGCACTACTGCACCAGCCCGTCGGCCGCGTTCCAACGTGAGGCAGCACTGAAGGTGCTCCGAACCCAGGACATCCGTATCGTACTGCGCTGGGCGCGTGGCCATGCCAAGAGCGTATGGGCCACGGTGATCATACCCTTGTGGCTGTGGGCACGTGGCGAGCCGATGTACTTAGTCATCATTGGCAGCAACTTCGACAAGGCGAAGACGCTTCTAAGCGACGTTCAAGCCGAGTTCGAGGCCAACCCCAGACTGCTCCATGACTTTGGCGACCAGCAGACCGATGGGGACTGGACCGATGGCTTCTTCGCCACGCGTGGCGGCTTCGTTGGTGCCGCGCTCGGTATGGGCCAAAGCGTACGCGGCCTGCGCCGTCGCAGCCTGCGGCCTACGTACATCGTACCGGATGATTGCGAGACGCGCCAGCTCTGCAAGAACCCTAAGCGCCTGGCCGAGATGGCCCGATGGATAGAGACCGACGTGATCGGCTGCTTCGACGGACCTGTGCAACGGCTGGTGATCGCGAACAACCGCTTCGCGCCGGACATGATCCAGACGCGCCTCTTGGAGAAGCACCCCACGTGGAAGTGTCACGAGGTGAAGGCTTACGACCCGGTGACCTACGAGCCTTCTTGGCCCGACAAGTACACAGCGGCCTACTGGAAGAAGAAGGAGGCCGAGGACGGCATCATTCCCACCCGCGCGGAGTACCAGCATGAACCCCACACCGAGGGTGCCATGTTCAAGGACGAGCTGTTCAACTGGGGTAAGCCGCCACGGATCGACCACTTCAAGCACATCGTGGGCCACTGGGATGTGGCCTATGCCGGAACGGCTACGGCTGACTACAACGCCGTGCGCGTGTGGGGCCTTGACGCCGACAATCAGTACTGGCTCATCGCCACCTATTGCAAGCAGAGCAAGATGGCCGATGCCGTGCGGTGGATGATCGAGTACGACCGCAATCTGCCCGACAGCGCCATCGTGCATTGGCAATACGAGAGCCAGTTCTGGAACGATGCACTCGCACAGACCATCCGCGCGGTGTGCAAGGAGGAGAAGTACGAGTTGCGCCTGGGCCAGGCCGACCGAAGCAAGGCGGCGAAGTACGACCGCATCCTCTCCATGCACCCCTTCTACCAGACCGGCCGTGTATGGTTCAGCGAGAAGCTGAAGAACCACTCGGACAGCATGGTGGCCTTGGAGCAGCTCAAAGGCATCGAGCCAGGCTACGACACGCACGACGATGCGCCCGACGCCGACGAGGCAGCGATCTCCATCCTCAGCCTTTACGTGGAACAGGCCGAGTACAGCGATCCCGTCTTCGGCCAACGCCCACGCCCAACTAACGTTTGGTAGCCATGCCAACAGCTTACACCTTCCTCACCGAGACCGACGTGCGCAGCCGCCTGCGCGACGAGCACCTCCACGACCTGGTCGACTTTGACCCCGGTGCCGAGATACCGAACCAGACCACCGAGCCGGAGGCGTATGCCGCTTACCAGGCCGCCGTTGCCGCCAGCGAGACCGTGAAGGTGAGCTGCGAGAGCATGGCCATCGCCCAGATCCGTAGCGTGCTGAACAACCGCTACAACACCACCGCGCTGTTCAGTGCCACCGCAGGTGCGCGGAACAGCCTTCTGATCCTTCACGTGCTCAACATCTTCACCTACCTGGTGCACCGCCGGATCAACCCCCGGAAGATACCGGAGCAGGTGAAGGATGACCACGATGAGACGCTAGCCTGGCTGGACAGGGTGGCAGTCGGGAACGAGGCTCCGGACTTTCCAGCAGTCGAAGCCCCCGAGGACAACGCCGGAATACCCCGAGTCGGGGGCGCGTACATCCCCAACGGTCATTACTTCTAACCGACCACCGAAACGACGCCCCACTTAAACGGCATTTCAAAGCCGCTGACGCACGACACCCCAATGAGTGGCACAATGACACGTCCGAACATGATCCAGCGCCTCAGGGCGGTTTTCTCGCCGAGCCTGATCCACCCCGCCCAGATGCAGAGCTACCGCATGCCCGACCTGGAGCGGTGGAACATGCCCCACCGCACGGTGGACATGGCGGATTGGAACGTGGCGCTGAACATGGCCAAGAACCTCTACCGGCCAGACCGTGCGAAGCTCATGGACCTGTACGACTCCATCCTGAAGGACGCCCACCTGGGCAGCCTGATCGAGACCAGGGAGCTGCGCGTGCAGGGTGCCAAGTTCAAGCTGGTGGATGCCAAGGGGGATAGCAAGCCGGAACTCGCCCGGCTGCTGGAGGCACCCTGGTTCCTGGACTTCGTGAAGTACGTGGTGGGCGCTCGCTTCGTCGGGCACAGCCTGATAGAGCTGGGCGAGCTGCGCGCACCTGGCCAGCTGCGCATGGTGAACCTCATCGACCCGCGCAACGTCCTGCCCTACTCGG
This sequence comes from Flavobacteriales bacterium, assembly GCA_016787995.1. Taxonomy (GTDB): domain Bacteria; phylum Bacteroidota; class Bacteroidia; order Flavobacteriales_F; family PHOS-HE28; genus PHOS-HE28. The sequence goes on along the minus strand of JAEUTB010000103.1, from coordinate 86,153 downwards.
GCATCGTGGCCAGGCGCCAGGGCGAAGAGACGGGCTACCAGTTCCGCGAGGAACCGCTGCGCACCTACCTGATCGAAGTGGGCCGACCCGAGGACCTGGGCCTGCTGGAGCGCGTGGCGCCGGTGGCCGTGGTGAAGAAGTACGCCATCGGCAGCTGGAGCGCCTACACCGGCACCTACGGCATCCCAGCCCGGTGGGTGAAGACACGCGGCAACGATGCCAAGCGCGTACGCCAGCTGGAGACGGTGATGCAGAACATGATGAGCAGCGCCTACGCCGTGATCCAGGGCGATGAGGAGTTCGGCATCGCACCCACGCCGAGCACATCACCGGCGGACCTGTTCGACAAGCTCATCAGCCGGATGAACTCCGAGATGAGCAAGCGTCTAATGGGCCAGGACGGCACCACGGACAACAAGGACGCCAGCGGCACCTACGGCAGCATGAAGGTGCTTGAGGGTGTGGCCGAGGACCGGCACGAGAGCGATAAGACCTTCGTGCAGCACGTCATCAACGAGGAGCTGATGCCGCGCCTGGTGGCGTTGGGGTACCCCTTCGCAGGCCTGCGGTTCGAGTGGGACGAGTTCCGCGACATGAGCGCCGGTGAGCTGGTGGACGCCGTGGCCAAGCTGGCTGTCCACTACGATATCGACCCCGAGCACATCGAGGCACGCACCGGTATCCGCATCCTGGGTGCGCGACGCATGCCTGGGGAGCTGGGGCCTGGCGCTGACCCTAACACCCCTGCCGACCCGGACAAACCAGCCGACCCGGCCTTGCCCATCACCGGCGACCTGAGTATCCAGGACACGGCGATGAACGGCGCACAAGTGCAGAGCCTGTTGGAGCTGATCACCAAGGTGGCCAACGGCGAGATCCCCGAGAGCGTGGCACGCCCGATCATCCGAACGGCCTTCCCCAAGGTGAGCGAGGAGCGGATCAACGAGATGCTCAACGGCATGAAGGACTTGCCACCGAAGCCAGCGCCCGAAGCCAACCCACCTGGCAACGGCAGGCAGAGCGGCAAGAAGAAGGGCGAGGGCGAGGACACGCCTAGCACCGAGGACGAAGATGAAGACGGGGCCACAGCTCAGTGGCCACGCGCCGAGCTGGGCAGCTGTGGCATGTGCGGTGGACGCCTGAACGTGCGTGCGGAGAACACACCAGAGGTGGCGGCCGAAGCCCTGGAGCAACTGCTGCGCGATACCCACGGTGGTGCAGCCTGGTCGCAGAGCTACTTCGAAGAGGTACGTGGCATCCTGAGCGATGGCCTGGCCCTTCGGTTCCGCAGCGGGCTGCAACAGGTGGCCTACGACCAACCGGACCATGTGGCCTACGCGGCCATGGAGCAGAACATCGCGCGATTCAGTGCGGTCAAGACGCTGGCACAGGCGACCGAACTGAACGCGATGGTCCGCAAAAGCACAGGCTTCTCGGACTTCAAACGCCTGGTGGACGAAAGCGGCGTGGTGGGGAAGTACACCAAGCGATACCTGGCCACGGAGTACCAGACCGCCGTTAACACCGGCCTGCAAGCGAGCCGCTGGTTCGACATCCAACGCAACGCGGATGCACTACCCTTCGTGGAGTACTGGACGCAAGGCGATGCGCAAGTTCGGCCCGCACACGCCGCGCTCGATGGCAAGCGATGGCCGGTGAACGATCCGATCCTCAAGGTGATCGCGCCACCCAACGGCGACGGCTGCCGCTGCACGCTAGTGAGCTCGCCCGATGGCCCAGCCGGCGACGAGCTAACGCAACAGACCCGCAACGCGTGGGAGCAGCTGGAGGTGAGCGGCGAACTGGCGAGAATGAAGAAGCGCGGCTTCGACAAGAACAAAGCCATCACTGGCGAGGTGTTCGACCTGAACCGAAGCTACCTCAAGGAGCTTGATAGCAGCGAGCGCAAGGTGCCCACGCTTGGCGTTCGAGACAGCTATGGGTCGGATGCGGAGAGCAGAACATGGAAGGCCATTGCATCCTCCCCGCTGCCGCCGATACAGAGCAATACCGAATCGGTGCAAGAAGCGCAGCGTTGGTTTGCTCGTAATGCCAACGACAAGGGCGTGGTGGTCATCAACGACTTCTCGGGCAGGCCCATTCAGCTAGATAGCCAGACCCTGGATAGGAAGCTGAACAAGGAACCGCAACGCGCCTCGCTGGTAGACCAACTACCTAACGTGCTGCTGGATCCGGACGAGGTGTGGGTGGACCAGAAAGGCGATCGCCTCTACATCAAGTTCACCGATGCAGGTGCACTGCGGGTACCTGTGCGGGTGCAGATGGGAAGCTCGTTGCAGGTGCGAACCTTCTATCTGGATGCGTACGACGAGAACCTGGACAAGCAGCGAGCCGGGATCCTTGTGAAGCGCTACCAATGAACAAGCGCCCAGACATCAACCGTACATCGAATCCCTTCTTCAGGGATTCTTCCGGACCTGACGCTGAGCGCTTGAACGCGTCAAAGATATGCCAGCACGCGGAGTACAGCAACTGAACGCCAAGGTGAGCAACCTCAAGAAGGCGCTGCTTACCACTGTGCCCAAGCGAATGGGCAACGATGCCCTGCGCCACTTCCTCATGAGCTTCCGCAACCAGGGCTTCACCGACGAGCGCCTGGTGCTTTGGCCGAAGACCAAGGCTCCGCGCACCGTTGGCGGCAGAGCTGTGCAGGGGCGCATCCTGAAAGGGCGAGGCCTGTTGATGAACAGCCTACGCATCACCCGCTCGGACTGGAACGGCATTCAGCTGGCCGCTGGTGGCCCGCAGGTGCCCTATGCCAAGATCCACAACGAAGGCGGCACCATCGAGACCACTGCGAGCGTTCGCGCGCACACCAGGCGCGACCACGCGGCCAGGCTGCGCACCGGCAAGGTGCTACGCCGTGGCGGTGCAGTGAAGGCGCACACCAGACGCATGCTCACCTACATGCCGAAGCGCCAGTACATGGGCCGCTCGGCCGTGCTGGTCAACACCATGCGCGAGACCATCCTCAAAACCGTCGTTCAAACCCTTGTTAAATGAGCTGGATCATTGACCAGAACCTAGACCCCACGCTTCAGGATTGGGGCAAGGCCTACCAAGAGCTCTGCGCCATCATCAAGGAGAAGGTGCCGGAGATCAAGCACATCGACCTGTACTACGGACAGGACCAGGTGGTGGACCAGAACGGCAACTGGATCCCGTACCGTGCCCCTGCGGTATTCCTCCAGTTCGACGCTGCCAAGGTCGACGATATCGGAGACAATACGCAGCAGCTCACCATGGATATCACCATATACCTGAGCGTGGAGACCGTGCAGGACACGAACCACGGCGCTGCTGGCCAGCGCAGGGGAATGGAGTTCATCGGCCTCTTGCGGAAGCTGCACATGCAGATGCACGGCGCCAGCGGTGACCACTTCAGTCCTCTCAGCCGCGTGGGGCTACAGAAGAAGGCCGATGCACCGCCTTACATGTACATGTACGCGCAAACGTACCGGTGCGTGCTCCTGGACAACTCCACCAGCAAGCAGTACAACTTCGCAGAGGCCGGTACGCTTGGCCTGGAGATAGAACCGTACACCGCACCGCCAGAGGATAACCTGGTAGTAGTGCGCAACAGCAACGGTACCTACCGCGTGGAGCTGGAAGGCCCAGACGAGCACGTGCTGCCCGACGTGACGCATACGAACAGCGATGGCCTGCCGGTGACGCTACCCGCGATGACGCCGTTCGTGGCCACGGCGTGCCCGACTTCACCGCCACCTGGCATCGCGCAGCTCAGGCAGACCGGAGGTGCACAGATCGGTGGGGACATACCGGTGGCAAGTGGCGCGGTGGTGTCCATAACGGCGCCTAACGGAGGAGTGAGTATCCGCAACACTGGAGGTGCGGAGGTGGCTCAGGCATTCCCGATGTCAGGACAGAGCGTTATCGCAACGGTGCCCGATGGTGTGGTCACCATCTTGGACAGCCGAGGCGATCCCATTGGCTCGCCGCTGGAGGTTCCGTCTGCGGCCAATCGCGATCGCACCATCGCCGACAGCATCATCACCAGGCCAGACGGTACGACCATTGGCCTCCGTGCAACGCAGCCGCTCGACGTCAGCAACTATCGCAGTGGCATCAACTACGCGATGAGCGAGACCTTCCACTCAGGCCAGACCACAGCATTCCAGTTCGGCGACGAGGGCACGTTCTACGCGCTGCTGAAGTTTCGGAGCATCGTGCATCCATACCCATTGCAGGTTGCGCTTCCGGGCAACACATGGGGAACGCTCTTGAGCCTGAACATGTATGGTGACAACCGGCGTTTCACAGACCGCTTGGGCGGAAACACCTACGCGGATGGCATCATTGTGGACCACCTGACCGAGACGTGGTACTACAGGGCGCCGACCATACCCACCGCTAACTGGTCCACTGCGATAAGCGCAGGTGCGAATGCGGTGATCGAAGGGTTTGACGATTGGTTCGTGCCGCCTTTGGGATTGCACAGGACCATAGTGAACGGACAGGGCGGTGTTGTGCTGAACTACGCGCCATTCAACATCTCGATCAGTGTGTGGACCAGTACCACCACACCCAGCAGCACGGCAGCAGCGTTACCGATCCTGGCCACTGGAGCGAGCCAGTCGACCAACAAGACATCGACGCTGGGCTACATCCTCTGCCGACGACCAGCCTAGTCGCGCTTCTTCCAGACGATATCCTCGATGGTGCGTTCGCTTAGGAAGAACTTCTCTGCGAGCTGCGTGATGCAGTAATCGGGAGTATACTTCCGCGCACGGCCCACGCGGATGGAGCGGAGCCGGTCGTACTCCTTCACGATCTCGGCGTTGCGACGTTTGGTGATCTCGGGGTTGCGTGCCATGGTAAGATGGATCAGAGTAGGGTGCAGCCACAGAGCACCAGCGCCACCACTGCGAAGACGAAGGCCACGAAGGCCAACCAGGTGAGTCGACGTGTCTCTGCGTTCATCGGATAAGGCGCTTGCGCAAGAGAAGGCGGGCACGATGCGCGGCCACCTTAGCGGTTCCATGTTCGATCTCCAGCGCGTGAGCGATCTCCACCAGCGATTGTCCCAAGAGCACACGGCGCATGATCTCCTTGCTCATCGGTGGCAGCGTGGCCACGGCCAGGTGGAGTCGTTGGTGCGCATCCTGCCTATCGAGCCACTCATCGGCCGGAGTCGTTTCAGCGGCTACCAGGTCCAGCTTGTCGCTGGGTTCCGACCCCTTGCGGTGATCGCGCCAGAAGCTGATGCATGCGCAGCGCGTCACCCTGTAGATCCAACTGCTCGATGCCCCTGTTACAGGACCGAACTTCCTGAAGCGACGGATCACGCGCACGCTCACGTCCTGATGTACATCTGCACGAGCGTGGTCTGGTACATGGTGCGCATTGATACAGTACCGGATAGCACCTGCGTAGAGCTTGAGGTACTCCAACGCATGCTGGTCAACGGGACAGGGGCGCCCCGTTAAGGGCGCCCCCCGCAGCAGATTACCCGTTGACGAATCCATTGAGCAACAAAGAACCGATCGAAGCCATGCGTATCAATTCACAGCGAACGGTTCAATCAACGTTCGTGATGTAGATTTCCGTTCGCTTGTTCCGCAGGTTGTGTCGCTCTCCGATGGTGATCACGCGCAGTCCGTACTGCTTCGCCAACGCTAGTACCACCGGATGATCAAACTCGGAGATGCCGAAGCGCAGGCCGCTCGATACAAGCTCTTCGAAGAGGTCACGAGTGTCCTTCTCTTTCCACGTTGATGCATCGTTGTAGTTGCACTTGGTGTCCAGGTATGGAGGGTCGGCATACACGAAGGCGTTCATGCGCTCGCTCTTGCTCATCGGGATACGGCAGAGCACCTGGCGGAAGTCGCAATGCAGGAACTCGGTATCGAAGAATGCATCGCGCGTTTGGCCGATGCGATGGTATAGCAGTCGCTTCGCGTTCTTGTTGTTCAGCTTGAGCGTTTGCGGCAGGCCGAGGAAGCCGAAGTTGCTCACCAAGAGGAACCGCACCGCTCGCCACACTGGATCGGTCGGCGCGCTCTTCTTCCAAGCCTTCCAGAGATCGTCGTGTATGGGTGTGCTGCACCACGCCTCCTCCAGCTCCTTGGATCGATCCTGGATCACGCAGAAGAGGTTGTAGACCTCGCTGTCCAGATCGTTGACGATGCTGCGCGGTGCGCGTGGCTTATTGAAGTACATGCCACCGGCGCCGAAGAAGAGCTCCACCCAAAGTTGGTGCTCGGGAATGTGTGGCAACAGCTTCGAGGCCATGCGCCTCTTGTTGCCGAGTCGAGTGAGTATCATGGCCGCGAAGCAGCCATCGTCGGCACTTCAACGCAGAATCAAGGCGCCTTCTTCCGGGGTCCCTTGGGGCCTGGTTTGCGACGTGCAACGCCTTTGATGCGTAGCCTCACAGGGCTGTTGCGCCATTCGACACGGCGCATCTCAAGCCTATAGTTCTCGAACACGCCATTGACAGTTCTGCGCCTGATGTAGTGAGTTGGATAGCTTGGGTTGAAGCTGCTGAAAGCGGCCACACTTGACCAGGCTTCCCAGAGATCGTTCTTCTTCCAGCGCACTACCACACACGTCTTTCTGCTCATAGCACGTGGTACGTGCCGGGCATGTTGCGGGTTGCGCTACTCTCTAGCGAGGCCTTCGATTGCGAGTATTTCTTCCAGTGTTAACTCTTTCTCAACAGGAATGCGTTCAAGTGCCATGGACCGTTGACCATCAATCACAACATCGAACTCTGCAATGATGTGGATGGGCAACCCATCTGCAACGACAACAACTGGCAGCCCCCCAATATGTGCCACCAACTGATAGCTCGGGCTATTTGTTTCCACTTCTATCACTGCTTCAACCCCACGCAGGCATCCCGCCAACACACTCTTCTTTGAAACACCAATGGACAACATTGCCCCTGGATAACATCTAGATGCGAGGCTTACAGCATCAAGGATCTTGTCATCGAGGTACATTGCTTCTGTGGTTTATGTCAGCTCAAGGGTCACTCGAACCAGCTGCTCCGGATAGCTCTTGGGGAATTCACCAGCAAAGCCTACGACCCAGCGGTCATCATTGACGAACTGGACATCGGAGACTATCTCCAATCCATTCATCGCGGCCCATTTCAAAAGCCATGCGCGTGGTTCTTCGAGGTTACCTGGTGAGAAGATAGCATGCGTGAGGTCAACCTGTTTCGTTGAAGGCATCGAACGCAGGATAGCTTCCCATTGCCTATTTGCCTCCAGCACTACACTACCGAGGTACGTGGGGTCGATGGGCCGGTCCGAGTCCATGGCAATGGACCGCACCTCAACCTCTCGGCCTAGCACCATGATCTTGACGTTATCCCATTTCATCGATTGCGCTGCATGTCGATCAACGTCAAGACCTCGTCCTCGGTCTGCGTCACATTGAACTCTTGGCCAGTAACAACCACTTTACATCCTTTGGTAAGAGGAACCAAGGCGATGATGTAGAAGGGGTTCACATAGAACCCAACCTGGTCGATCTGACGAGTGAGCGAGATGAACATGCTGCAAAGCTATAAGCCAGCAGCCATTCTATCAGGGTCTCCTACGCTTCACCAGGTATCGTAGGAATAAGGAGAACGCCAGCGCTATCAAGAATCTGCGGAACATGTGTCTTCGGGTGGTCATGGTAGACCACGGAGCAAAGGCACTGCTCCGACGAAGAGCGAAAAACAACACTTGAGACCTCCGCACATTGCGCGCTCTGGCCTTCGATAGTATCGGTCTGGTCATGGCGCAAAGCACCATGCATGGAGCCAACTAGGAGTAGCTCGCCGCCCGCAGCAGTAGCGCACCAGCCGCAGACCTAACGAGCGCCCAGCAACTTGCGCAGCAAAGACCAGGCGGCAGCGGCGATCGCGCACACCAGGCCGAACGCATCACGCATTCGAGGCGGTAGGTTATTCCCCGGCATCCCTCTTGGTAGCCCCGACGCCGTTGTCACTCACGGCGACGGGGCTTTGTCGTTTTCGCCCTTGTAGGGCCGCGAGCTCTTCACGAGCTGCTATGCGGGCAGCCTCCTTGGCTGCCTCGATAATCTCCTCCCTGGACTGGCCATAGGGCGAGTGAGGCTCTGCGGCAATCAGCACGCTCGGCCCATCGCGCAACATCCGGCCCCTTCCCATCACGAACCACTCCGCGCTGACCTCGGGGTAGGTATTGAGGATTTTCTGTATGGTGTCGCTGTGCAGGCCCTTCCGGCTTTTGATGGCCTGGCCGAGTAGGCCCACGCTAAGACCGGCCTTCACCGTGAGGCTGTTGTTATTGAGGCCATACGCCTCAATGAACTGCTGGAGCCGGTCTATGATGCTTCCCACCTTTCGATGTTGAAAACTATCTATTGAGATACCTCTTGACAGTATAGAGGATCCTCAATACGTTTGTCCCACTTATGAGGGACAAAGTAACAACCCGCAGCATTCACGAGCTAACCCCTGCCGCCAAGGCCAGGGTTAGGCGCGACCTGCGCAAGGGCGACCGCCCTGTGATAGCCGAAGTGGCACGCACCACGCCGGACTACGTGCGCAAGGTGATCACCGAAAGGCGCGCGGACAACTCGACCCTGGCCCGTCGCATTTGGCTGGCCGCTCACCGCATCACCACGGACCGTAACCGCCTGAAGGGCGAGCTGGGCGCATGATCAACCGCAACGGCACATACCTCATCGAACGCCACGAGTTGGTGAACGATGCGTGCCTTGGGCAGGCCGCGTACGAGAACGCGGTGAAGGCTGGGCTGATCACCATCGCACAGAAGGCGAAGGGCAGCGCCGCAGAGCTGGTGGACTGGGCATCGCTGCCCGAGGCCATCAAGGCAATGGCCATCGCTCACCTGGGCGGCACGCCTGAACAGGTGGTGGCCGTGCAGATGGTAGAGCGCTGGCTCGTTCTCGACCCCAAGGACGAGGCACACCTGAATGACTTCCGCAGCGGCAACGGCATGGGTCTTTCCACCGAGAGCCGTGCCGAGCTGCTCCTCGCATCGCGCATCATGGCCATGCTGGCCACCGTTGATGCGGTGACCAAGGAGGGAGGGAGCGCGGCTGTGCAGATGCACTACGGCATGAGCGTGATGGCGCTGAAGGCCCTGGTGCTTGAATACATCAAGCTGAACAAGGCCAAGCTGCCGAGCAAGTTCCCCACCTCGTTCGCCCGACTGGAGGCGCGCAAGCGTGCCTACCTCAAAGCACGCACGTCGGGTGAAGCTGGCGCCTCCTCGCTTATCCATGGTGGCCACGGCAACGCCAACCGCGCGAAGGTGGCTGACGATGACCAGCGCAAGGTGCTACGCCTACTGGCCGCAAGGCCACAGAACTACCCGCTCCGCACCATCGCATCGGACTACAACGCGATCGCAGCAACGCGCGGCTGGCAGACCATCAGCGCTAACACCGTTAAGGCCTTCCTCAGCGATGGCGCCAACGGCCGCGCGGCAGCGGTCTACGCCAAGGGAAGCGCTCAGTACCACAACACCTACGGCGTGGTCGTTCACCGCAGCCGCCCATCCCAGCCAACGTACCTGTGGGTGCACGACGCCACAGACTACGAGCTACTCTTCCAACGCGAGGTGGGCGGCAAGCGAACCTACCACCACCGCAAGAAGGTGGCCGTGGTGCTAGACCCACACAGCTGGTACCCTGTAGGCTACGCCATCGGTGAAGAGGACACCATCGAACTGAGCAAGCAGGCAGTGGCCAACGCGGTGCGCCACATGCGCGAGATCACCGGCACCTACGCACTGCCCTACCAAGTGCAATCTGACCGACTCGGACACAAGGCGCTGGGCGAATGGTACGACAGCATGGGCGTGAAGTACACGCCAGCCGCAGCACGCAACGCACGCGCCAAGGTGATCGAGCCCTGGTTCAAGCAGCACAACGATCACTACGTGAACCGCAACTTCAACTGGAGCGGGCACAACGTGACCAGCCGCAAGGAGAACCAGCCGAACCCTGATGCGCTGAACCTGCACCGTAAGGACTTCCCGAACGAAGCCTCGGTGATCGAGCAGATACACGAAGCCATCGGCCGCGAGCGAGCCGACAAGGTCCAGGCATTCCAGGCCGCACTGAAGGCGATGCCAGCCGGAAGCCTGCGCACCATCGACCGACCTGTATTCCTGGAGCGTTTCGGTAGCGTCCACCCATGGACGAACGAACTCACGAACGCTGGCCTTTGCCCAACGCTACTCGGCGAAGCACGTCCCTACCAGCTGCTCACCCGCGAGTTCCAGCGCCACATCGGCACCAGCTTCCAGGTCTACTTCGACCCGGCCGACCTGAGCGACGTGCTGGCCACGGCCAACGAAGGCAGCCTTCGATACCTGGTGCCAGCCGTGCAGCACGTGCCGATGGCGCTGATGGACCACACGCCGGACACCCACGCTCACCTCGCCAGCATCGAGGCCTTCAAGAGGGACTTGAGCCAAGAGGCCATCAACCAGGTACTCGATGACCGCGAGCAGGTGCAGCAGCTCGCCGAGATGCTCCTGGCCGATGCGCTGGCGCACACGCGCCGCAAGCCGAATCGCACGACCGATGACCTGATCACGATGGCCCCTGAAGAGGAGGCCGTGACCAAGGGATACTTCACCGAGAAAGGCAGCCACAAGGCCGCACTCGATACCGCACGCACCGAAGCCCAACAGCGCAAAGACATCGAGCGCTGGGCCGAGGAGAACTTCTAAAACCAGCAGACCCCCGAACGATGAATCCAGCACTCAGCACACAGCACAAGGAAGGCATTGCACGCAAGCTGCTATCGGCATACCGCGCCAGCGGCTTCACCAGCAGGAACAAGTATGCCGTCTCCATCGGCATCACCAGCAGCGACTTCAGCAACATCGAGAATGCCAAGTGGCGCGCGAATGACAAGCTGCTGAGCGTGCAGAAGTGGATCCGCATCGCACGCACGGTGGGCTACGAGTTCAGCCCACGCCAGTCCTGGGTAACGGCGGAGACAATGACCTACCGTGCCATCCGTCGCCAGCTTGAGATGTGCGCCAAGGATGGCCTGAGCGCCATCTTCTGCGACGAGGCTGGCCTGGGCAAGACACATGCGGCCAAGGAGTTCTGTGCCAACACGCCGAACGCCTTCTACATCAACGGCGGCAGCTTCCCGCGCAAGGTGGCCTTCATCCGCGCCCTGGCGCAGGCGGTGGGCATCAACCCCGACAAGAGCAAGGTGGAGGATGTTCTCCTGGACACCATTGCCTACCTGAGCGCGCTGCCGAATCCGGTGATCGTCATCGACGAGGCTGGTGACCTGCACAACAATACCTACCTCCTCCTCAAGCGCATCTACAACGAACTGGAGTTCCGCTGCGGCATGTACCTGGTTGGTGCGCGTGGATTGAAGAAGCGCATCGACAGCGCCATTCGCAACCGCACGAACGGCTTTGAAGAGGTGTTTAGCCGCTTTGGTAGCCGCTTCACTACCGTGCTGCCCGAAGGTGCCAAGGAGCGCAAGGAGTTCCTCCGAGCTGAGGCTCTACTCGTGGCCGAGGCTAACGGCCTCACCGACCCCGAACGCACCAACCGTATGCTGTCCCGCGAGTTCGACATGCGTACGGTCCGACGTGAAGTCCTCAAATCCCGCATCGCCGCATGAACGCCCTGATCAAACTGAGCAACGAAGCCCGTGCGCAGCTGCAAGCGGCCACCGGCATGGATGAGCTGGAGTACCACCTCCTTATCCTGGAGAGCGGGTGCCAGTGCCTTGATGACCTGGTGCGCCCCGTGGGCACGATCAGCAAGGACGCATGCGACCTGTACCGCAACCACCTCGGTGCCATTGGCTGGTGGACCTGGTACGAGCACACGTTCCGCGCGTTCGAAGTGCGGCTGGCGGCTGAATGGTTCGGGCCTGAGAGCCTGGAGCGGTTACAGCCCCAGGAATGGCTGCGCAAGCGCATGCTCGATGAGGCCTACAGCCTTCGGTACACCGCACACTACCAGCGCGCCTTCGATACCTGGATGAAGCTCGTGGAGGAGAAGCGCGTGCTAGTCCTGCCCCCTGTAATGCAACCCCAACAAACCCCTACCAACCATGTCGAGTGTTGAGACCATGAGCGCGGCCGAATTGCAGGCCCTGCTCAAGAAGAAGAAGGCCGAGGAGAAGGCCGCGAAAGCGAACGCCAAGAAAGGCTACGACCAACTGCGCGATAGCTACATCGATACCGTGTTCTCCAAGATGGAGGATCTGAGCGCTCAGCTCCGCGACTTCAAAGGCGAAAGCGTGAAGCTGGGGATCGAGTTGCACACCAAGATGTACCAGACGCTGGGTCGTGAACCGAAGGACGGTATCGACAGCTACACGCTCACCAGTGCCGATGGCCTGCGAAGGGTCAGCATCGAACGTCAGTGGCGCTGTGAATACGACGAGACCAGCACGGTTGCCATCGACACAATCAAGGCCGTGCTGCGCGACAAGTTCGAAGGCCGCAACAAGTCGATGTACAGGATCATCGACGACATCCTCAGCAAGAACGGCACAGGCGATTACGACGAGCGCCTGGTGGCTCGCCTGCGTAAGCATGAGGAAGCGGTCGACGATAAGCGGTTCAGCGAGGCCCTGGACATTCTGGCCAAGGCCTACAAGCCGACCACGAGCCAGATGTACATCCGAGCGTACCGCCGCGAGCCGGGAGGAAAGTGGCGCGACGTGGTGATGAACTGGAGCGCCATGTAGAAACCAACGCAATGGTCAACGGTTCCGTGATCCTTTCAGCCCATTCATCAAAGAGATCAAGAATCACGTGACGGTCCGGAACAGCACGGACAGGCCGGGGGGAAGTCATGGCGAATGAACCCCGGCCACATGGGTCAGATGGCTGAAATGGATAGGCGGTGAGGTAGCACCTCACGATACAGGTTCGAATCCTGTTCTGACCCCTCAACTGAAGAAAAATGCCCGCCGAACTAGGACCCTTCGACCGTACGCGCATCGAGCGCGATGTGGAGCAGTACCGCGAGCTCATCGAGCGGAAGCAGTACGTGTGGGAGCAAGAGACAGACCCAGACCGCAAGGCCGAGCTGGCCGCAGAGCTCGCCTCGCTATCCGACCTCCTTACCCAAACCCTAGCCTACCTACAATGACCCGCGACGAGTACATCGGCGAATTCCACGCACTGCGTAGCAAGCCCATCCTGGGCACACACACCATCGGCGTGCTCACCCTAACCGTGGGGCCGCGCAACTGGACCCTGCGCGACTCTGGCCCGAACACCTTCCAGGGGCCTGTGAAGAAGGGGCCGGAAACGCGCGAACGCATCCACACGGCTCTGATGAAATGGCTTGATGCCAGCAACGTGCGATGAACGACTGGCGCCAGCACATCGTGACCACACATGGCTCGCAAACCGAAGGCAACTGGCACGGCTCACCTCACGCTGTTCGACACGGAGTACCAGCAGGCCGTGGCGGACATGATCGCGCAGTTCCAACGGCAGTTGAACGAGGCATCAACACCAGAGGAACGCCGCGAGCTGGAGCTGGCGATACAGAGCTGGACAGCAGCGCACAGCGAGCCGCAGCCATCCACGCCAGCCGCATCAAAGCCATCGAAGAACTCTTTGAACCCAGACCAGAGATCATGAGCTCCTACAAACGATTCTTCCTGTTGTGGAACGACGCGAAGCGCGACCCGCACTGGCCATACGAGACACACGGTGAGCTGGTCAGCGAGTTCACCCAAGGCGCCACGGACAGCCTGCGCAAGCTGAACGATACCGAACTGCGGCGCCTGGAGCGCCGCATCGAAGAAATGAATCTCGACCCGAAGAAGCTGGCGCCACAGCGCATGCGGCGCAAGGTGATCGCCATCCTCGCGGACCGAGGTGTAATCAACACCCAAGGCAAACCCGACATGCCGCGCGTGTACGGCTGGGTGCGGAAGTACGGCTACCTCAAGAAGGAGTTGAACGCATACACGGTGACCGAGCTACCCAAGCTGGTATCGCAGGCCGAGGCCATCCTGGCAAGCGACCTCAAAGCCCTACTCGCAAACCATGGCTGACGTACGCATCAAGGTCGACCACGACCAACTCGGCATCCTCATCGCGGTGATGGAGGAAGCGCTACAGGACAAGGTCCGTGGCGAGGCGCTCAACATGGTGTGGAGCATCATTGAAAGGCTGGTTGAACGGCTCCGTGTGCGCCGCGCTGCTCGTCGCCTGGAGTACCAGCTCATCCTCACCGTGTACCAGGCCCTCGCCCTGCGGCGCATGGCCATCGCAGGCCAGGAATTCATGACCGACCAGCGCCATGTGAACGAGCTGCGCATGGTGCTCATGGTCCTCGACCCCAAGCTCACGCAGTACACCAACTAGAACCAAACCCCAAACCCAAAGACGACCATGCATCACTTCCTTTCCAAGCCCGACTGGCTCACCGAGCTGAACGAAGACCTCGGTAAGCGCAACGTTCGCATTGCCCTTGACTTTGACAGAGACTTCGTCCTGGTAGAACTCGACTGGCTGAATGGCCGCAATCCTGAAGACGTTGCCGACACCATCGCCGCAGGCGAGCACAAGCTCGTACGACTCGGCGTGGCTGACACCAACACCACCAACGCTTAAGCCATGCACACCAGCGAACAACTCAAGGCAGCGGCCGCGCACATCTTCGACACGTTCGACGATGCACTGGACCGCTTGGGTAAGAACGAAACCACGGCCATTGAACTACTGAACCTCCTGCTGGAACACGCGACCACCTGTGTGGATAAGCAGGGCCGACCGCTGAGCATCACCGAATTCACCTGGGCGCTCACGGCTCGCAAGGCCATGGGCGAGAACCCGGATGTCATTGCCGTGGTGACGACTATCGTTGAACGCACCGGGGTGATCCGCCCCCTTGCGGTGACAAAGGACCTGCCCGAGCATGCAGGAAATACCATGCGCACAGCCGCTACGGAGATCATGCGCTCGGTGTGCTCGTTGCTATTCAAGACGCCATTCCGTTGCGGATGCCGCACCTGCGAAAGCGATGGAGCGAGTGAGCTACGCGATGCCATCGCAGCGGGCCGCGTGAGTTGGACCCAAACCAAGGCCGAGGCATGAAACGCCAGCTTGTTGTAACCCTGATGGCTGCCGCACTGGTGGCAGCCATCCTAGCCCTCGGCGCCTGGGTCGTTGCCAACACACCAGCTCCGTTCAACCATTGCCCCTGCCACCTATGACACGTGAAGAACTGCGCAAGATGTACGACAAGGTATTCGAGGACCACACCTTGGAAAAGATCCTTGGAGCGGAGCCAGCATTTAGCGGCTACATGCTGAGACAGGAGAAAGGCGGACGTATCAACAGTGTGATGATACTCTTCACCCCTGAAGGCATTGTGATCGCTGGAGACCATGCGCCTACGAGAACCGGCATGGTGAGCAATATTGGGTACGGCATTGAATGGTTCGCTCAGGAGCAGGGCGGCGAGTACCTGATGGAGAAGTTCGGACAGGATCGCGTGTTCCGCCCCGACATGGCCATCGCGTGGCTGGATGAATACGTCAAGGAGGCCGCACCAAAGGATGTGCCGGACGCCTACGAGATCATCGAAACGAGGAAGACGCTATCCACCGGGGACATGGCGGAATGGGAGTTCATTGGGTGGATCAGTGACAACCTGCCGTCCGATGCCTTCTCCGGCCTGAACATCTACGGCTACGACCTGAACGCGACGACGAAGCTCGAAGCGATCAATGCACGGTTCACCGCGCTCTATAAGTTCTGAGCCATGCGCTACCTCATCACCGGCACCAAGTCCCCTGGTCGCGTCATCCTGGGCTACGACGGCAATGGCCTCCTGTGCGAGGTACAGGTCGAAGACATGCCCAGCGATGCCGCCCAGGAGTGGCCATTCCGCAACGCACCCTTGCGGGAGCAGGACGTTCAGGCAGTTTTCCGTGCTGCGCACCTGAAGTTCCAGGTACTCAAAGTCACCTTCGACGAGTTCTGGCGCAAGTACGGAGTCAAGGAGGGAAAGAAGGAGACCATGGCCTTCTGGGAACGTATGCCCGAGGCCAAGCACCAACTGGCCTTCTCGTACGTCGACAGCTACCGCGCGAAGTGTAATCGCGAGGGCATCCGCATGCAGTACCCAGCATCCTACCTGCGCGCCGAGCGCTGGATTGATCACACCTGAGCCATGAATCCCTCAAACAACAAGAACATGCCCTACAAGAACATCATCGCGACCATCCACCATCCTGCATATTCCAACGACTGCGGAAAGGTCTGGTTGAAGGAAGACGGCAATCCAATTCGGATGGAGGTAACCGGCACTGGAATGATTGCCTTCCTTAACGGAGTGATGGTCAAGAATGGAGTCGTCATCACGGCCCGCCTCTGGGATTATGAGTTCATTACCGGGCTTGTTCAATTCGGATGCATGGTCCGCCTGGAGAGATACGACCATGATGAGATTCACGACATCAAGGGCAAAGTGGTCGATGTTCTATTGGAAAAGCTCAGGAACGCTGATTTTACATTAGGCTAAGCCATGGCACCACACCATAACACCGCGCGACAGCTCACGCATGAGCTCTTGGACAAACTGAGCCACGAAGAGATGGTCGCCGTTGGCCTGGTCCTGAACGAGCTGCTTGCCGCCAAGCGCGCCTGGCCGGAGTGGCCGAAGGACCTCGTGTACGGCGCAGCCGTTGTAGCCGAAGAGGCGGGCGAGCTGGTCCAGGCTACCCTGAACGCGCACTTCAAAGGCACTAGAAGGGACCTGGCTAAGAAGGAAGCCGAGCAGACTGCGGTCACCGCGATCCGGTTCATTTCAAACTTCCCTGTCGAACTGCCGCTATGAGCGACCAGGAGCTGAGCGAGCTGTTGAGCCATCCGCGTGTACGCGCCTACTTGGAGCGTGTAGCGGAGCGGGCAGCAGAGCGTGTCGCCCAGGATGTAGCGGCGCGCGCCTTCGCGACCATGTGGGCGCGACTGGAGCGCTTGGTGCGTCCAAGACCGAAGCCAGCAGCCGAAGGCGACCTGAACTACGCGGCAGCTGCCATTTTGATCGGATGTCCTGATGAATCTGTGCGCTATTACGCCCACAAAGGAGATCTGAAGCGCGGTACGCTGCCAGCTACAGTCACGCTGGACAGCTGCATCGAATTCAAGCGAACCTACAATCCGCGCCCGAGCGGTCGTACATCGGGCAAACCCTAACTTCACCCAACCAACCATGAAAGCACTGAAGATCATCGGAGCCGTCATCCTCGGCATCATCGCACTCGGCCTCATCGTAGGGAACTTGGCCGGGCCGGACACCACACAATCGGAGGTACCGACGACCCCTGAAGCTGCCTCGGAACCTGAGGCGCAACCCGCACCGACAGTCATCTCCGACCTCAACCCGGTCGATGTCTACCTGAACCTGGAGCAGCGTGGATTCACGGTCACGAAGAACCTAAAGCCGGGCCAGCTATCCTGGACCTGTAGGCAGACCTGGCCGTCCGTTGAGTTCGTTGCAGAGACCTTCGGACCCGAGGTGGACAGGGCAAGCCTTGTGCGTGCAACCGTCACCGCCGATGGGGTCAACAAGACGGCCCTGGCAGGAAGGGATTACCTCTTACTGGTGGCCAGCGTTCCCTACACGGGAGCACAGCCTCAGGTGGCCCACGATTGGCTCCTTGCCAACTTCGACAATGACAGCGCCACCACCAGTATCGGGGGTGCCACCTTTACCTTGTATGCTCCGACGCAGGCCTTCCGCATGCTGACCATTCAGCCCAGCCGGTAGCCTCCAAGTCGCCCGGTTGAAGGCCCGCCAAATGGCGGGCCTTCTTCGTTTTGGGCTTCCAAGCCGACCGGGGCCGGAAGCGGGTGGCCTGGAGGCGACTTGTACGGTTCGTTCTGATCAAACCAGCCAGGGATCTGTACGATTCGTTCTGCACGATCCTGCCGGGCGTTCTCCAGCAGTCCGGGGTATAGGGCCGCCAATGGCGCTACGGGGCCGCACGAAGGCCGTGGGAGGCGGTAACGGCGATTCAATGGCGGTGCACAGCCTTTGAAGAGGCGCTCAAATGGCGCCTGATCAGCGGGCTTGTCCGGTTCGAACTGCACAGGCCTACCCGTTGTTTCGGGCCAATTGTGCTAGAGTGACGCGGGTTTACCGGCTTTTCGGGGTTATTGTGGGCGTTGTCCCTTTCGTTCGGGGACCCTTACCACGATACCACTCACATCCGCCTTGCCATTCTTCAGGAATTCATAGGTAAGGCGGTCGGCAGTGCACCCGATGAAGCGTATGTGCCTGAGACGCTGGCTCTTGAAGAAGGTGTTATGCAGCGTGGCGTTCTGGAAGGTCACCCGGGTGAAGCCGCAATCCTCGAAGGTACAGTCCTCCAAAGTCCCCTCGAAGAGCACATCGGTCAAGTCCGTGTCCCGGAAGGTGGTGCGCACAAGAACAGTTTGGGTCAAGGTGTTCTTTTGGAAACTGCTCGATCGAACGACCACATCGGTAAGGTCTGCGCCGGAGAAGTCACAACCCTTGAGCACGCTTTCGTTGAACTCGGCCTCCTTCAGTCCACAATCGTTGAAACGGGTGTTGGCGACATGCGTCGAACGCAACCGGCTCCCGTTCAGGTTCGCACCTCGGAAGTCGCACCCTTCCATATGGTTGTGCTCCAGAAGCACCCCAGCAAGGTCCGAGTCGATGAATTTGCAGTTCTTCAAGAGGGAGCCGCTGAACTTCTCGTGGATATCCTTTAAGCCGGAAAAGTCCGCATCGACCCACTTGAAGCGCGACATGTCGCGGGTGGGATTGGGTGGCTCCTTCATCGGAGTTGCGGACATCTGCCGTTCCGTTGGCAGCGCGACCGGGATGGGTGCCGGGGTGGATGCGGATCGCTCGGAGAAGTAGTTCAGGTCCACTCCGAGCAAATGGGCCAGCTTGCCCACGGTAACGATGTCGGGGATGGACTCGCCCCGCTCCCATTTACCCACGGCTTGAGGGCTGATGAAAAGCTGTTGGGCCAATTGCGCTTGCGACAGGTTCTTCGCTTTGCGCGCTACGGCGATACGGGTGCCTGTGAAGTTGGGTTCCATGGGTGTGTTCGTCCGTTCGTTCTGGACGATGCAAAGTTGGCGGAGCGCCATGCCGGTCGGTTCGCAGGAATGGTCCTTCTTAGTTGTATCCCGCTACCTATGGTTGTAAGGCGGCAACCAAGGGTTGGGCAACCCGTGCCTGCCCTCGAAAATCGTCGAACGAGGCTCCTGATGACGGCGACCTGACCGCGGAGCTCACTCGACCCTCCCTGCCACCAGCGTGAACCGCACCATGGAACTGACCTCGCGCTCGCCACCTGGTGCGTCGGCATCCACCACCCGCGCGGGTACCCAAAGCGGCCCGTCCATCAGGGCTATTTCCATCGCATATACGCGGTCGGTCTGTTCGTGATGGATGCGACCATAGAAGCGGCCGCTATCGTTGATGCTGGCGATGCCGTGATAAAGCACCGATCCTCGGGCATGCAAACCCAGTTTCCGATCCAGCGATGCCTGAACGTTCGCTTGAAAAGCACCCTGTCCATCGGGACAATAGGCCAGGCCAGCGCCGCTCATTCGTACGCGCCCCGGACCGCAGCCACCTTCGCTCAGGTTGAGCGGCTCCAAGGTCACTCCGGTACTATCACGATCCACACGAACAGCACAAGCACCACAATGCACGGTCCGACTGGTGGCGGTATCGCTCGGTAAGAGGTCCTTGGGGAGCAACGCTCTGGCGGACTCCCGCAGCCGGGTGAAGTCCACCTCGTGCCGCCCGGGTAGGAACGGAACGCGCAGGGCCGGATGCCCCCCGTCGAAACCGACGATCAGCACGTTCAATTCCATCCTTTCGCCGGTAGTGCTACGAGTGATCGTGAAACGCCTTTCCATAACGCCGCAGCCTACATCCATTCGCACCATCAACCTGCCATCGGTCCTATCGCGGTCGGATAGGTATGATCCGTGATGTTCATCCAAGGCCTGCACCTCGAACTCGCGCTCCGAGTGTACGTAGGCCAGGTCCTTCAAGGAAATATGGACCAGGATGTCCGAACAGCAGCACTGGGCCGATGCCTTGCATGTACCGGCCATGAGGAATAACAGAAGGGCGAAGATCCGTGTCATGGCTACCGGTACACGATACCGGAGGTGAAGTTCAACGACAGAGGGCAAAGGGGTGAATTGATGTCGCCAATCGTCCATACCAGAGGAAGGGTGTTCACATTCCACCCGGATCCCCGATAGGAGGAAAACACCCCGGAAAATGAACCGCCCCGTCTACCTCTTGATCGGTTTCAGCGCCCTGCTCTTCTCTTGCGGCGAAAGCGGCGAGAACACCATGGACCAATACGGCCAAGGCCAGGACCCACGGATGAGCGAATTGGAAGCACGGATGGCGGAGATCACCGGCCAACCCGTACCAGAAGGCCAGGCAGCAGGTGGCTGGGACCAACAAGGTGCTGCGGAAGGTGGACCAGGCTTCGGACAACAGGCCACAACAGCAGCCGGCATGCGCACACATACCCTCAACAGTTCCACCTACAACGTACCCTTCGCACAACTGGACCTGCCTGCACATTGGAACGTGCAAGGCATGGAAAGGGGCGATTGGACCGCGACGGCCCCTGGAGCGAACGTGAAGAACACGAAGCCGGCCAGTTTCATGATGGTGGGTGGCCAGCTCGGACAATTCTACCAAGCGAACGGACAGCAGATGCGTGCCCCGGTATCCCCGGAACAAGTGGTGATGCAGGACCTGGCTCCGCGGATGCGTCAGCAGGGCTACGAACTGGTCGGCCAGGCGCCAGCACCCGGCGTGGAACAGGTCGATCAGCGTGGCATGAACGGCTTGTACGTATCGGGGCAGGCACAGAAGACCTGCAAAGCCAACCTGAGCGAATGGCGGCGCGGCGACAAGCGGCTTGCCGTAGTGCTGCATTGGTTCAGCATCAGCAGCGCGGACATGGCGAACTGGGGCTACTACACCACGGAGCTGGAGGCCACCGAAGGCAGCTACGAACGCGAGAAGAGCGGATTGCTCAATGGTCTATCCACCATGCGCTTCAACCCCGCCTACTTCGCGGCACAGCACCGCCAAGCCAGACAGAAGGAGCAAGAAAGCATGGCCGCACACCAGCAGCAGATGATGAACAACCAGCAGAGCTGGAACGCCCACAACGCCCGCATGCGCAGCAACCAAGCCGCTTTCGATGCCAGCCAGGCCGCGCACCGCGACATGGTGAACGGCGTGAACAATTCCATGATGGGGACCTGGAACAACACCAACGCTACCATGGACCGCATGCAGGATGCGACCATCAATGGTATCCGAGGGGAGCAGAACGCTTGGAACCCGCAGACCGGTGAGCAAGGCAAGGTGGAAGCCGGGTACAACAATTATTGGGTGAACGGCGATGGCCAGTACTTCGGGACCAACGACGTCATGTACGACCCGAACGTTGGCAGCCAGTCGGGGGAACAATGGCAACAGATGGAGACCGAGCCTTGATGGTACGCCGTGGAGTGGCTCAGGAGTATCGAACTTCGCCGCATGCCCACGACGCCATCGGTCATCATCCCGAAGTCGACCCTCAGCTTCCTTGCCGAGCTGGAAGCGCACAACGAAAAGCCCTGGTTCGAAGCGAATAAGTCCAGGTACCAGACGGCACACGGGAACATGGTGGACTTCGCCGATGCGCTGTTGGAACGGATGCGGGTGCATGACAAGCTGAGCACACCCAGCGGCGCGAAGAGCCTGATGCGCATCTATACGGATCAGCGTTTCCACAAGGACAAGCCGCCCTATGCACCGCGTTTCGGAGGTCGCCTGGCACGGGTGAAGCCGGCCCTTCGCGGCGGATACTTCTACCGGATCCAGCCCGGTGATCGGTCGCACGTCACCTGTGGATTCATGGGGCCGGAACCGGACGATCTTCGCTTGATCCGACAGGACATCGCCTACGACCACGCCACTTGGCGGAAGATCCTACGCGGCAAGAACCTGCGCACCCACTTCGGAGAACTTTTCGGTGAGGAATTGGCCACGGTCCCTCGTGGATATGCGAAAGACCATCCTGCCGCGGATCTCTTGCGCAAGAAACAATTCCTGTTGCGCCGCACCCTCACGGACAAGCAAGTGATGGCGCCGGGATTCTTGGATGAGGTGCTGACCACCTACCGCGCCGTGCGGCCATGGTTCGACCACATGACGGCGGTGCTGACCTCGGACGGCAACGGAGCCTAAGCCTTCTTCACGAACTCGCTTTTCAAGGCCATGGCGCCGAAGCCATCGATGCGGCAATCGATGTTATGGTCGCCTTCCACGAGTTTGATACCCCGCACTTTCGTTCCAGCCTTGAGCGCTTTTGGAGCGCCTTTCACGGCCAGGTCCTTCACCATCACCACATCATCACCATCCTTCAGGATGTTGCCATTGGCATCCTTCACCACTGGACCGGCCGCTTCCGCCGCTACTTCCGCCGGGTTCCACTCATGGCCGCATTCTGCGCACATCTGAGATGTCCCGGTGGGATAGGTGATGGTAGAGCGACACTCGGGGCAGGGCTGGGTATCAGGCATGGTGTTCGATCCAGCGGCGAAGGTATCCGTTCGCTGGGACGGAAGCCCAAGATTGCACTATGCAGGCCAAAGGTGTGTGCAATGAAAACAGACCCATTACGTTCAAAGCCAAATGGTCCACCTACTCCGCCTCCTTCAGGTGCTCTTCTCCATATCCTTGGTCGGCGGCTTCTGGTTGTGGTGGATGTTGGAACACGTGGGACACGGTTACCCTCCGGAAGGTGGCTTCCTGCGCTGGTGGCATGACCTGGAAGGGCAGCCAGAATTCTCCCTACTCTTTGCCCAGCTGGCCTACCCGCTCTATTGGTGGCTGAGCCGCAACGTCAAATGGTCGGCGTTCTGGCGCACTTGGCGGACGATCCACTTGTGGCTTGTCCTGCTCTTGTTACTCGCCGTGGGTATCGGGTGGCTGGCCACGCCGGACCTTGGTGGTCACTGGGGTTGAACCGTCAGGGGATCACGAAGCGCAAGGTCTCCGAGCGGCTTTCATGGCGTAGAATGGCCACATAGACACCGGATACACCACCGCTGAAATGCCACTGCCCGTCGGTCAGTGGACCTGATGCGACAAGCCTTCCGTTGTGATCATGCACGTGGACCTCCTCCCAGCCAACACCGTGCAACAAAACTCCATCTCCGGGGAGAGGTTGTGCCCACACTTGGGCGGATGCGCGATGTTCGATCGCCACCGGACCATGGTAAGCCACCGAACCATCAAGGTCGACCTGAACGAGCCGGTAAAAGGAAAGACCATCCAATGGTGAGGGATCCGTGAACGAATAGTCAAGTACAGCTGCACTGAAGCCAGCTGCCGCCAAGGTGCCGATGGATGTGTAGTTCACTCCATCCCGCCCACGTTCCAGCTCGAAGTGACTGGTGTTATGCTCAGTCGCCGTGGTCCACTCCAAGCGTACCGAAGGGCCTTCATCCGTGCCGGTGAACGAAAGCAGTTCAACAGGAAGGATACCCACGGACTCCCATACGTAGTCCTCCGTTTCGCCCAGTGGTGCGGCCATGTAAGGGAAGGTCACGGCCATGCTATCCGCGGAAAGGCGCAGGCGGATGTAGAACAGTCCGAAGGGGTTCGCGAAAGGCGGCACTACGAAGTGCATCAGGTGCGAACCCAGTCCGCTGAAGGGCATCTTCACCACGGTGTTGGATGAACTCTCCAAGGAGTCCAGGAAATCACCGTCGGCGTTCCAATCCACGAAAGCATGTACGAAACTCTCCGTAGCCGTGTTGTTGGTAGCCCGTATCTGAAGGTCGAAAACCCCACCTACACCCGGCCATGGCGCCGTATAGGGATTGGTGACCAGCGCGTCCTCCTCGTTGCCATCGCCATCGGCCATCACGCTGTTGTGTGCGATGGTCTCCGTAGTAGGACCTGAAATACCCAGGACCAGACCACTAAGCAGTGTGGATGCTGCAGCTGGCGGCTGGTAGTTGATGTTCATGTCATATACCACCGGCGCATCACCGTAGTCGTATTGCACGTTGGCGATATCGATCTGGCAACTCACCGTAGCATCGCAGCCGCTGGCGCTAAGCGCGGTGAGGCTGATGGCTACGAAGCCATTGGCGATATCGAGCGGCGTGGGTACATAGGTGATCGTGGGGCTGGCCAACGTACCGCCACCGGCGAGGGAAGCTACCGTGGTACTGGCCCATTGCACGGACGACGCACCCGTCACGGAGATGCCACCAAGCGAGATGTTCCCGCCGGCATTGATCGCACCCGGGCACGTGAAGTTGGCGATGACCGGGACCGTAAGCGCCGACACACCCGAAGCATCGCTGCCCGTATTGCTGAGTCCGCTGGAATTGATGGCGGTGTGGATGTTGATGACCTGCACGAGCAGGTTGGTGAGCGTACTGCCGATGTTGATATCCACTTGGAACGTGCTCACACCGGGTGGTAGTGACAATATCGGCAACTGAACTGCACCGGAGTGACCGTTGATGGCGTGGAGGATGAACGGATAAGCCGGATCAAGGAGGTTGGGCGCGGCAAGGTCCAACCCCGCACTCACATTGTAGGGTTCACCCACATAGGTGGCACCGAGCCCGGTCAGGTCCATGTCAAGGTCCGCACCGGTGACGGTGATCCCGCTGAGGTTGGTGATGGTGATGGTAGCCTGTGCGTAGTTGCCGTTGCCGCAGCTGCTGACGGTGGGGATGTTCACGCTCACACTGATCCGATCACCGGTGGCACAAGGGCTGCCTGCAGCGGGGATCACCGCGTTGTCGCTGGTATGGGCGGCCCCATTGAAGCCGCTGATGTCGGTGAAGGTTCCCGCATTGAAGTGCTGATCGGGCATGATCAAGGGTAACGGATCACCCGGATCGAACACCGAAGCAGTAAGCCCCAGGCTCAAGTTGTACGTGCCTGCCCCGAGCGCACTGTAGTCGTAGATGTACTGGCGCACGAAACAATCACCGGGATAGAGGATGCGAGGCAGCTCATGCTCACCGAACTTGGCCAGGTAGGCATCATCGTTGTCGTTGTTCACCGTTTGGTGTGCACCCGTAGTGGCCAGATCGACCAGACTGGCGGTGAGCCCTACCACGTACACGTCCCCTGCGGGATCAACGGCCACAGCGTAATTCTCATCATCATCCTCACCACCGAAATAGGTACCCCAGAGCAGGATGCCATCGTTGTTGAATTTCATCGCGAACGCATCCCGGTTGGTGCCATCGATGGACTCCTTGAATGACCCGGACGTGGAGATACCCGAAACGCTTTTGGTGAACCCAGCCACGGTGACACGACCTACGGCATCCACGGCCACATCGTTCATCACCTCATCATCTTCACCACTCACGTAGGTGCTCCAGGCAGGCGAACCGGCAGCATCGAACTTCGTCAAGAATCCATCATCGCCGCCATTGCTGAAAGGCTGGTAAGGCGCGTTGATGTCGATCACATCCGTGCTGTTCGTCGTACCGCTTAAAAAGATGTTCCCAAGGGGATCACAGGCCACCGAGGGGAAAGTCTCCACGCCCGT
Source organism: Flavobacteriales bacterium (assembly GCA_016787995.1). Lineage (GTDB taxonomy): Bacteria > Bacteroidota > Bacteroidia > Flavobacteriales_F > PHOS-HE28 > PHOS-HE28. The sequence continues at coordinate 60,541 of JAEUTB010000103.1, read as the reverse complement.
GCCGCCGAAATAGGTGGCCCATTGGCGCACACCCGCGCCATTGAAGCGGACGAGGTACACATCGTCACTATTGTTGTTCGGTTGGAACGCGCCGACTGTTGCGATACCCGTGTTGCTCAACGTCTGCCCCACCAGATGCACGTTGCCTGCGGGATCACACGCCACATTGGCCAGATCCTCCGTATCGCTGCCGCCATAGTAGGTGCCCCATTGCCGCACACCGGCAGCATTGAACTTCACCAAGAAGTTGTCACCCAAGCCGCCATTCGCCGCTTGATGTGCGCCCGCCGTCGCGATCCCCCCCGCACTTTCCGTAGTTCCCGCGAGGTATACGTTTCCGGCAGCATCCGTGGTCACCGAATATCCTACATCCGCTCCGGTGCCGCCATAGTAGGTGCCCCACTGCCTCACCCCTGCCGCGTTGAACTTCACCAAGAAGGCATCATCGCTGCCCCCTAAAGCGGCTTGGTGAGAACCCGCCGTTGAGATTCCTGTAGTGCTCGAGGTATAGCCGGCGAGGTACACATTGCCCGCAGCGTCTGTAGCCACAGAAAGCCCGAAATCATTGCCGGTTCCACCGTAGTAGGTAGCCCATTGACGTACACCTGCGTTGTTGAACTTTGCCAAGAATGCATTACGACCACCCGGTGCAGCAACGAGATGCGCCCCGGCTGTGGAGATCGAGCCAGTGCTGCGTGTAAGACCAGCCAGGTACACATTCCCCGAAGCGTCCGTGGCTACGGCCTGGCCTTCGTCAAGCAGGGTACCGCCATAGTAGGTAGCCCAGTCGAGGTCCGCCGCATAGGTACCGGTCTCGTTCAGGTTGGTCACTGGTACTGCGCCCGGCACGGCTATGGGTAGCGATGGAACGATGTAGGCAGCCGCATCGCCGGTGTTGCAGATGCTCACTTCATATGGCACGAGGTCATCACAGCCTACGCCGAGGTTGACCACAGTAGTGGAAAGAAGCGCCTGGGGTGGGCAGGTCACCGGATCGTTCACCCGGGAGATCCGCGGGCTCACGTTGTTGAAGGTGGCCCATTCGTCCGGGACGAAGGTCTCGCTCGGTGGCAGATAGCCGATGGGCGGCGCATGCCCAGCAATAGCACCGTTGAAGTTGACGATCGCGTAAAGCGCGGTGGTGGAGGCGAGCACCCCACCAGAGAGGCTTCCACTCATGCTAGCTCCTGCCGGTAGGGATACCGTACCGAGGTTCTGAGTGGTAAGGAAGGCGCTCGTGCTTATCGCGGGGTCTCCACTATAGAAAGAGATCATCAAAGGACCATTGAAGTCCGTGGCGGCGTTGTTGGTCACCGTGTAGTTCGCTTGGAACGCCGGAATACCCGTGATGCAACCCGAGGCGGTGAAGCTGTCGAAGGCGATGCTGAGATCGTAGCTCGGATCCACCCCTACGCTGCATCCCGCGTTGATCATGGCTTGCACGAGCTGCACGTTGGCTTGCACCAGTTGTGCGTAAGTGGGAGCGCTGAAGTACGCACCCGGGCTTGCGACCTGCGCGCCCATGAGCGATGTGCACAGCGAAGCCGCTTCGATGGCCACCACCACGATGGTGACGCCCGCATTCTTGATCTGCGTCGCCAGGGTGGTCAATCCCGCAGGCACTTGGGAGCAATCCGCATCGGTCATCAATACGATGATGGGCTTGGCCGTACGACCGGCGATGGGTGCCTGGCCTATCTGCTGGAAGGACCGCGATAGCGCCGTCACCGGATCAGTGCCGCCGAGCAAGGCACGGGTCGCGTTCTGATAGGCCAGCACGTCGCTCATCTCCGTGGTATAGCTGGCGCCTACAGACGGAAAGCTGAATTGCTGCCAAACGTTCGGACTGTCCCAATCGGCGATGGCCATGCGGCTTTCCCCGGCGCCCGTGCCCCAGGGCTGCATGCCCATGAACAGTGCGCTGATGAACTGACGGCTCTGGGTATTCTCCAAGGCGCTCACCGAGCCGCTCTGGTCGTTGGCAACGAATACATCGAGGGCACAGAGCTGCGCTTGGGTCGCATTCGTTCGGATGAAGGACAGGGCGAGGAGAACAGCGGCTAAACCCAACCGAAAGGACCCGTTGGTCGTGGTGGTGGATCCGATCACTGGCATGGTGTGGTGGCTTGCGGACCGAAACTATTTCCATGGAATGGACCACCATGGGACGAAGCGGACGAAGCGGCAATACGGGATGCCGAACCGGGCGACCATGGTATCCGGACATGACCCTGCTCGGGGCACCCGACACCCAAGCCCTACCTTTCGGGCATGATCCGACCTGGTCGTACCCAGTTGCTCCGCATCCTTCGTCGCACCCGCGAAGGGCTGGTGTTGGGCGATGACGATGCTCTTGAAGTGGTGCTTCACTTGAGCGAAGCCCCTCGCGATGGCAGCGAGGATGGACACCTTCGTGTATTCGTGAACCCCAACGTGGATGGCAAACTAACCGCCACCACACGATCGCCGAAGATCGAGGCCGGCACCTTCGCCAAACTGCGTGTGGTGGCCATCCGCGGAGCTGGTGCCCATGTGGATTGGGGCATGGACACTCCCCTGCTTATTCCGCATGACGACCAGAAGAAGCCCATGGAAGAAGGGCGCTGGTATGTGATGGGCGCCTACTACGACAAGGAGGCCAAGCGACTGCACGGGAGCACCCGCATCGAGGAGTTGCTCGACAACACCGAGATCACCGTAAAGGAGAAGGACAAGGTGGACCTGCTCGTCTTCGGCAAGAGTGACCTGGGCCTCTCGGTGATCGTGAATAACACGCACCAAGGCCTCGTGCACGCCAATGATGTATTCAAGCCCGTCACCGTAGGCGATCGCCTCATAGGTTTCGTGAAGACCGTTCGACCGGACAACAAGCTGGACATCGTGTTGCAACCTATCGGGTACCGCCAATACATCGATGCCCACACCACCCTGCTAGCAAAGCGACTCGAGGCCAAGGGGTACCTCGCACTCACCGACAAGAGCTCCGCGGAAGAGATCTACGAGGAGTTCGGCATCAGCAAGAAGGCCTTCAAGAAGGCCCTGGGTGCACTCTACAAGGAGCGGCTGGTGCGCATCGGCGAGGATGGCGTGGTGTGGATGGGTTGACTTCATAGTGCTTTGACGATCGGCCCGATAATTGGCTGGTGGCGTGTATGTGACACCACCGACCATGTTGCGCTCGACCTTCCTTCTCCTGTGCTGCGCCTTTTCCGGCGCTTCAACCGGCAGTGCGTTCACCGATAGCCTACGCCTCGCAGCTGATCGTTTAGGGGAGCGGCTCGTACGTGGTGGCCACACGACGGTCGCGGTCATCGGTGTTGATCAGGAAGCTCCATCGGCATTGACCACCGAGATCGCGAGCGAATTGACCTTCCATTTGGTGAACCACCAGGGCCGGATCAGCGTCGTGGAGCGCTCGCAACTTGAGGTGTTGTTGCGTGAGCATCAGCTCAACGCCACCGGCATGACCTCCAGTACGAACGCCCTTCAGCTGGGAGAGCTGGCCTGCGCATCGGCCATCATCACGGTCAATGTGCAGCCCAAGGACAAACGGAGGGTGCTGGTGGAGTTCAAGCTGCTCAACACCAGCAGTGGATCACTGGAAGGTATGGAGCGGATCCCAGTCGACGTGCCGCCAGGCTTCGATCGCCCGGATCACTCCAATGCACCCAACGAAAAGGACACTAAAAGTAACGTTGATCCACTTCGAGGGGGGGTCTACATCGGTGGAGGGATCGGTGAGTCGTATGGTGGACTTCATCCTTTCGGTCAAGTGGACCTTTTCACGCGTGGCGATCGCCTGGCTATCGGCCTTCGGTTGCGCTTCATGCCACAGGCCGACAATGGCCTCCCGGGCGCTGTTGAACTCGGCAGACTTCACACCAGCGGCCCCGTGGTGGACCCCATCAGTGGAGCCTTCGTTCCTTCTACTGTCATCGATGGTGCTGGCGATGCCCTACACCTTGTCGCTGCCAACGATCCCACTTTTGGAGCCTTGGCTGTTCTGGCCGAACTCGACAAGGGTAACCTTCAGGCGCAATGGGAACAGATCAGACCCATCGAGTTCACCGCCGAACGTTGGAGCCTATCAGCACCTGTTCGGTTGTACTGGGGGCCACGCACGGACCATCGTAGACCGATCTTCCATACCGAGTTCTCCATTGGCGCTGATCTCCATGCGTTCAAGGCATCCTATGTGGTCAACCGTATCTGGGGAACGAATGGTCCTGAAGGAATAGAGTTCCAGGTGGATCGATACACCACGGAAGGACCGTTCAATGACCGGACATCGAATGTCGCGCTCTTCTGGAATGCAGGCTTCGGGATCGGAGTGGAATGGGGTCGCCTCGGGCTTTCCCTGAGCGGGCAACGCTCCTTGCATCGCAGCATCACCAATACCTACACCGATCCATTCACCGCCGCCGCTACGAACTCCAAGGTGGTGCAGGGCGATCCGGTGGCCATTGCCTTGCTCCATGGTTCCGGGTTGGACGATCCGTCCATCCTCGGATCCATTGCTCGAGATGGCTCCGTGCCGATCGGGGCCATCGATGTCACGGAGCTGGATAAGCGCTTCTCCACGATGGAGAACCTCCTGGACCGCTGGCAATGGAACGCATCACTTGCGATCCGTTTATTCTGAGGATGCATCGAGGCATCGTTCTGGTGCTGAGCGTCGTCTTTATGGGGAACAGCAACACTTCACCATGCGGATATTCTATACGCTCCCCGCCCTCCTGCTCTCCCTTGCGGTCAACGCGCAGTGCCCATTCACCCCCACCATCGAACCGGACCAGGTGATCCTCTGCCCCGGCGAAAGCGTGGAACTGGCAACCCAGCCCTACGATAGCTACCAATGGTATGCGGATGGTGCGGCCATCGACGGGGCCACGTCCCAGACACTCACCATGGAGCCCTACGCTGAGGTCACCGTAGAAGCGACGCTGGACGGATGCACGGAAATGAGCGCACCCGTGATCGTCGATGGATGGGTCTTCCTCCTCCCCTTCGTGGCCCACGCGGGCGACGAACCGCTCTTCATCGACTTCGAAGGAACGAGCAACCAATGTGATGGCGACACCGTGCTGCTGATCTTCAGTTATGACGAGAACATCGAGTGGTTCCAGAACGGACAGCTCATCCCTGGCGCCAACGACGATACCCTGATCGTCACCACTACGGGCAACTACACGGCATCGGGTGCTCCGGATCTCTGCCCCAACTTCATTCAGCCCCTTGGCCTTGAGATCCCCTTCGTCTTCAACCCGGTCATTCAACCCGAGGTGGTGCTGGTGGATGGTCAGTTATGCGCCTCACCAGAAGGAGAAGCCTACCAGTGGTACCGCAACGGCGAACCGTTCGGGTCCAATACGGCATGCATCGAAGCCACCACAGCCGGCAGCTATACCGTGGATGTCACGTATGGGATCGATTGCAGCATGACCTCCTCACCCTATGTGAGCACCGGTCTGGATGAAGCTGCACGCCTCGGTGTTCCGCAGCTCTACCCTGTTCCAGCGAAGGACGCCGTCACCGTGCGTTGGCCAGCGCCACGTGCCGGTGAGCGATGGGAACTCGTTGATGCAGTTGGACGGCGTATCCGCGAAGGAAGTCAGAGCGGATCCGCCGTCGAGGTCATTGACCTGTCCAGCGTACAGCAAGGTCGTTACTGGTTGCGCACGGAGGGCCAGCTGCCGTTGGTCATCCAGGTAGTGAAGTGAACCGATCCGGAGTTCGGCTAGATTCGGCTCCATGAACGTCGAAGATGCGCGCACCATCGCGTTGGAACGGTTCGCGGGCGACGAGTACGATCACTTCGACAAGCCAGCCTACCGCATAGCACCGAAGAAGATCGTTGGCAAGCCCGGACGCACCTTCATGACCTTGTGGCTGGACGAAGGCTACGCGGTGTTGATGCTCGATGTGGAACGACAAACCATGCTGCTCGCCGCACATCCCGTGCAGTTCAGGCCTCACCCGAGCAAGTGGGGTGCGAAAGGGGCCACTATCGCAGAGCTGCAGGGCTTGTCCGTGAAGCTCTTCACCGAGGCACTGGCGATGGCTGTGGAGTACGCCCGACGATAGCCCACCGGTTCTTCTCGGTGAAGCATGATCAGTGGAAGAACTGCATCACCTTGCTCCAGAGTTTGCGCGTCACCAGCAAGGGCGGTGCGCTCAGGCCGTTCAACCCCCATGAGGCGCGCACTTCACGGTTCGCCTTCAGGATGTGCTTCAAGCTGCCATTGCTCATGCCTCCCAGGCGGAAGCGCACCAGCACCTCGCGCAGGTGGATGGTGCGGATCTCGTTTTTGTAGAGCATGCGCAGGAGGATCTCATAATCCGCGGCGATGCGCAGGTCGGTATTGAAATGCCCGAAGCGGTCATAGGCGCTCTTGCGGATGAAGGTGCCCACGTGCGGCGGCATCCAGCCCTTGCGGAAGTTGGCGCGGTGATAGGTTCCACTGAGCCAAGTCCGGTGCACCTTGTGGATGTCATGCTCATCCACCATGATGATGTCGCCGTACACCGCATCCACATGCGCGCGCTGGAAGGCGTCCACTACCTGGGAGATCACCTGCGGCGTCATCAGCAGATCACCAGCGTTCACGAAACCGATCACCTCGCCGGTGGCCGCACGCAGCCCCTTGTTCATGGCATCGTAGATCCCCTTGTCCGGCTCGCTTACGTAGTGCGCCAGCCGTTCGCGGTAGCGTTCCACCACCTGTTGGGTGCCGTCAGTGCTGGCCCCATCGATCACGATCACCTCGATGTCGGCATGCGTCTGCGCGAACACGCTTTCCAACGAAGCGCCGATAACGGCCGCCGCGTTGCGGCATACGGTGATGAGGGTGACTTTCATGCGACCACTACTCCAACTGCTTCCGTGCGAAGATGCGAAGTCTGCTCGAATGCTGATCAAGGATCAATGCACACCACAGTGAAGTATGGTTTACTCCACAAGTCAGCACGGTGCCTCCGGCTCTCCGGACCTAAAGCCACCGAATACCTGCCATTCCAAGGAACCGAAGTGCAGAACACCCGGATCACTGCACCATCAGGCGCTTCACGCCTTGGTCACCGGTCGCCGAACGGATCACCACGGTGTAGAGACCAGCGGGTAACGAGCTCGTGTCGATCCGCTCCTGATGGATGCCCGGAGCCTTGTGGCCCAGAGCCAACAGCTGCACCACCTGTCCATGGTCGTTGAAGACCTCCATGGTCGAATTGCCCTGGGTGGAGAAGGTGACCAATGCACTTTCGTCGGCTGGATTCGGAGCCAGATCGATGCCGATGGAATTACCGAACAGCTCATCCAACCCGATGGAATTGCCGCCGAGATAACGCAACCGGCTGGCTGATCCTGTCGGTGTTCCATTCACCGTTTCGTTCTGGATATAATTGTATGCGACATAAGATCCCGCACCAGGCTTCCAGTAGTACTGCGCGGTGATCGTGGTGACCGTGGTAATGCCACCACCAACAGCCGTGCTTGTATTCGTCATCGATACCCGGATCACGTTACTGATAGGACCATCCGGGGTTATAACCGTACCGTACCCATCGGCGGTGGCGGTCAAGTTCCCGGTGACATTGTAGAAAATGATCCCTGAATCATCACGCAGGCAGGTGAAGGGATCCGTCCAAGTGGCACCGTAAGTCAGTGGGAACTTCAGGATCTTGATCGGGTTGGAACAGGTGGTGAGAATGAACGGGATGTAAGTCCCGATATCATTCATCTCGGTGGCCGTAATGGTGAAGTACTGATCGAGCTGGAAAAGGGTAACAGGTGAAACAGCCACCGTAGCACCTGGAAAATTGCTACCACCTTGAGTATCGTCGGCATCCACCCAATTGAACGTCAACGCTCCAGTAGGTACCACATTGCTAAAGTCCCACGTCTGGTTCGGCCCCGAGTTGGACAACGTGACATAATTGGCCTGTTGGTAAACGAATGTAGAGCCGACCGAACCCATATCTGATGATTGTAGCGTAGGCTGCGCAAGCAACACAGCTGGAACCAGCATGCAAAGAGCAAGCTGAGCGATGCGTTCGGTCGAGAGGGTAGCGTTCGAATTGAAAGAAGGGTATCGTGGTGTCATGATCCTTGGTTTTGGTCGATCAGATGGACAATATAATCATCCGTTCCGGCACGAACCTAACCAGCGACGGTCAACTTGAAGGGTGATACCCTTGGTGCATCTGGCAGCCCGATTCAGAAATTGAACCCCACATGCAAACCCGGCTCACCGAAAATGAACTTGGACCACTTGTCATCCAGCTGCCTGAACCCATCCGGCAAGCGTGTATGGTAAGCCCGGTGAGTGATCGCGATGGACGGCTGCACGAAGAAGCGGTCCATGAAGAGCTTGATATGATAGCCAGCCCGGTAGGTGTTGAAGACCTGGAACCCATCGTCGATCCGCTTGCCTTGATCGTTCTGGAAATGCTGCAGGGTGGGCATCAGGTTCAGCTCCGCATAGAGCCCCTTCAAGAAGAAGCGTTGGTAGGACAGTGAAACACCGTACTCGCGCACGTATCCGGGGAATTTCTCTTCGGGCTTTTCATAAGCATCGTTCAGGAACGGATGGATGCCATTGGGCCAGGCATACTTCCAGGTCTTGGGTTCCACGGTGATCACATCTCGACCGGTCAAGCGGTATCCGATGTTGAGTTGAAAGAAATCCGGTGGATTGTCGGTGGGCGCCAGGTTGCCCACCAGAACGAACAAGCTGGTTCCCACGAACCACCGCGTGTAGGTGCTGTCCGTTCCTGCGTATTGTGCTTGGAGGGTGAGCGAGCTGGTCATCACCAGCGCAAGGCCCATGAGCCCGATGTTCTTCTTCATCACTTCTTTGGTTGTTCTCAACGACGGCGCAAAACAAGACCGCTGAGGGGCCTCCAGTCGTTCACTTTAGTGAAGGAATGCGTCGCAGGCGGGCCTTTTCGCGGATGCTCCCGCCTGGTAAGGATCACCAGTACGCTCGACTCCGCAGGACCGCATGGAATACTAACTCGACATGATCGTCGAGGATGACAGCCTACCTGCCGCCGCAGGTCCGCTAGAAATTGAACCCGAAATGAAGGCCGGGCTGGATGAAGTAATTGGGCCATCTACTTTCCACGGCCTTGAACGCTTCAGGGACCTTTGTCCGTACCGGCCAATAGCTGCAGCCCATGGCTGGCTCGAAGAAGAACCGGTTCTCCCAGAACCTGAACTGATAACCGAAATGGAAGTTGAGGTAGAGCGTGTAGCCGTTACCGATCTTCTTCCGGTCCACATCCAGGTACTTTTCGAAGGCATTCAAGGCATATACCGAAGTGTAGACCCCTTTCCACCAGAAGCGCTGGTAGCCCACCGTTGGTGCCAGTATGCGCGCATGACCGGGATAGTTCAAGCCGGGCGCATCGAATGAAGGACCGAATGGGATACCGATCGGCCACGCGTAGATGGATCGTTTGAACTCGATCGAGATCACATCCTTCGGTGTCAGCCGATAGCCCACGTTCAACTGGACATACTCAGGTTTGTTGACCCGATCAAGATTCCCAAGCAAGTACAGCGAACTCCCCACGTACCACCGCCGATAGGTGCTGTCCTGCACGGCAGTTGCAGCGCGGAGTTGGAGCGTGCTGGCCATCAAGATCACGAAACCAATGAGAGTGGTTCTCTTCTGCATGCTTCCCTACGTGTTGAACGAGGGCGCAAAACAAGACCGGCAGGTCACCCCACCGCATTCACTTAAGTGAAGGAATTCTCAGCCCCTCTCCTTCTCGATGATCCGAGCTCTTAGCCGGCTCAACGATTGGGGCTTGATACCGAGAAAGCTCGCCAATTGATGCTGGGGCACCCGTTGCACGAGGTCCGGTCGTGTGCGCAACAAATTCAAGTACCGCTGTTCGGGCGATGAGGTCTTGAACGAATCGAATTCCACACGCTCCTTCGCCAGCATCTCCTCGGAAAGCACCTTGCACAGCGTCTCGAAGCGCGGGAAGCGGCTGTTCATGTCCACCTCCAGGTCCGCGTCCGATACGGTCAGGATGGTGTCTTCCACACAGCTGATGTAATACTCGGAGGGAGTTCTGCTCACCACGCAAGGAGGTGTCAATGCCTCCAGTTCGCTGTAGAAAGAGGTCGTCCGCTCCTCGCCATCCACGATGTAGTAGGTGCGGATGCAGCCCTCCAACACGAAGTAGCTATCCCGTGACCGCTCACCGGCCCTGAGCAGGATCGTGCCCTTCTTCACCGTACGGAAGATGTCCAAGGAGCCGACCACGCTTTTCTCCTCGTCCGTCAAGGTCATGTACTTGCCGATGAAGGCGAAGAGTCTGTTCTGCATGGGATGCTCTCTGGTACCGGACGCTCCGCTGCGAAGATACCGGGTGCAGTGCCATGCCAACAGTACCTGCCCTGCTCTTACCCACACACCGGACGGTGTACGAATTTCCGATAATGGACTCCCACACAAGCCTGAACGCGGCCCTCACTGCCCTCCCCGGGCGGAAGGTCAGAGCGCCCCGATCGAGGGCCGAGCGGCAATTGGTCGCTTCAAGCGAACCACCGTTCTAGTGCGCGATGTAACCGACACGAATAAATGATAAAGACACCGCGCCCAATTGAACCACTAACGCACCAACGTGATAACACCAGTGCTCCGTTCCCCATTCACCCGGTGCCTCTCTAGCACCATATAATGGTCGGTGCCACCCGGTATTATGCACGCGTTGCAGACCTTCAACTCACTTTCTATGCCATCCACGAAGTAGGTCCGTCCGATGCGTGGGAAGATGATCTCGCGCTGTAAAAGGGGATTTCCAAGATCCTCCACGTACAACGTAAGGTCGGGCGCATTGAAATAGGAACCCTCACCGGCGCTGGATAACACGGTATCCGAAGCCAACGCGCTATTGGCGCTCAGCCGCGTGACCACGATCACACTGTCCACCTCCTCAGGCACAAAACCCTGGAGCTTGATGGCCTCTCTGTTCAGATCGACACAGCCTTTCTTGCAACAACAGCCCGGCACCATGGCCATGCACAATGCGGCCATGAATAGCTTGGAACGGGTGGATGCCATGATCCGAGGAACCTCCTGGTTGTTCTCACTAATATCTCGAACAAGATAATCTACAAAAGCGTCAGGACGATCTTCGAGAAGGGATCGGACCACAACTCGCAAAGGCGCCGCCTCGGGCGTTCAACCCACCGCAGCAACCGCCTTCACGCCGTGGAAGCCGGTAGCACAACCGTAGAAGTGCGAGGTGTACGCAGCCTGAAGGCCAGCTTCCTGGAAGATGGCCATCGCCGCTTTCGCATGGCCGAAGGCCGACGTATAGCGCCAGAGCATCTTGTACTCCGCCGGATCTCCGAGGAGGACACGGCCCAGCACAGGGATCACGGAACCGAGGTACAGTCCGTAAAGCGCGCGGAGCAGGACCACATTGGGTTCCGACACCTCCACGAAGGCGAAACGACCGCCGGGTTTCAGAATGCGTAGGGTCTCTTGTGCTAACCGCGCTAATTGCTCTGGGTTGAATGTCTTGAGCCCGAAGGCACAGGTCACGATGTCGAAGTGCGCGGAAGGTAGGTGGTTCTGAAGAACATCTTGGTGCAGTACCTCCACCCTGCCGCCATAGCGCGCAACGCTCTTCGCACGGGCATGGCGCAGCATACCCTCCGAAAAGTCCAAGGCCGAAAGTCGTGCGTTGGGAAAGCGCCGGTGCACCGCTCCCCAGGTCTCCCCCATGCCGGTGAGGAGGTCGATCACCACCACCGGCGCAGTGGTGGCCGGGATGCCCGCCAAGAACTGCCGCCTCCAGCGCAAAGAGAAACCGAATGACGTGAGGTAGTTCATCCGCTCGTACGAACTGCTCATCCGATCGAACAAGCGCTGAACGTATGTGGGGGTGTAGATGTCCTCGGACAAGAGAGTGGCTGACTGATTCCTACGGAAATTTAACCTCAAACCTCCTGATTTCTTCGCGAAGTTGGATCTGATCTAGCATGCGAACGCGATAGTCGAGCTCCTGCTTGTTCTTGGCCATCGACTGAATGAAGCCTATACTTTTAAGGTCGGTCAACCGACTGAGATAATCGCGGAACCGATAAAGACGGCTAATGTAATCATGGGTGTGGAGATTGCCCTTAGCCACCTCGATATCGACAAGCGAGGCCAGGTCAGCGAATAGCGTTGTGTAAGAATAGGCAATTTTAGCGTGCTGCATTTGGCGCTCCGCGTCTATCAATTCAACGGTCTTGGCGTATCTTCTTGCTCGACCTTCCACCGCCAGATCAAGTGCTTCGGAGATTTGGTCTAACGTCCAATCCGAATAGTAATTGGGTGGATCAAGAGAATCGTCGAAGTTTGGATCGAGCGCCCGTGTTACATGGATGAACATGTTGAATTTGTTCGTGCACTGTTGGTAAAAATTCAATTGGACCTGCTTGTTCTGGCGCTTGTGGTGGTAAGTCGTCCAGGCTTCGGTAAAGAGCAGGAATAGATAGGAGGAAGGAATGGCGAAAAGAACGCTTGAGACACCGCTGTATAGACTTCTAAGCTCAGGGGGCGATTCCTCGGTCGTGATTAAACTCAATGAGAGACCTGCGGCGAATGACGCGACTGCGATGACGGTGCCAGTTGATTTGTCAATCTGCATAGGTGGGGTAGACATTGTGATGAGAGCAGGTCGATTCCATTCAATGAGAACCTGCATAAGGGTTTGAACAGGGACGAAAATTTCTACGCTCCCTTCATCAGATGCGCGAAGTCTTAATACTCACCTCTTGTGTAGATCCATGGTGATGGTCCGATTGGAATCCGGGGAAGTACGCTCGTGAGCCTTCGAGTGGGTAGGCAGTTGTACATGTTCAATATGAGCTCGCACGAGTTCGCATCTAGGAATGCATCACAGTACCGAGGGTTCACACTCTCTTCTCCGTCTTTTCCTCCTTCTTCCCCCAGAAAACGAAGAACAGCGAAAGGCCAAAACCGAACATATACACCAAGGCGATGGGCAAGTGGCGGAAGCGGTAGGTCTCGAAGTCGAACTCCCGGAAAAGGGAGATGCCGATGATGATCAGGCAGACCTGGATCGGAAAGGGTGCGGCGATGAGCTTCTTCATGGTGGTTTGGCTAGGCAGTGGTGTCCATCACCCGCTCGCGCACGGGCTGGGCGGGGTTGCCTTGGTAGATGGTGTAGGGCTCCAGGTCCTTGGTGGCCACGCTGCCGGCGGCGAGCACGCTGTGGCTCTTGAGGGTGACGCCCAAGGTGACGATGGCCCCCGCTCCCACCCAGCTGCCATCTTCCAGCACCACGGGCTTGGTGTAGGTGGGGTAATCCACCTTCTTGTAATCGTGGCTGCCCTGGATGATCATAGCGCCCTGGCTGATCACCACGTTGTTGCCGATGGTGAGTGAGTCGAGGTTGTCCAGCCAAGCGCGCTGGCCGATCCAGCTGTGGTGGCCGATGCTGAGCTTCCACGGGAACTTGATGTTCACGCTGGGGTGGATGACCACACCGGGCCCCACGCGCGCGCCGAACAGCCGCAGCAAACCGGGTTTCGGCGAGCGGAACGGAAAGGCCGGGTTCTGGAAGATGAGGGCGTTGACGAAGAACCAGAGGGTGCGTTTAAGCACACCGGCGCCGGGGTGGAAGGTCTTCGAGTTATCGAAGCGGCTGAGGTCTACCTGGTGGCGTGTGGTCATGGCGCGAACATCCGGAAACTGCGTTCCACCGGAGCGGGATCGTTCAAATATCGGGTTCCCATGGCGTAGGCACCATGGACCAAGGCATCGTAGGCGGGTTGGTCAAGGTCTGCGGCGGTCTGCAAGGTGCGCTCGAAGGCGGCTTCGTCGGTGAGCGGCAGGTCCCAGCCGGCCTGTTGGGCTGCGAGGTCCTTCCACGGCGTGCGGTCGCTGATGATCATGGGCCTTCCGGCGGTGAGGGCTTCCAGCATGGTATGCCCGAAGTTCTCGCCCACGCTGGGCATGTAGAGGAAGTGGGCATCGGCAAGGGCTGCGGCCACTTGGTCGTTGGGCAACTGGCCACGCCATTCTACGAGTACGCCGCTGGGCAACTGGGCGATGGCCCGCTGGCATTCGGCCCAATAGGCCTGGTCGTAGATGGTGCCGTACAATTCGAAGCGGATCCGGCCCTTCAACCGGGTGAGGCGCTCGATGGCGAAAAGCGTATTCTTCTCTTCCGCGATGCGCGCGAGGCTGATGAGGCGCAGTTCGCCGGCGCATTTCTGCACGGGCAGCGGTTCCTGTTCCAGTGTCTTGCGCGCGAGGTTCTGCACCAGATGGATGCGGGTGCCCTTGCCGATCCAACGCTGGATGTCGGCCACCTCTTCGGCGTTGGTGGCCTGGAACTCCACGCCCTTGAAACAGCCGAGCGCCTTCATGCCGAAGAGGAAGAGGCGTTTCTTCAGACGGCTTTGCTCCATGGGTCCGGCGGCGAGCATGCCACGCACGGCCACGATGCGCCGGGTGTCGCTGCCGCGCAATAGCCACAGCGGCACGATGGTGGACCACACCGAGAACAGCCCGTTGATGTAGACCACATCCCACCGTTCCTGGTGGATGAGCCGTTGCCACACCTGGCGTGTGCGTTGCGCGGGCGAGGCGTGGTAGACCTGTTCACCGGCGTCGGCGGTGGTCCACTGGTCGGTGGGCACCTGCGCTTCGTTGGTGGTGGCGGTGTAGTCGCGGTCGCCGGTGACGATGTGGAATTGCACACGGGTGCCGAGGTGCTCCACGAGGTTCACCATGCTGCGCACGGGACCACCGGCCTTGAAGTACGGTTTGTACCAATCGATGAAGGCGAGTACGCGGGGTGTGCTCACCGCTTCAAGAGATTTCGTTCGGCCGATGCGGCCCAGCGTTCGGGTGTCCAGGTGGCGCCCAACTCGGCGGAGCGGTCGCCCATGCGCAGGAGTTCCGCGTCGGGGGTGCCGATGATCTGGAGCAAACTCCGCTGTAGGTCGGCCTTGTCGCCAGCCTTGTGCAGGGCCCCGTTCGCGCCAGGTTCGAGGAAGCGTTCGCCCGCGCCCACGGCATCGCTCAGCAGCAGGGGCAGACCGATGCAGGCATGCTCCTGCACCACCACGCCCCAGGGTTCGTAAAGGCTGGGCAGCACGGAGGCACCGGCTTCGGCCAGCACAGCGGGGATATCCGTGGCCTGCACGAAGCCGCGGTGGACGATGCGCGGGTGTCGGCCGGAAGTGCTGTTCTTCACCTGATCATGGAGTTCACCGGTGCCCACGAGGTGCAGTTCCCAATCGCCTGCACGGCCTTGATCGCAGAGTTCGGCGAAAGCATCGCAAAGCACTTGCTGGCCCTTAGTGGGGATGTAGCGCGCCACATGGATGAAGCGGTGCGGGTAGCGCAGCTGGCGAGCCTGTCGCGCAGCGTGGAAAGCCGCGCGGAAGGGCGTGGTGTCGGCGGCGTAGAGGCCGGTGAGGATGCGGTTCTCAGGCAGACCGAGCATGCGTGCATACGCCACCTGCCGTGTGCCGGTGGCCCAGATGTGGCTGTAGGTGCGCGGCATCCACAGGCGTGCGAGCGCAGCGGAGATCCATTGTTTGGCATCACCCCGCCACGCGGTATCGAGGTTCATGCTCGTGGGGATGCCTTGTCGGCGCATGGCCCGGCACACCTTCAAGTAGCCTTTGTCCACCCAACCGCTGGCGATGACGAACTGCGGCTTGAAGTCGAGTGCGAAGGCGAGCAAGCGTTCGTCGGTGAAGTCGCGGCGGTCGTGCAGGGTGATGCCGGGGTGTGCGCCGAGGGCGAAGGGCGCTTCGGCATTCACCGGCCAGCGCACGAGTTCGATGCGAGCACCGGTGCGGGCCACGAGGGCATCGAGGCAGGCGAGCACATAGGGTGCGATCTCGGTGTAGAGCACCAGCACCCGGGTTTCGTTGCGCGTAGGTTCCACGTTGGAAGCGAAGGTGCCAAATGTACCGTTGTGGGCGGGCACCTGGCGATGCGTGGTTGAATGCACTAACCACGGATGGACGCTGATCGACACGGATAATGCCTAGTCCGTGGTGGATGCAAGGAGATCCCAGATCCGCGTCTATCCGTGAGCATCCGTGGTTGAAAAACCGGCCAACGGCCGTACCAAGCGGTGCTGGGTTGAATGAGTTGACCACGGATGGACACGGATCGACACGGACAATGCATGTCCCAAGGTGAAGGGCTAGACTTCTCTCCTATCCGTGTTGATCCGCGTACATCCTTGGTAGAGAACAACCAGTTCGCATGGTCAGTGCGAGCGTAGCGTGGCACTGTGGTTGAACCAACCGAGCGCTCACTTGATGCGCACCTCCACCACGTCGCGGGCGCGGCGGCCGCGGGAGAGCTTCTTGCGGTAGTGGTTCGTCCAGAGGATGATCAGCGGCGTGCCCACCAGCGTAGGCCACAACCACTGCAACCACACCGGTTTGATGAAGGTGAAGTTGACGGCGCTGAAGGCCGAGACCGTGGCGATGTAACCGCCGAGGAAGCCGGACATGTGGGCGTAAAGCCATTCGTGCTTCTCATGGCTGCGCTTGTAGAACCGTTGCAGGTTGCGCCACACGAGCAAACTGCCGATGAGGCCGAAGGCGAGGAAGAGGATGGTGCCGCTACCCCGGTTGCCCAGCAGAACGTTCACGAAACCCCAAATGAAGAGCCCTCCGTTCACCACCCCGGCTGTGCCTTGCACCACCACGTCCATGGTGTCCGGTTTCTGTCCTTCGTGCAAGCGCTTATGGTACAGCGACCGGTAACCGGAAGCCACCAAGTGGAAACTGAGCACGGCGAGCATGGCCAGGAAGAGGTTGTTCTTCCACACGCCCACCACGATGGCCGTGATGGCCACCACCGCCATGGCGTAGAAGAAGACCTTGCCCCAGAGGCGGTGCTGATCGCCACCCTTGCGCACCACCATGGCGATGGGCGCCACGAACAACGCGATGAAACCCGCTGCGATATGCGCCCACCGGAATATACCGATCACCTGCTCCTCCATCGATAGCTATCTGATTGAACCTTGGGCTGAAAGTACGTCGTAGGGTCCAACGGGAAGACGGAACCATGACGTACCGTTGCCACAAAGTTCACCTTCGGGGATCAGTCCGGAGAGATCGGCGGTGGTGGTGCCGGGTGGACACTCCTCGCGCACCACCACCGTCAAGCTGGCTTCGCGGCCATCCAATGCGCTGAGCAACAAGGTCTCGAAGGCCATGGCCCAATGGATGTGGAGGCCGCGCTCGTCGAGCTGCAGTGGGGTGGCGCAGGCCTTGTGGACACCCCTGACATGCAACTCATCCACGAGCGCGCGGATCTTGGCGAGCCGTTCGCCGGTGGGGCGTGAAGCGAAGGAGATGCCCCGGAATTGCAGGAATAGCACGACGGTGAAGGGGACCAGCGCGATCCAGGCGTTGCGGTTGGAAAGGCGCTCGAACTGCAGCAGCAGGGGCAACGCCACGAAGGCCGCCATCGGCACGAAGTTCTTCTCCATCATCATGGCCGTTTCACCTGCGTGATAGGTGAGCACATGCAGGGCAATGAACCCCGTGACGCTCGCCACGATCCAAGTCAACTGGAGGTAGGCGCGTTGACGAAGGAGCACGACGAGCAGTACGATCAGCGCCACCCAGAAAGCCACATAGTGCGTGGTGAAGTGGACGGTGTGGTCGATGAGGAAGCGCCAGCCGGGCAACGTGAAGAACGAATCCATGGCTTCCAAACCCACTCCTGTGGAGGCGTACAGATCGGCCTCGTAGGCGGTGGGCGGAAAGAGCGCGCGGAAGATCAAGGGCCATACGCCGCTAAGAGCGATGAGCGCGAGCAGCACAGGCCGGGCGGTGTGGCCACGCAGGTAAAGCAACACCAGCACGAACACCGCGGCGATGAAACCAACAGGATGCACCAGCAGCACCAAGAACAACGCTGCAAGCACAGCGACCAGCACAAGTGGTTTGCGCGATCGCATCAAGGGCCCTGATACCAGTGCCGCGAGGAGGAAGGGGTAACTGAGCAGGTAGTTCGCCTCCAGCACGATGCCGTAGAAGGTGAGCCGTGTGCAGAGCACTTGGGCCAGCACAAGGGCCAACGCGATCCACGGCTGCCGGAGCCCGTGCGCGATAAGGACGAAGATCAGGTAAGGCACCAGCACATGCGCGAGCGAAGCCACGGTGAGCAGCACATGCAACGGCGCACCGGTGGTGGCCACGGCCTTCACCAGCAGCTGCGGCACCACGGCCGTGAAGCGATGGGCCTCCACGCCCACACCCGGCACATGGATCCACTTGAAGATCTGGAAAGCCGAATCGACATGCACCACGCGGGTGGGCATGTGGCTGTAGGCCAGCGCGAAGAGGCCGAAAAAGAGGAGATGGCCCAAGATGAGGTATGCCCGCAGGACAGGAGCGTTCCGATCGCTGCTCATTCCGCTGCGATCACCAAGGGCAACCGTTGGATCCCACCCCGTGCGTCGCGGACTTCAACCACGTAGAGCCCGGCATCCAGTGCCACCGGTACCGGCTCACCCGGAACGACCCAAGGCTCGGCCAGGACCAGGCGTCCATGGGCATCGAACACGGCCAGCGTACCGGGCGGGATATCGCGCAAGGTGAATGTACTGGTGCAGGGATTGGGGAAGATGGTGGCGGGGGGCGTGCGTATCTCTACGCCGATGTTCACTGGGTCGAAGGACTCATTCACGCTTTCGCTCGCGGTCGTACCATTCTCATCGGTGCGAACCACGAATAGATCACGCCCACCTGCGCCGTAGCTATCCGTCCATCCCGCGCAGAGGAAACCGGTACCGGCCGTATCCAGGCTGAATGCCACATCATCGGCCGCGCCACCGAACGTTCGACCGTAGACAAAATCACCATTCTCCGCGCTCTTCAATAGGAACATATCGCGTTCTCCGCCTCCAGAGGTCTTCGTGTAGCCTGCGGTGAGATATTCCCCATTCTGGAGTTGAAGGTGTTCAAAGGAGCCCTGATCGTTGACCTGACCCCAGCTTCGGTACCACTGCAACACCCCTGCACCATCCGTTTTGAGGTGATAACCTTCTTCGAAGTTGGAATAGCTTCTTGTGATACCGACCATGGAGAATCCGCCATCGCTTGTGTGGACGACGTCATAGGCCACATCAAGTGAGTCACCACCATAGGTCATGGACCACAATTCTCCTCCTTCTTCATCCACCCGGATCAGCAAGGCATTGGTCGCATCACCGATCCCGGAGGACCCAGCGATCGCAAAGCCATCGGGAGTCAAGCACAGGCTATGTCCGTTCTGCTCACCGGCTCCTCCATAACGATGCTCCTCGATCACATCGCCGGAATCGTTCAACCGCATGGTCCAGACCTCACCATCCACGCTAGGCTGGAAGGTTTGCCCGACGATAATAAGATCTCCGTTGGGAAGCACTGATAATTCACGGAAGAAGTCCCAGTCGCTCCCACCATAGGTTCGCTGCCAGATCACCACACCGTTCGGGTCCGTTTTCACCAGCAGCCCATCATAATCGCCACCTTCATTGGAATTCCCAGCGATGAGGAAGGATCCATCAGGCAGCACACGCAGGTCCACGGCTTGCTCCACAGCGGGCGAACCGATGGCGGTGCTCCAAAGTCGTGTGCCCGCGCCATCCAAGGCCATCAAATAGATGTCCGAGGCGCCCGTGCCTCCACTACCCGTGGAGCCGGCAACAACGATCAAGTCCTCCCCTGCCAAACGTATGGCCTGTGCCTCTTCGGAACCGTAGGCTCCATAGGCCTTTCGCCAAGTTTGCGCCTCGACGAATAGGGCAAAACAGGAACAAAGGCAGCTGAAGAGTGTTCTGGTCATCGTTGGCTCTCGATCTTGTTAAAGATCCCAGTGGTGCAAGATCGCACTTGTCGGCCACCTAGCTTCGTTCCATGTCCCCCGCTGCCCTCCGCAACTTCATCCTCTTCCTGGTCCTTCTCGTATTGATCGACCTTTACGCCTACAAGGGTGTGAACACGGCGCTTGCGAACCACTCGCTGGTGCTGCGGCGTATCGTTCGGATCCTGTACTGGATCGTGTCCCTTGGCATCATGGCCGTGCTGATCTGGACCATGGTAAGCATGCAGGGCTCCCAAGTGCGCCGCGACCACAGCTATGTGTTCTCGCTGGTGGCGCTCTTCCTGCTGTTCTTCCTGCCCAAGCTGGTGATCGTGATCTTCCATGGCCTTGACGACCTGCTACACCTAGGACGTTGGGGCTGGTCAAAATTGCTGCCTGGGAAGCCGGATGGAACGGGTGAATTGCTGGATCGTGCGAACTTCCTGAGCCAATTGGGCCTGATCGTGGCCACGGTGCCCTTCGCCGGTGTGCTCTACGGGGTTACGAAAGGGCGTCGGAAGTTCAACATCGCCCGGGTGCCCATACACAGTCCGAACCTACCGGAGGAGTTCCACGGCCTGCGCATCGTGCAGATCAGCGACATGCACCTGGGCAGCTTTGGCGACGATGCTTCCATCGTGCAGAACGGCGTGGACCTGATCAATGCCGAATCGCCCGACCTGGTGCTCTTCACCGGCGATATGGTGAACGACTATGCGGATGAGGCCGAGCGCTTCACAGAGATCTTCGCCCAGGTGGAAGCCAAAATGGGGAAATACAGCATCCTAGGGAACCATGACTATAGCGATTATGTGAAGTGGGACAGCCCCGATGCCAAACGTGCCAACCTGGACAAGTTGAAGCGCATCCACCACGAGATGGGGTTCAAGCTTCTGATGGACGAACACGTGACACTGAAGAAAGACGAAGCACGGATCGGATTGCTGGGCGTGCAGAACTGGGGGCGACGTTTCCAGCAGTACGGTGATCTGTCCAAGGCCATCTATGGTTCGGAGAGCCTACCGTTCCGGATCCTGATGAGCCACGACCCTACGCACTGGGAGGAACAGGTCTTGGGCACCGGCATCGACCTCACGTTGAGCGGCCACACGCATGGCGCGCAGCTGGGCGTGAAGTTGAATGGCATCGTGTACAGCCCGGCACAATGGGTCTACAAGCACTGGGCAGGCTTGTACACCGAAGGGAAACAACACCTCTACGTGAACCGAGGATTCGGCTTCATCGGTTTCCCTGGCCGAGTAGGCATGCCACCGGAGATCACGGTGTTCGAGTTGCACAAGGCCTGATCACCCCGGGAACACCCGCCCGGCCAGCGAAACCGAGCGATCCAAGCCTGCGAGGTCCAGCCCCGTGGTGATCCCACGCGCCTCCAGGGACTGCACGAACAGTTCCATCTGCAGGTTGCCTAC
The DNA here is from genome assembly GCA_016787995.1 of Flavobacteriales bacterium. Classification (GTDB taxonomy): domain Bacteria; phylum Bacteroidota; class Bacteroidia; order Flavobacteriales_F; family PHOS-HE28; genus PHOS-HE28. The sequence goes on along the minus strand of JAEUTB010000103.1, from coordinate 39,243 downwards.
CAGATCATCCTCGGCCATGGGGCAGCCGCCGTAGCCTTTGATGGCACCATCGAATCGGCGGCAGCCGGCATCCCAAGCGGCTTGGGTCTTCACCGGCCAGTTCTCGGGCGTGCAGTGCAGGTGCGCGCCGAACTCCACATGCGGCAAAGCGGGGATCAAGGCGCTGAACATGCTTTGGATATCCTCGGGTCGGGCCACGCCTACCGTATCGCTCAACGCGATGATGCGCACACCGAGCTCGTTCACCAGGCGTTCGGTCCAATGCAGGGCCACCTCGGCGTTCCAGGGGTCGCCGTACGGGTTACCGAAGGCCATGCTGATGTAGACCACGAGTTCCTTGTTCGCGGCACTCGTCAATTCCGCGATGCGAGCGATACGACTCCACGAGCCTTCGATGCTCGTGTTGGTGTTGCGCTGCTGGAAGGTCTCGCTGATGCTGAACGGGTAGCCCAGGTAGGCGACGCGCTCCTGCTCCACCGCTTGTTCGGCGCCGCGCTCATTGGCGACGATCACCAGCAACTTCGACGCTGAAGGCGAGATGCGTGAAAGCACTTCGGCCGTATCCGCTAGTTGTGGAATGGCCTTCGGGCTCACGAAGCTGCCGATGTCGATGGTGTCGAAGCCCACGCGCAGCAAGCTGTTCAGGTACTCCACCTTCAGGTCCGTAGGAATGAACGGCACGATACCCTGCATGGCATCGCGCGGACATTCGATCAGTTTCACTGGCGGTTTTTCCATTGCGCGAACGCTTCATTGATGCGTACGATGAGCCTCGGCCCTTCATACACTAGACCGGTATAGACTTGAACAAGGTCGGCACCGGCGTCCAACTTCTCGAGTGCGGCTTCAACGCTATCGATACCCCCTACGCCGATGATCACCACCGGCTTGGGAAGTCGTGCACGTAGGTATTTCACTACAGCGGTGCTACGGGCCCGCACTGGGGTACCGCTTAGACCACCCGCGCCAATGGACTCCAAGGTTGTTTTGGTCGTGATCAGTCCGTCGCGCGCGATGGTCGTGTTCGTAGCGATCACACCGGCGATGCTGCTCTCCTTCACCACGGCCACGATGTCATCCAACTGCTCATCGGTAAGATCAGGTGCGATCTTCAGCAGGATCGGGCGATGTACGGCCTTCAACGCATCGCGTCGCCTCAACTCGTTCAGGATCTCGAGCAACGGGCCCTTTTCCTGCAAGGCGCGCAATCCAGGCGTGTTGGGACTGCTCACATTCACCACGAAGTAGTCGACGACCGCATGCAGGGCTTCGAAGCATATCACATAGTCGTCGATCGCACGTTCGTTGGGTGTCGCCTTGTTCTTCCCGATGTTGCCGCCCACGATGACCCCGGACTTGCGGCGCTTCAACCGTTCCACAGCGGCGGCCACACCGCCGTTGTTGAAGCCCATGCGGTTGATCAGCGCGCGATCGGGCGTCAGCCGGAAGAGGCGCGGCTTGTCGTTACCCGGTTGTGGAAGCGGTGTCAACGTACCCACTTCGATGAAACCGAATCCGATGCGTGCTAGTGCGCTCACATGGGCCGCATCCTTGTCCATGCCTGCCGCAAGCCCCACGGGTCCGGGGAAGCGCAGTCCCATCACCTCCACGGCCGCCGCGCTAGGAGGTGCCGCACCACCGCTAAGTGCTGTGGCACCCGGCATTTCCAATAACGAGAAAGTGAGGTGGTGAGCTTTCTCCGGAGAGAGCTGGAAGAGCAGCGGGCGAAGGAGACCGTACATGCGCCGCGAAACTAGCGCAAAGAGTAAGCCGCTTGATCAGCTTCAGCCTCCGACCGCAGCTCATCACGGCATGTTGTCTGCTCCAAGTTCAGATCAATGCGGTGAAGGCAGCCGTTCTTGGCGTTCTGGGGACCTAACCGGTACGAACAGGTGCATTTGACCCTGGAAGGGTCACAGAACATAGCGTTCGAAGCGTTCAGGAATTCACCGACCCCAGCGGGGTCGAAGGAATGCAGCAGCGAGTGCGGTTCGAGAGATGTTCAGGTATCACACCGGCTATCACCCGAGCACCCACCGCACGCCGAGGTACCCCCGCACGCCTTGCAACGAGGCGTAGATGTACGTGGTATCGAAAGTGTAGCCGTTCGGATTGGTAGCGGTGTCTCTTGCGGTGCGATCGAAGGGATCGAAGGGCCGCATGAGCGGATCGGTCGGTCGGAAGTCGAGCAGGTTCTTCACCCCGCCATACACTTCGAGCCGGTCGCGTACATTCTTCTTCACTTGTACGTTGATCAAGGCATAGGCCGGCGAATACTCCGGTCGGAAGTCGTTGAGCAAGGTGGGCAAACGCATAGGGCCGTAGGCCTGACCGGTGAGGTCAATATTCCATCGCTTTGGAAGTTGATAGCTGGCCGTGAAGGTGCCCGACCAACGCGGTGCGAAGAACTGATCGGCCCGCACGCCATCGCTCTCGGTGTACACCTCCATGTACGTGGCGCCGGCCAAGAGTCGAAGCTGTTCACCAAGTCGCGCTTCCAAGTTCACGCTTACCCCACGCGAAACAGCTCTGCCAGCAAGGTTCCGGTAGAGGATCAGGTCGTTGTCGGTAGTGTAGTCGGGCAGGATGCGGTTGCTGAAGTGCGTATAGAACACCGAAGCATCCACACCAAAGAAATGGCGCTCGCCGGGCCATTTGCGCACCACGTTCAACGTACCGTTCACGGAACGTTCGGGCTGTAGGTCCTCCTCGATAACCACCGCACGCGAGCCGGTCAAGGCGGCATGCTCCTCGGTGAAGAGGTTCACCACCCGGAAGCCGGTGCCGAAGTTGGCGCGCACCGCCCAGCGCCCGTTCGGCGCCCATTTGTAGGCGAGCCGTGGGCTTTGCACGAGGCCATGGTCGCGATCATGATCGAGGCGATACCCCGCAAGTAGCTTGTGTACTTCGGTGATGCTCCACTCGTCTTGGACGAAGAAGCCCGGTAAGGGGCGGCGTTCAGGTGCGTTGCGCAACACACCGCCACGCTCCTCGGTGGTGGCCACGGTGTTGTCATCGTAGTGCGTATAACGATACGCCAGGCCGGAAAGAAGATCGTGCCGCGCTCCGATGCGCTTCGTCCAGTACAGTTGCCCGAATAGGACCTGCTGGTCCGCATCATAGGGCATGGTGCCATACCACGATCGCTGCTGGTGCCCATTGGCGCTCACTTGGAGCATCACCGTGCCCGGCATGGGCAATTGGTACTGACCGATCAGCTCCCAGCGTCGCGTGCCGATGCTCTCACCATAGATGCTATCGCCACCAGCAAAAGCAGGTGTCCACCCCATCTGACCACCCCAGCGATCCTCGTGTACGTAGCGCCCGGCAACGTTCGCCACGCGGCGGTCCCGGCGCTGCACGGCGATCTTGTTGAAGATCGAAACGCGCTGTTGCAGCGTGACATCGGTGAAGCCATCCCCATTGCCATCCCGCGGATCATCGAAATGGAACATGTTCACGCCGAGCAGGTCGTTCACGTTGCCGTGGCGGAACCGCGCACCCAGGTCCAGCGAATGTTCCTGCCAGCTGGTGGTCATCGCCTCCACCGATAGGCGGGGCGCCAGCACCGGGTCCTTGGTGATCACGTTGATGATGCCTCCCATGGCTTCGCTGCCATAGAGCGATGAGCCTGGCCCCTTCACCACCTCCACCCGCTCGATCAGGCTCAGGGGGATCCCGCTGAGCCCGTACACCGTGCTCAATCCGCTCACGATGGGCATGCCATCGATCAGGATCATCGTGTAAGGTCCTTCCATGCCGTTGATGTGGATGTCGCCGGTATTACACACCCCACAGTTGATCTGCGGGCGCACGCCGTTCACCATGGCCACGGCATCGAACAACGCCGGACTGGGATCCTTGCGGAACAACGCCGGGGTGATCACCTCCACCGGCACCGGGCTTTCACTGCGCGAGATGGCGCGCATGGTACCGGTCACCACCACCTCATCTAATTCCGAGGCATCAGCCTGAAGGACCACTTTACCCAGATCGCGCTGACCGGCCTCGATGGCGGGAACCTCAATGGTCCGGGTGCGCAAGCCGATGGACTGGCAAATGAGCCGGATCGTCCGTCCACAGGGCACCGCGATCTCGAAGCGTCCGGACGCGTCGGTCACGGCGCCGGTCGTCGTCCCCTCCACCACCACGTGGGCGAACGGGACCGCACCTTCAGCCGCGCGCAAAAGCCCCACGACCGTGCATTGCCCGATGACCCGAATAGAGGGCACCAGGAGCAGCAGGAAGAGGACCACCGTCCGGAACATGCGGCGAAAGTAATCCATATTTTAGTCTAGTCTAATTTATTCAACTATATTTGTCTCATCATCCCATGCTCACCCGCAGCGAAGAGGACCACCTCAAAGCAGTGTACGCCTTGTTGCTCGAGGGCGAAAGCGCCTTGACCAAGGACATCGCGCAGCGCTTGCGCACCAAGGCGAGCAGCGTCACCGACATGTTGAAGAAGCTCGCGGATAAGGGGCTACTGAAGCATGAGCCGTACTACGGTGTGAAGCTGACCGCCAAAGGACGCGGGCATGCCTTGCAACTGGTACGACGACACCGGTTGTGGGAGACCTTCCTCGTGCAGCGCCTCGGCTTCGGCTGGGACGAAGTTCACGATGTGGCCGAGCAACTGGAACACGTCGCGGACGACAAACTCACCGACCGTCTGGACGACTACCTCGGTAAGCCGGGTTTCGACCCCCACGGCGATCCCATTCCCGACCGCAAGGGCCGCATCCGCGAGCGCAAGACCCAACGTTTGAGCGTATGCCAAGCCCAAGATTGCGTACGCATAGCCGCCGTGAGCGAGACCACTGACGGACTGCTCCGACTGCTCGATGCCAAAGGCCTGCGCATCGGCACCCAGCTCGTTGTGCTTGAGGTCCATCCTTTCGATGGCAGCATGGACGTCAAGCCGAAGAACGGCGCGGCCTTCAGTTTGAGCAAGGACGTGAGCCACCACCTGCAAGTAGAACCCGTCTGAACCCATGGAGCCCTTCGCCGCCATTGAGCGTTTCTTCAGCAGCATCGACCCGGTACTCGCAGCCTTCTTGGCCACCACCTTCACGTGGTTGGTCACCGCAGCGGGGGCCAGCTTGGTCTTCTTCTTTGGCAACGCGTCGCGCAAATGGCTCGATGGCATGCTGGGATTCACAGGAGGTGTGATGGTAGCGGCCAGCTTCTGGAGCCTGCTCACCCCGAGCATCGAGATGAGCGAGCGCATGGGCAACATCCCCTGGTTGGCCCCGGCCATCGGTTTCGCGGCTGGCGCGCTCTTCCTGTTCGCCTTGGACAAACTGCTGCCACACCTGCACATCAACTTCGACCCCGCGCAGTCCGAAGGCCCCAGCACCAAGTGGCACAAGACCACCTTGCTCGTCCTGGCCATCACCCTGCACAATATCCCGGAAGGGCTTGCCGTGGGTGTGCTCTTCGGTGGCGTGGCCGCGGGCATGCCCGAAGCCAGCATTGGTGGGGCGTTGGCGCTGGCCATCGGCATCGGGCTGCAGAACTTCCCCGAAGGTTTCGCGGTGAGCATGCCCTTGCGACGCCAGGGTCTCAGCAAACTCAGGAGCTTCTGGTATGGCCAGCTCAGCGCCATCGTGGAGCCGGTGGCCGGCGTGCTCGGCGCGGTGGCCGTGATCCATATGCAGGGTTTCCTACCCTATGCGCTGGCCTTCGCGGCGGGCGCCATGATCTATGTGGTAGTGGAGGAAGTGATCCCCGAAACACAACAGGACAAGTACACCGACATTGCCACGCTCGGCTTCATCGGCGGCTTCATCGTGATGATGATCCTGGACGTCGCGTTGGGGTGAGTTAGCTTCGCGCTCCCATGTCCAGCACCATCGAGGTCAAGAACCGCAAGGCGGGATTCGAATACCACCTGCTCGATACCTTCGAGTGTGGCATGGTGCTCATGGGTTCGGAGATCAAGAGCATCCGGAACAACGGCGCCACCATCGGAGAAGCCTTCTGCCAGTTCGTAGGCGAAGACCTGATGGTAAGAGGCATGCAGATCAACCCTTGGGGCTCCAATCCGCATTACGTGCACGAACCTAAGCGGGATCGTAAGCTGCTGCTGCACCGGAAAGAGCTGGACAAACTGCGGCGCAAACTGCGCGATACGGGTATGACCATCGTGCCGGTGCGCCTGTTCATCGCATCCAACGGCTTCGCCAAAATGGAGATCGCATTGGCCAAGGGGAAGAAGACCTTCGACAAGCGCGACAGCTTGAAGGCCAAGGACGTACAGCGCGATCTGGACCGCATGGGCTGATGTGATGGAGTGGCGCCGCCATATCGCTCGTTATGGTGAAGGCTGGTTGCCCGGCGAACCGTGGGTGAAGTGGTCCTTCGTCGGGCTCTTCGCCGTAGCGGCGGTACTTCGTTTCTGGAACCTTCCCGGACTGCCCTTCACGCACGATGAGTTGAGCGCGCTGATGCGCATCTACCCCACGCTGGGCGAGACCATCCAACGCGGGGTGATCGAACTCGACACCCATCCTCCCGGCGTGCAGGTGTTCGAGTGGACGTGGACGCGACTTTTCGGAACGTCCGAAGCCGCGGTCAAATTCCCTTTCATTCTGCTGGCGCTCATCGCACTGTTCCACCTCTACCGCTTCGCGCTCGCCTGGACCTCGGCAGGCACGGCGTTGGTGAGCACCGCCCTGCTCGCCACCTTGCAGTACACGGTGCTGTACGCGCAGATCGCAAGGCCCTATGCGATCGGCTTCTTAACCATCGCGGTACTGGCGGATCGCATCACGCGATACCTCGCGTTCAACCGTCGCGCGGATCTGTTCGGTGTCGGTCTGGCAGCGGTCCTCAGCGCCTACACCCACCATTTCTCCCTGTTACTGGCGGGCATCATGGTGCTATCGACGTGGCCCCTCCTGGTGCGCGAGCAGCGGAAGTCGTTCCTGGTGATGTGTGTGTTGAGCGCCGTAGCGTATGCACCGAACCTCGGCATCTTCGCCAAACAACTCGGCCTTGGTGGCCTGGGGAACTGGCTGCCACCGCCCGATGCGCAGTGGCTCCCACGATACCTGCAATGGATACTGCACTTCTCCGAACCGTTGATGGTCGTCGTTGGTGGGGTGTTCCTGATCGGACTAGCCCTTATGCTGAAGGGGTCCAGAACACGATATCCGGCACAATGGCTGCTTCCGCTTTGGGGGCTTGCGCCGCTGCTGATCGGTTACGGCTACAGTGTGTGGCGGTCGCCGGTGTTGCAATACAGCCTGGTCTTGTTCAGCTTTCCCTTTCTGGTCCACTGGGTGTTCATGGGGTTCAGGAACGCACCGAAATGGCTGGTGCTGGTGGCCGCAGGCTTGATCGCCATCACTTCCACCACCACGTTGGTCGTGGAACGCCAGCATCAACGGATCTTCTCCGATACGCCTTATGCGGCCATGGTGCGCGTGATGATGAACCACATCGTGCGAAGCGGTCCGGAGCGGAGCTTGATCATCTTCGATGCTCCACGACCACAGGTCGAGTTCCACCTGCGTCGGCAAGGGATGGATCCTGAAAAGGGGATTGTTTGGCCCCGCGAGCGGGAAGCCCAAGATTTGCAGGAGCAGCTGCAAGATCCACAGTGGACGCATGTGGTCCTGGGCACCAGCAATGGATGCTTGGAAGAACGCGTGGCTCAGGTGCGTGCACACTTCCCCTATCTGGTGCATCTGGAGGATCACGTGGAAGGTCAAGTGCATGTCTTCGCGCGGCAGCAGCCCGAGCACTGGATCACGGATCGACGGTTGCTGCAGGTGATCAGCCCAGGTAGACGGGCGGGGCACGTGCAAGTGGACCAGACACTTGGCATGTGGCACGATACGCTTGCCCGGAGATCCTGCTGGGACATGGTGAGGCATGAGTTCGGTATCGAAGCGAAGTACACTCTTCCTACGGAACCCGAAACGCGGGAGGATCTGTACGAAGTGGAAATGGATGTCTCTCACCTTCCCGCCGGCACCGACCTGGCTCTCGTCACAGAATTGCGCGACGCCCGGAACGCATTGCTACTTTACAGCGCCAGTGCTGCCCCAGCAAGTGCAGGTACCGCAGTGGTAGCGCTATCGCCTTCGTGGGTGGATGCTGGAGAGGCTCCGCTGGAACTGAAAATGTACGTGCAGAACAGGACGAAAGGTGCCGCACGCATCCACGCGATAGGGCTTTACCGAAGAGACCAGAACCCGGTGCGGAACGCCTTTCTAGCACCAGTGAAGGACTTGGGACATCTACCCATACAATGAAAGAAGGCCGCACATGGCAGCCTTCTCATCGTGACGGTGGTCGGGATCAGAGCTTGAAGCTGAGTCCGATGCCAAGGGTCTGCTTGAATTGGGTAGCAGGGCCGGTGTAGGCTATGCCGGCATCATCCACCCGTGGAAGTTGGGTGTCGTGGTCATAGATCAGCACCGTGTTCAAAGTGGCTGCGAACCATTCGTTCACTTTGAAGGTCCACAACGTTTCCCACGTCACATCGATGTTCTGGGGGTTGCGCAGGTAATTGCTGAAGAGATCACCGCGGGTGAGGAAGGTGATGTTCTTGGCCAGGTCTTTTTTGTATTGCAGACGGAGGTAACCACCCAGTTCGAGTTCGGAAGTGCTTCCGTTCTTCACGCCGTACACACGGTCGTCCGGCCCAAGGCCCTCGAACAATAGATCATCGTTCACCACTACCATACGGGCCGTGGCGGGCGAGAAGAACACGGTGAAGTTCTCACTAGGTCGGTAGTCCAGACCCACACCGAGAAGCGCGTAGCCCGGTGCCATGAAGTTGGAGATGCGGTTGCCTTCTGCGTTGAAGCCCTCGGTGAACTGGGTGCGGAACTGGAAGACGCCTGCGAGGTAGAGGCTTTTCTTCAATTCGTAGCCGTACTTGCTGTTCAGTTCGATACGGTCATCGGTCTTCTGCGGCTCCGTGTTGTTGTGCACGTGCTGCCCACCGAAGGCGAGGATCAAGCTGTTGTCCCAGGCTTTGCGCCCCTTCTTCCAATTGGCCGTGCCGTTGAACATGGCGATACCGCTCACCGAGCTGAAACCACCGGCCGCCCAGTTGGTCAGGTTCACCTGGGTCATGTTGATGTTGATGATGCCGCTCTTCTTCCATCCATCGGGGATGGTATCGGGGGGCACACCGGTCTGCATGTTCGCTGCAGCGGCGTCGCGTGCACCTTTATCCACGTCGTTCTGCGCGATGGTCGGCAGCACAACGAAGAGGGAGAGCAAAAGGGATAACGATCGGTTCATGGTCTAGGTGGGTGGTTGTAGGGTCCTTCTGAAGTGCGAAGGAAAGAAGTTCAGGCTTGTTTCGTGGTGATGTTCATACTCGGCTTCGGTCCGTTGATGCCAGCAGCTTGCAATGCTGTGATCCCTTGTTCAAGGATGCCGAAGTACACGGTCCAGTAATCCTTCGGGTCGCACCACGGTCGCACGGCAAGTTCGATGCCCTCCAGGTTCAACTTGTTCACGGTCACGCTGGGGGCTGGCTCTTGCAACACCAATGCGTTCGCGTTCATCACCCCTTCCAAGACCTGCCTCACCTTGTCCAACGGTTCACCATAGGCCACGCCCATGGTCAGGTCTACACGCATCTTGCCATCCGCGCTGTAGTTGATGATGTTGCCGTTGGCCATGGCCCCGTTGGGGATGATGGCCGTTTTGTTCTCCGGGGTAAGCAGCACGGTGGTGAAGATCTGGATCTCCTTCACGGTGCCCAATACGCCTTGGGCCTCGATCAGGTCGCCCACCTTGTAGGGTTTGAACAACAGGATCAATGTACCGCCAGCGAAGTTGGCAAGGGTACCTTGTAGGGCCAGACCCACGGCCAGGCCTGCCGCACCTACGATAGCAACGAAGCTGGTCGTGGCCACACCCATCATCTGGATCACCGTGAGGAACAACAGCACCCGCAAGGAGATGGTGACCAGGCTGTGCAGGAAACGCTTCAGGGTGGGTTCCACACCGCGACGGTCCAGCACCTTGTTCAGCACGCTGGCGAGCATTCGGATCAGCAGCGAGCCGATCCACAGGACGATGAGCGCCATGAGCACTTTCGGCGCATACTCCACAACGAGTTCCATGCCCTTGGTGGTCCAAGTGCTCAATTGATTCACGGGTTCAGCGATGATCTCAGCTTCCATGGTCTGTGGTGGTTAGTGGTCCGTTCAGGCGAAAGGAGCCTTGTGGGTGGTAGTGGTCTGGTCGCCACGCTGATCGGTACGTGTGTCCGGTTTGCGTGGAGCATCGATCACTTCGATGCGCTCGGTGACGAGCCTCTTGCTGGGGATCATCACCATCCGGTCGTGCTTCCGCAGCGTCATGCTCACACTATCGATGCGTTCGATGACCCCTTCATCTTCGCCGATACGGACATGCATGCCAGGCTTGAAGCGCTCGTTGCCGTAGTAGCTGCCCAGGATGTTGCTGAGCACATCGCGCGCAGCGAAACCGTACGCCACACCGAAAGCGAGCAATAGCCCACCCAGGATGATCTGGATGTTCGTGGTGATGAGGGTCGTGTCCACACCGGCCACGTTCAGTGCGGTGATCGAGGCGAAAACGATGGTGATCACCGCCAGAATGCGGCCTACGATGCGACCCGCGGACAGTTCGACCACGTTGCTCAACTGGCTCACCAACCGGCTCACTTTATCAGCACCCCAGATACCAAGGACGAAGATGGCCAGTGCGGTAAGCAGCGTAGGCAGGAAGGCGAATGCGCGCTGCACCGCCAGGCTCACCAGATGGAGACCCATGATATCAGCGGCCGACAGCACGGCGATGAGCACCATCAGCCACCATACCATGGTAGCTACGAGACGCGCTGGGGTGAATCCACCGAAACGGGCAATGGCGCGATCCACTCCGGAGCGCTGAGCCAACGGATCCAACGTGCGCTCGCCGATGCGCAGGGCGGCCCAGCGTAGTCCTCGCGCCAGCAGCAGACCGATCAAGAGCACCAACAAGCCAGTAAGAACCGCAGGTAGCCTATCGATGAAGGCGGCGCCATAAGTGTTGAACGCCTGGGGCAATCGGTCTTGGAAGAACGTCATATCCATGAGTTGGAGAGGTCAGGTGGTTGGGTCCTTTGGCGGCTCCGGGGTGTTCGACTTCCGTCCTTCACCGGAACCACCCACGATACGGATCCGCTCGAAAAGTGCCGCGCTTGGATCGGCCACGAAAAGTTGCAGCATGCGCATGAGCATCATCACGAATTTCACACTTCCCACCACTTCGGCACGCAAGTGCTCGGGCGGCTGGTCGGTGGACCGGATCAGCTTGAACGGGTTCTCGCTCATGGCTCTTCCGGGAATAAGACGTGATACTTGGCCAACGCTCGCTCGCGCGCTCGCATGGAGCGCATCTTCACGGCGCTTTCGGTGAGGTCCAGGACATCCATCATGTCCTTCACGGACAATTCATCCTGGTACTTCATCAGCAGAATGCCTCGGTCCGCGGGTTCCAAGGCATCAAGGACCTCGGCGAGGCGATCCGCCCGGAGGGAGAGCAACTCGACCTCGTAGCGTTCATCTGCACCGTCATCGATACGATCGTCGTCGTCCAACTCGGAGGTCCGCTGCTTCTGATCCTTGCGCAGATGGTCAAGGCAATAGTTGTAGGTGATGCTGTACAACCAGGTCCCGAAACGACTGCGGTGGTCGAACTTCGTCAGGTTCACGAACGCCTTCAGGAAGATGTCGTGCGTGAGGTCCTGTGCTAGTTCCTTGTTCCGCGTCATGCTCACGCATTTCTGGAATACCTTGGTCGAATAGCGGTCGTACAGGATCCCGAACCGGTCCGCGTCCATGTCCCGCTGAAGCTCCGCCACGAGGTCCTCGTCGCTAAGCTGGCTGACCGGCTTGGCCTTCTTCCTGAACAACACTTGGGGAGAGCGTATTCGCCGTTTGGACGTGGAGCGGTGAAAAGGTCACAAACGCCTCATCGGAAGCCTTTATGAGGGCTGAAGGATGCAGCTTTTCGTGTGGATGCCGACCGATATGAACCCATGGTGCTACAACTCGAAGCCACCTGGGAGAGGCGCTGGCTACGCTCGTTCCAAGACACCGGAGTGAACTTGGAAAAAGACCGTGGGCAATGCCGGATTCGAACCAGCGACCCCTACCTTGTCGAGGTAGTGCTCTGAACCAGCTGAGCTAATTGCCCGTTCCCTGAAGAGGGGCGGCAAATGTATGTTTCCGTGTCGGATTTCCGGCCCCTTGGTCCGATTTCTGATGTCCGGACCCTGCACATCCTGATCGGGATCAGTCAGGTTGTGGTGCGTTGGCGCTAGTTTTGCGCCCGAAACCCATGCCTCCAGCCAAAGCAGCCACCAGCGGTAGGATATTCCAGAATCCTGTTCTGGAAGCGCTCACCAAGACTCATATCGCCGTTCCCTTGACCATTTTCTTCGGTCTTGGCGCCGTTTCCGGGTATGTCTCGGTCCATGTCATGGGGTTCTCGGTGCTGAACACCGTATCCATGTACCTGGTCGGTGCGCTCTTCTTCACCTTCATCGAGTACATCGCCCACCGCAAGTTGTACCACATGGGTACCTCCGGTAGTGAGCGGAAAGCCCGCATGCAGTACATCATGCACGGCGTGCACCACGATCATCCGCGCGATAAGAAACGCCTGGCCCTCCCACCGGTGGTCTCCGTGGTGCTGGCCACCCTGTTCATGGGCTTGTTCCGCTTGGTGCTCGGGCCCAGCGGCATCGCTTTCGGTGGTGGGTTCATGACCGGCTACGCCACCTATCTGATGGTCCACTACGCGGTGCACACCATGAATCCGCCCAAGAACGTCTTCGGCGTGCTCTGGAAGCACCACAACTTGCACCATTACGTGGGTGACAAGGGGGCATTCGGCGTGAGTTCACCGCTATGGGACTACGTCTTCGGCACCATGCCCGAAGACCCCAAGGCCGGTCGCCGTCCGGTCTCATCCTGATCCGTCATGCAGGCTGCACGCTTCGGACGTTGGAGCTTGCTACCTGGAGCACGAGGTTGGTTCTTTCTGGTGCCGCTTGTCGGCCTGATGGCAGCGTGCGGCGAACCCGATACGACCGGGATCCTCCTCATCGGCCATGGTGGCCTGGGGCCCGATGCCCCGCACCCCATGAACAGCCAAGAAGCTATTATGGGGGCTTTGGAACAGGGCTTGGACGGTGTGGAGATCGATGTGCAACTGACCAAGGACTCGCTGCTGGTGGCCCACCACGATCACGCCCTGAGCAGCAACGGCTGTTCGGGTCGCATACACGACCATACCTGGGACGAATTACAAGTGTGCATCCGGACCGAACAGGCCGAGGGTGCGTTCCATGGTGTGCTGGTCCCAACGTTGATCGAGGAGCTTAACCATCGCTTTCCCGAAGCACACTATACGCTGGATGTTAAGCTGAATAGCGCTGGCGATTGGTGGGGCTACCTGCACGCTACGGCACGTTCCATCGCACGCTTATACGCACAACTGGCATCAGCGGACAAACTCACAGTGGAATGCCGGACACCGGACTTCTTGCGGGCCATGGCTGAAAGCGCCCCGGGGGTCCCCTACCACTTGATCAGCGAGGACGTGTCCAAGGACCTTTCGACCGCTGTGGCTCTCGGTTGCTCCGGCATTACGGCACAAGCAGATGCTATTGATGCCGACGAGGCAGGAGCCATCCGCAGTGCCGGTCTCGCACTGACGCTTTATGGAGTGGGCGCTCCCTGGAGCTTGAAGCGTGCTGTCGCACTGAAGCCCGAAGCCATCCAAGTGGACCTGTAACGATCACTGCGCTCGGATCAGGCGGAGGTCCTCCTGTTCGAGCATGATGGCATACTCGTTCCTGAATCCGTTCTCCGCACCAGCACGGCTCATCCGGAATCCCATGTGCAATGGCTCCGTGCGCACCTGATCGAAATGCTCTGCGAATCCAAGCCCTTCGGAGAGGAGCGCTTTGAGGTAGAAGAAGGTGACATCGAATCCGAGCAACGCGTACTCGTCCACATCGGACTTGTACCGCTCGCGGTAGGCCTTGGTGAAGTCGAGCACACGCGGGTCACTCATATCGAAGAACATACCCGCCGCGTAAGTGAAGTCCAAGACCTCAAGGTCGGAGATGGATACCGAGGGCATGCCATACCATGACTCCATTCCGACCAAGCGAATCCTGTGTTTGGTCGCCATCCCTTTCAACTTCGTCACCAGCGCGGTCACGAACTCCACGTCCTCGCTCGGTGCCACTATAACGTTGAGTCGGCTGGCGTCCAACTTGCTCACCAGATCCCCGAGGTCGCGCTTCCCTGGCTTGGCGACCAACACCGTATCGCGTAGTCGCTCACTGCGCTGTACAAGAACCTCGTTCAAGGCCACGCGCACCTGGTCCTGGGTCTCCTTTTCACTGGCGATATCGGGCCGGAGCAGGATCACGTTGGAGGCCGCGTACTTATTGGCCACGTACCGGGCTGTGTGCTTCACCAGGTCGGAGCGTGTGGGCACCACCTTGCTCACCGTGGGCATGCCCAGGATCACCTTGTTGCTTTGTTGCACCGGACATACGATGTGGGCGCGCTGATTCGTGCGAGCGAGCTGTTCGATGGCCGTGCGATGGAACGGCCCGATGAAGAGATCGTAATCCTGGATGCCGGGGCTGCGGATCACGGTGTTCCAATCCTTCAGACCATCACCCATGTCCACCACGTCCACGTCAGCATGCAGACCGATGTTCCTCAACGAGTCGATGGCCATGCGTGCCCCATTGTGGAATTGGATCGCTACCCGGGTGGGCTCATAGTAGGCGGGCTTTTCGCCGGTGGCTGCTCGCGAGAGCACGCTATCGTTCCGTTGAATGGAGAACGGTAGCAGCATGGCCACCTTGTACCGCATATGCTCTTTGATCCGTACCAACGGCTCCGCGGGGCTTTCCTCCTCCACCGCGCTGGGTATGATGATCGAGACACCCGTCTTCAACCCTTCGGGTAGACCTCCGTTGGCTGCGCGTATCGCTTCTGGGTCCACACCATAGCGCTTGCCCAACCCGAACAAGGTCTCGCCCGGCTGTACGGTGTGCTCGCCACCGGTGCCCGGCGTGGCTGGGACCAACGCTTTCGGCGGTGCACCACCCACCTTCGCCACCGGGATGATCAGTTCCATCCCCTCCTTCAATGTCAACCCCGCCGGATTCCGCTCGAGCAACTGATTGATATCCACATTGTAAAGCCTGGAGATCCCGAAGAGCGTCTCCTTCTTGCGGACCACGTGCACCAGTTCGCCATCATTCCGCAGTACCGGCGCCGACTTCAACTCCTTCTTCACCACGGCATCCAGCGGGATGAGGACCTCCTCACCGACGCTCAGACCATCCTGCGCGGAAGGGTTGGACGCGAGCAACACATCGACCGGCACCGCCTTGGCACGCGCGATCCCGAACAGCGTTTGACCGGCCTCCACTACATGCACCGCATACTTGCGGCCGTTCAAGATGCGCTGCTCTTGTGCCATGGACGCCAAAGTCTGGCAGGCACAGAGGAGGAAGACAACGATGCGGAAGTTCACTCCCATTCGATGGTGGCCGGTGGTTTGGAACTGATGTCGTACACGACGCGGTTAACGCCACGCACACGGTTGATGATGCTGTTCGAGATCCGTGCCAGGAATTCGTACGGAAGGTGGCACCAATCGGCGGTCATGCCATCGGTGCTGCTCACGGCGCGTAGGGCCACGGCGTTCTCATAGGTGCGCTCATCGCCCATCACGCCTACGCTGCGCACGGGAAGCAGGATGGCACCCGCCTGCCACACTTGGTCGTACAGGCCTTCGTCGCGCAGACCCTGAATGAAGATGTGATCCACTTCCTGGAGCAAGGCGACCTTTTCGGGAGTGATCTCGCCCAAGATGCGGATGGCAAGGCCGGGTCCAGGGAAGGGATGCCTTCCGAGGATATTGGGATCAAGGTTCAGTTCACGCCCTACCCGGCGCACTTCATCCTTGAAGAGCAGGCGCAGGGGCTCCACCACCTTAAGGTTCATGCGCTCCGGCAATCCGCCTACGTTATGGTGGCTTTTGATCGTCACGCTCGGGCCGTTCACGCTTACACTTTCGATCACATCGGGGTAGATGGTGCCTTGTCCCAACCACTTCACATCCTTTATCCGATGGGCTTCACGATCGAACACCTCGATGAAGGTCCTGCCGATGGCTTTGCGTTTGGCTTCGGGTTCCTCAAGGCCTTTCAGGGCCGCATAGAACTCGTTCCGGGCATCCACCCCGGTGATGTTAAGGCCAAGGTGCCGGTAGCTCTCCAGCACCCTCGCGTATTCGTCCTTCCGAAGCAGGCCATTATCCACGAAGATGCAATGGAGCCTGTCGCCGATGGCCCGATCGAGCAACAAGGCTGCTACCGAGCTGTCCACCCCGCCGCTCAAGGCCAGCACCACTTGGTCTTCGCCGAGTTGGCGTTGCAGGCTGGCCACGGTGCTCTCCACGAATCCGTGGGGGGTCCAGTCGCCTTCGCAGCCGCAGATGCCGATCACGAAGTTGTGCAGCAGCTGGAGCCCATCGGTGCTGTGGTACACCTCGGGGTGGAATTGGACCGCATAGGTGGGTGTTCCGATGAGCTTGTAGGCCGCTACGGCCACTTCGGGAGTGCTGGCGATCACCTCCATGGCTTCGCTGGGCGCGGTGATGGTATCGCCATGGCTCATCCATACCTGGGAGCCGGCCTCGATGCCATCGAACAGTTCATTCTGGACGATGGTGCTAAGGTGAGCGCGGCCATATTCGCGCACCTTGCTGCGCTCCACCGGAGCTCCGGCCCGTTTAGCGAGCAATTGAGCCCCATAGCAGACCGCCAGGATAGGCAACCGACCGAGGAAGCCATTGATGTCCGTATCCGGCGCGTTCGGCTCGTGCACGCTGCTCGGGCTTCCACTGAGGATGACACCGGCGATGTCCGGATCCTGAGCGAACTGTTGTGCCTTGGAGAAGGGATGGATCTCGCAGTAGACGTTCAGCTCGCGTACCCGCCTGGCAATGAGCTGAGTATACTGGGAGCCATGATCGAGGATGAGGATGGAGCGCGGCAACGTGGAGCACCCCAGGATTGAATGGCCCGGGGGGCTAAAAGTAGCCTTCGCCCGGGGTACGCTCCGCATGGAACGGATCACGCGATCGATCGTGGAAAACGGGGCGTTCCCGGAGGCATCGGAGTGGGGCTGCTTCACGTCTACCAGACAAGCACGATAAGGGACAAGGCGACAACTAGAACGGGGAATGGCGCCAATGAAGTCATCAACAGCCCGTTGTTCGTATCCCGGATCGTGCGATCTTTGCCCATTAATGGTGTCTCCAATGACGCAGGCACCTTGAACGACCAGAACATGACCATGGGTAGCACCACACGTGCCATCTTCCTTTCGGTTCTGTTCGGGCTGGTATCCCTCTCCCTACACGCCCAGCAGCTGCTGGATGATTTCAACCGCGCGGCGGACAACGTCGTGGGTGGAGGTTGGACAGAAACGGAGACCGCTGCGAGTGGGGCGCAGATCAATGCTTCGGGCCAGCTTCAGTTGGGCGCTGCGACGAACGGTCGTGAATTCGTGGCGCAGGACATCACAGGGCTCTATGGGACGACGTTCAGCAGCAACACCTGCTTGATGACCTGGGCTTTCTGCATACGGCAGAGCCGCACGGATCCAGGTGGTTTCGTAGCAGGAAGCTACGCCGCAGCTTTCGTCTTAGGCGCAAGCAGCGCCAATTTCTTGGGCGCAGGCGTCACGGGCTATGCGGTGCTTTACGGTCAAGGAGGCACATCAGACCCACTGCGCTTGGTGCGCTTCAATAATGGCCTCGCCAGCGATGCATCGTTGACGAACGTGATAGCTGCCGCGGCAACGCCGACACCATTCAACGATCTCGGGAACAACTACCTGGCCGTGCGGGTCACCTTCGCACCAGCAACAGGTACGTGGACCATGTATGCGACCAGTCTGGTACTATCCACCTTCAGTACCACCAACCCTACCACGGCCGCCACACAGGTAGGGAGTGCTACGGTGAACACCACGTACACCAGCACGCCGTTGCCGTTCACCGGTTGTTTCTGGAACCACAACACAGGTGCTGGAGAGGCGGCTTTATTCGACAACATCCACATCCCTCAGTTGTGCATCCCCACGGTGAACCTCACCTCCACCTCGGGTTCAGCAGGCGAGAACGTTGGTACCGTCACTGTGAATATCAGCATCTTCCCGGCAACGCTTACCGGCGGCAACATCGTGGTCACGGTGACCAATGGAACTGGGGTCGTGTATGGCGCTGGCAACGACTACACCACGACCCCCGCTGTGGTCGGTACGGATATCACCATACCGGTCTTGGCCGGTGCTACGACCGCCTCCTTCACGATAGCAGTGAACGACGACGCGCTCGATGAAGGCAACGAACTGATCACCTTCGCCTTGAGCGCAACCACAGGTGATCTCGTTCTTGGATCGACGTTGAACTACGAACAGACCATCATCGATAACGATGGCGCTCCGCAGATCAACTTCACCACGCTAAGTCAAACAAGGCTTGAGACTTCAGGAGGGTCGGTGGTGTTCAACCTCAGCATTAGCCCTCCCGCACCCTCCGCAGGGAATGTCACTTTCAGTGTGACCCCGGGGATCGGCGCTGTTTGTGGCGTCGGACAGGATTACCAGGTACAAGGGTTCGCGTGTCCGACACCAACGTTCACGGTCGCGATCCTCGCAGGGGCCACGAGTCTATCGTTCACCGTGAACTATTACGACGATGTGATGGTCGTGGAACCCACGGAGGATGTCACCTTCACCATCACGAATACGCCTTGGGGCGTAGGGGGCATCGGGTCGGCCAATTCCGGAGTGCTGTTCATCGCGGATAATGATTCCCCACCAACGGTGCTTGCTGCAGGAGACATTCTCATCGTTGGTGTGAACGCGAACAACGGAGCCTGCCCCGGTGGATCCACGGGTGAGGATTTCGTCAGCTTCTTCTCGTTCAAACCCATTCAGTTCGGCACCCGGATAATCCTCACGGATAATGGCTATGAACGATGCACGCCAGGCCAATGGGGGAACACCGAAGGAACGGTGGAGATACGACGTACCGGACCTGCCATACCGGCCGGTCAAGTCGTGACGATAAGGATCACTGGGACCAGTGGCACAGGCAATGTGATCGGCGTGGCACCGGATGCGAATTGGACGTGTTCGTCGCTCAATGGAGGGACCTCTTTGGCACTGAATGTCGGTGGAGACCAGCTGTTCTTCATGCAGGGTGGAACGTGGAACACGAATACCGTCGGAGGCAATAATGCCACGTACACGGGAACCGTGGTCTATGGCTTCAGCACGAACCCAAGCTTCCCCTGGAGCCAAACGTGCCCTAGCCCAGCAGGCAACCAACGAAGCAATCTTCCACCCGGGATGAATTGTTTCAGCCAGTCCCCCACCCTCGCTTCGGACTTTAACAAGTACATCGGTCCTTTGACGATCGCCTCCCAGCGAGATTGGATCATACGGCTGGACAACACCGCCAATTGGAGCACCTACGCGAATTGTGGAGCGTACAACAGTGCGTTGCCGAATTGGCTTCTCTCGCCGACCTTACCCATCGCTCCAGGAACGCCAACACCTGGGCTGTGGAAGGGAAGCACCGCTCCCACAGGCACCGATTGGTTCGATTGTAAGAACTGGGACGACGCCACCGTGCCCACCCCAACCACCAACGTAAGGATCGATGAGACCGCGAACAACAACTGCGTCGTTGGGGTGACGGCTGGAGGGAACGCTGTTTGCGCAAGTTTGGTCCAGACCAACTTCGGCACGGCTCGGAACCTCACGATCCAGAACAATAGCAGCCTTGCCGTGGGTGGGCCGATCACCGTGCAACGCACCAGCGCCGGTACTCCGATCTTCCTGACCGTTCTCGGGAACAGCACACTCACTGCGACGAACTTCACGATACAAGGCACCGCGGCGGATGAAGCCCGCTTCGTGAACGAAGTTCCAGGGAACACCGTCTCCTTCTCCGGCGACCTCACCATCGGAACCGGTGGCTTGGTGGACCTGGCGGGGGCTGGTGTGGGCGGCACCATCTCGATCGCGGGTAACTACAGCAATGCTGGGCCAACGGAGGCCACGTTGGACGAGACCTTCGGAACCTTGCGTTTCAATGGACTCGGCTCACAGAGCATTTCCACGAGTGGATTCCAGGAGGTGATGACGAACCTATCGTTGAACAAGGCCGGTGGAAGCCTCACGTTGAATGCCCCGGTGGCGTTACGCGGCGTGCTCACGCTCACGAACGGCGTGGTCAACACCACAGCCATTGAACTGCTCACCCTGCGCGCTGGCAGTAGCGTTTCGGGCGGTAGTGACAACAGCTATGTGAACGGTCCGATGGAGAAGATCGGCAACACGAACTTCACCTTCCCGGTAGGCAAGGGTGGCGACTACCGGCCCTGCGGTGTTAGCAGCATCAGCGGCTCGGTCACCGATGCCTTCCTCGCGGAGTACTTCCCCCTCTCCGCGGCGGTGTGGGGCACCACCGGTGATCCGACCCTGCACCATGTGAGCACCTGTGAGTACTGGACCATTGACCGCAGCGTGGGCGCCCCGAACGCGGTGATATCGCTTACCTGGGAGGCTCCTGCCAGCTGCGGAGTAACGAACCTGCCGGAATTGCGTGTGGCCCGTTGGGATGATACCGCCTTGCCAGCCCCTGGTACCTGGCGCGATCGCGGGAACGGAGGTGCTGCGGGCACCTTGGCCTCGGGCACCATTCCTACGGCGGCGGTGCAGAGCCTCTTCAATGCAGGCACCACCGCATGGACCTTGGGATCAATCACCCAAAGCAACCCACTACCGATCGCGCTCCTCGAGTTCAACGCAAAGCCGGAGGGCACCGTTGTCCGCGTGGAATGGGCCACGGCCTCTGAGCGGGACAACGCCTTGTTCACGGTGGAACGCAGCCGTGATGGGGTGGTGTTCGAAACGGTGGCCCATGTACCCGGTGCTGGTACGAGCAACACCTTACAGAACTATACCGAGATCGACCCATCACCGCTCGCTGGCCTGAGCTACTATCGCCTGCGACAGACCGATGTGGACGGCACGAGCACCGTCTCCAATTTGGTGGCCGTGATGTTCGGCGCGTTGAGCGAACGACCGTTGGTGGTGTTCGGTGATGGCACGAATTGGACCGCAGTGCACGGCTTCGCAGCGGGAAGCACCTATGAGGTAGTGGACATGACCGGAAGGCGCGTAGTGGGCGGGAATACGCTGATGGATGGTCGCACGGACTTCTACGGCTTGTTGCTCTCCCGTGGAGCTTATGTGTTCCGCATCACCGATGGTGAGCGCGTGGAGAGCCAGCGGTTCGTATACTGAGGCTTCCCTTTAGGGCTCCACCACCACCGCGAAAGTCGGATCCAGCGGATCGAGCGTTCCCATCCAGTTGTCCAGCGCTGCAAGGCCTTCGGCCGCGAGCTGCGGAAGGATGTTATCCCGTCTCTCTTGTAATCCCCCCCCGGGGAAGAGCGCTGTATGGATGGCGGCCATGCGCCCGAGTGCCACCGCTTGATCACGTTTGGCGGCACGAAGCAGTCCTTTCTCAAGCCGATCCAATCCACGCAGCGCTTGTGCGCGCCTGGCTTCCACGGCACCTACCAAGGAAGCATCGGCACGTGAAGCGGTGGCTAGTACATCGCGGTAGGCACCCTCTATCGTGGCGCGCTCGACCCCCAGATCGGTGCGGAACGGTGCGTCGCGCTTGGCCACTTGTGCTTGTAGTGCGGTCAGATCACTGAAAAGGTCCTTCGTAGTAAGCCCGATCCCGTTCCATTGCCGTTCGTGCTTCGCACTGAGCATGGCCGCACTGGTGCGCAGGAAGAGCACCGGCATGGGTACTCGCAGACTTTGGAAGAGCCAACGCAATTGGATCCAATACGCCAACTCCCCTCCACCGCCGACATAGGCGATATTGGGAAGGATGTGCTCTTGATAGACCGGTCGCAACACCACGTTCGGCGAAAAGTCCCGCGGACGCGCTTCCACCTGCGCGAGCAACTCATCCAAGGTCCAGCGCGGCCCATCCTCCAGCACTTGATAATGATCCTCCTGCGGCACTATGCGCGCGCGATATCCATTGCGCAAGTGGAAGAGGTTGATCTCGCGTGCATGGGCTTGCGGCGCATACCGCTCACGCATCTTCTCGTTGGCGTAAGCCACGGTGCGGGCACCCACTTGGTTCACCAGTTCCTCCACCATGATGGGGCCGAACAAGCGCTTCAAGGCGGGATCATCACCATCCAGTATCACCAGACCGTACTGGCCGAAGAGCGCATGGATGAAGTGCCGGGTGGCTTCGGCTAATGTGCGGTCTTCGCGATAGGCTTCGCGTAATGCCTGGGCCACCATGTCGGCCTCGGCACCAGGCCCGAACGCCTCGATGGCCTCTTCCACCTGAGCGGTGATGCCCCTGAGCTTCATGCGGCCGACGGCCCCTCCGCCTGCCCCGTTCCAACGGATGGTGCGGCCATTGATCACCGCGTGATCGATCTCCGCAGCGTCATGATCCTCCGATGCCATCCAGAACACAGGCACCACCGGACGACCCAGCAAGACCTCCGCCTCCCGAGCTAGTCGAATGGTGTTGAGGATCTTGAAGGGTACATAAAGGGGCCCGGTGAACAAGCATAGTTGGTGCCCGGTGGTGACGGTCAGACACCTTGGATCTCGCAGTTTCCGAAGGCTGGCACGGACCTCGGAATGCAGTGCGAGCGGGCTGTGTTGGGCCTCCAGCGCGTTGCAAAGGATGGTGCGGAAGCCCGGATCGAAGGTGCGCGCGGCGGCAGCTTGCCGAAGACCGGACGCATCCGGCGGGAGTTCGAGGAATTGGCGCACGAACGGATCACCGCTCAAGTGATCCAGCACCGGGGCCGCGAACCGTCCGGTGTCCGCGTAGGCGATCCGCTCCACAGGCATCAGGGCGCAAAGGTAGCCGTGTTCATCCGGCGCACATGCACGGCCGTCAGGGCAATCGCCTCTTCATTATCTGCGACCCCGCTGGGGTCGAAGGCATTGCTTTTTCGATTTTTCTAAGCTCTGTGACCCCTCTGGGGTCGTGACGAAAGGATCTTACCTGACCCCAGAGGGGTCACAGAACATAGCTTTCAATAGTAGCAGATCGCATTCGACCCCGGAGGGGTCGCAGAGCAGGTCCATCAATTTGCGTTCGAAAGAAGACGCGGGAGCCTTGGCACGGCCGTCAAGCCGCGCTTGGTTACATTTCGAGGCCCAAGTCACGAAGATGTCCACCGACACGCCGCGATACACATCATTGAAGGATTTCTTCCCCTTCTACCTGCGCGAGCACCAAAACCCGACCAGTCGGATTCTGCACTTCACGGGCACGGCGTTGATCGGTCTGTGGATCGTTTTGGCGTTGATCACCCGGAACGCTGCCTGGCTTTGGCTGGTGCCGATCGGAGGGTACGGGTTCGCCTGGGTGGGCCATGCTTTCTTCGAGCGTAACAAGCCTGCCACCTTCCAATACCCGTTGTACAGTCTGGCGAGTGACTTCATCCTTTTCTGGCGTCTATTAACGGGGCGCGAACGTTTCCGCCCGTGAATGACTTTCCCACCCGAACCACCAACACCCGACCACCATGCCGATCAGAATGACCGACGACCGCAATGAGCAGCAACCCAGCCGCCGTTCCACAGGAGGGGGTGGCGGTGGCATGAGCGGAGGAGGCGGTGGAATGGGCTCGTTGTTGCCGATGCTCATCGGCCTGCTGATGAAGAAACCCAAGTTGATGCTGATCGTGCTCGGCATCGGGGCTGTATTGTACTTCACCGGAGGTCTGAAGGGCTGCCTTGGCGAAGGAGGTGCCGACGTGAGCCAACTGGTGAAGCTGGCCACCGGTGGTAACATGGACCCCGCTGTCTACGACAAGGCTGAGGTCTTCGAACCCCTTGCGGACAATGTGAACGCCCCTTTGCCCGAGCGTCATTCGCTGGAGCAGTACGCCCCCAAGCGCCAGAACCAAGGGCAACAGGGCAGCTGTGTGGCTTGGGCGAGCGCTTATGCTGCACGCACCATCGTACAAGCGGCGGCCACCAAGCAGGATCCGAACAGCACGGCGTTCAGTCCGGCGTTCATGTACAACCAGATCAAGATCGAGAACAGCGATTGCCAGGGCAGCTACATCCAGCGCGCCATGGACCAGATGAAGGGCGGCGGTGCCCTCCCCTACAGCCAATTCGGGTACACGGACGAGAGTTGTGCGAAGCTGCCCACCGAAGAGCAGCGCCGGCAGGCCTCGCAATTCCGGATCAAAGGATCGCAGCGCCTTTCGAAGAGCGACGATCCACGTTCCATGGTGGACATGGTGGCCATGAAGCAGCAGCTAGCGCAAGGCAGCCCCATCGTCATCGGCATGA
The DNA here is from genome assembly GCA_016787995.1 of Flavobacteriales bacterium. Lineage (GTDB taxonomy): Bacteria > Bacteroidota > Bacteroidia > Flavobacteriales_F > PHOS-HE28 > PHOS-HE28. Next base: position 14,773 of record JAEUTB010000103.1, on the reverse strand, counting down.
TGGTGGGCGGCAGCTTCATGCAGGATATGATGGGCCAGGACAAGTGGCTGCCCACGCAGAGCGACTACGCGATGCGCGGTTTCGGTGGCCATGCCATGTGCGTGATCGGATACGACGACTACAAATTCCAGAACGAGTACGAGAAGCCGATGGGGGGCTTTCAGATCATGAACTCGTGGGGCCCTGAATGGGGTAAGAACGGACTGGCATGGGTGAGCTATGACGACTTCGCGCACTTCACCAAAGAGGCTTATGCCGTTTATCCGCAGGGCGAAGGCGTGGATGTGAAGCCGAGCACTTTCGATATCCGCTTCGGCCTGCCGATCGTGGATGATGCAGGCAAGCCCACTGGGGAATACATCGCGCTGAAGCACATGGGCGGCCGTACGTTCAGAACGGAGAAACCCATCGCAAAGGGCACGCGCTTCAAGGTGGAGATGACCAACAACACCGAGTGCTACGCATATTGTTTCGGGCAGGAAGTAGATGGTAGCACCTACGTATTGTTCCCTAACACACCGAAACATTCGCCCTACTGCGGCATCACAGGCACGCGCCAATTCCCCCGCGACCAGAGCATGACGGCCGATGATGTGGGCACCACCGACGTGATGACCATCCTGGTCTACAACCAGGCCATCGACTTCAACAAGGTGGACGGAGCGTTGAAGGCATCAACGGCCAAGGGGATGGATGCTAAGTTGAGCGTTGTACTCGGCACCGAACTCGCGGAGGCGAGCTCGTTGAATTATACCCAAGGCAAGACTTTTGGTGCCACGGGTCCGGCCAACAAAGCGGCCATGGCCGTGGTCTTGGAGATCGAGAAGCGATGAAGAGGGCCCTTGGGATATTGGCGGCGCTGGTGGTGATCGCCCAATTCGTGCAGCCCGACCGTACCGTGGAGGCCAATGCCCCGGAACATGATCTGATCGCCGTGACCGAGCCTCCGGCTGAAGTGCGGGACCTCCTGCGCACGGCCTGCTACGACTGCCACAGCGACCACACGACCTACCCTTGGTACAGCCGGATCACGCCGATCAACTTCTGGTTGCAGGACCACATCGAAGAAGGCCGGGCGGAATTCGATATGAGCTCGTGGGGGCGTCGGCGCGCCAAGTGGCAACGGCATAAGGCCGAAGAGAGCGTGGAGTTGATCGATCAAGAGGAAATGCCGCTGCCGAGCTACACCTGGGTGCATGGTGAGGCACGGCTTAACCCGGCTCAACGGCAGGTGTTGTCCACCTTCTTCAGTGCGTTGCGCGATGCCATACCTGCCGAGGCTGGTTCCGGTGGCGGTAACGGGGATGGAAAGGGCCGCCACTAAGCCACCACGGCGCGCAGGTCGTGTTCGTTCGCTTCGGTGATCCGCACGGTGGCGAAGTCCCCTATGCGCAGGTGCACATCCGTGCTCAAAGGGATGAGCACTTCGTTGTCCACCTCGGGTGAATCGAATTCGGTGCGGGCGATCCAATGGCCGTTCTCGGCCTTATCCACCAACACCTTGTAGGTCTTGCCCACTTTGGCCTGGTTGAGTTCAAGGCTGATGCCACCTTGCAGCTCCATGATCTCCTGCGCGCGTTCCTGCTTCACGGCTTCGGGCACATCATCCTCCATGGTATGTGCATGGGTGTCCTCCTCATGGCTGTACGTGAATGCACCCAGCCTATCGAAACGCATCCTTTCGATCCACCGCAAACTGTCATCATGGTCGGCCTGTGTTTCACCGGGGAAGCCCGCGATGAGCGTGGTGCGGATGGCGATGCCAGGTACCTTATCGCGGATGGTGGCCACCAGGGCCTCGGTCTTCTCCTGCGTGATGCCGCGTCGCATCCGTTTCAGCATTCCGGTGCTGCCATGTTGCAAGGGCATATCGAGGTAGTTGCACACGTTGGACCGATCCCGCATCACATCAAGGACCTCCATGGGGAAGCCACTTGGGAACGCATAGTGAAGGCGGATCCAATCGATCCCTTCCACATCACTCAGGCGTGCAACGAGCTCATCGAGGTTGCGCTTCTTGTAGACATCAAGCCCGTAATAGGTCAAGTCCTGTGCGATAAGGATGAGTTCCTTCACACCTTGGCGGGCCAAGTTCTGGGCATTGGTCACCAGCTGGTCCATCGGTGTGCTCACATGCTTGCCGCGCATCAGCGGTATGGCGCAGAAGCTGCATTTACGGTCACACCCTTCACTGATCTTGAAATAGGCATAGTGGGCCGGTGTGGTCAAGAGCCGCTCACCGACCAATTCCTTCTTGTAATCGGCCTTTAGGGTCTTCAGGAGCCTGGGCAGATCACGGGTGCCGAACCAGGCGTCCACTTGGGGGATGCCATCCTTCAACTCAGGGGCATAACGCTGGCTGAGGCAGCCCGTCACATACACCTTCTCCACCAAGCCTTGATCCTTGGCCTTCGCATAGCTCAGGATGGTATCGATGCTCTCCTGCTTGGCATTGTCGATGAAGCCGCAGGTGTTGATCACCACCACGTTGTGTTCCCCGGAATCGGATTCATGGTCCACAGCGATGCCATTGGCCTTGAGCTGAGCCATCATCACCTCACTATCGAAGGTGTTCTTCGAACAACCGAGCGTGACAACGTTGACCTTCGTAGGCCTGAGCGTGCGGACTTTCATTCAGTGGAGCCCGTAGTGACGAGCGGGGCAAAGCTAACGGCAGGCCAGCCCTCGAGGCACTTCCGGCGGTTATCTTCGGCCTGTCAAGGAAGTTTCCGCCACCGGACCCCGGGTCTCTCCCGACCGAACAAGGTGTTATAGCGACACCAAGTCCGATCACCCGGGGCCGGGGCGGAAATGAAGAATGCTTGTGCAAGGGTATGGCTCTCCCCGAATTGCACGCGTAGAAGGAATTCGACCCGAAGGGGTCCGTTTTTGAACTGGCATTTGTCAGCATGAGCCCACACACCCCTTACGCACGTATCCTGATCCTCGATGATCACGTGATCATCCGTCGAGGCCTCAGGAACTTGATCACGCTGAAGCTGCCCTATCTGGTGGTGCACGATGTGGCCACCATCCGCGGGCTGCTGGCTTTGCTTTCCGTCGAAGGTCCCCCCACCTTGCTCATCCTCGACCTGCAACTATCCGATGGTAACGCCATGGAGCACATCGAGGATATCCGAAGAGCCTACCCGGGTATGCGCATCCTGGTCTACTCCATGAACCCTGAACGGCTGTACGCACAACGGGTGATCGCCCTAGGCTGCGCTGGATACCTGAACAAGGAAGCGCCGGAAGACGAAGTGATCAAGGCTATCCGCCACGTGCTTGATGGCAAGGTCTATATCGGGCATGGGCTGGAGATGCAGAGCTTGGATCGCGGGGGGACACATGAACGATCACCCTTCGAGCGGTTGTCGAAACAGGAATTGCTCGTCCTGGACCATATCCTGGCCGGCCTTGGTGTGAAGGAGATTTCGCAACGTATGGGCATCGGCATCAGTACGGCTGCGACGTACAAGGCTCGACTCTTCGAGAAACTGGACGTTCAGAACGCCTTGGAGTTGCAAACCCTGGTGAACGCACACGGCTACCGAAGGACATGAGCAAGAGCGAGCCCCTTGGACTGAGCCTCGCGTTGCTGGCCATGCTACTTGGTGCCTCCTTGCACCTTGCACAGGCTCAGGAATACAGGGTTTGGCGGCACTTCAACTCGAACAATGGCCTACCACAGAACAGTGTGGTACACATGGAGTTGGATACCGCAGGCTATGTATGGATCGCCACGGAAGGCGGCTTGGTCCGTTATGATGGTGGCGCACTTCGGACATTCGAGTTGAAGGGGCGTGGTGCGTTGACCGCCAAACGTATCCGCAACATCCTGACGACGGCACTGGGCGAGGTCATCGTAGAAGATGCCAACGGGAACGGGTATGATATCCATGGACATATCGCACCCGTGATGATCCACTCCGATCACCAGAATTTCCAGATGACCGGAGGTTTGCCATCGGTGGAGCTCTACGCTAGGTTAAGCCGACCAAAGCAGGCGTTCACGGATCAACCGCACCGGCGCAAAGCCTGTTTCGCCACGAGCGCACAGGACATGGTGATCATCGGACAGGATAGCTGTTGGCTCTGGCACGACACCACACGAGTGGGACAGGTCCCTCTTTCAGTACGGATGGACAGGATATTCGTTGTAGCAGGCTCGGCCTTCGGAACGGATGAGTCCGGCACGGTCCACTCCCTGGATCCGAAAACCGGTGCGGCTGTGCCGGTCAGGGTGAAGGGGGATCCCATACCGGACGGCACACCATGGCCCATTGTCTTCTGGCATCAGGGCCATCCCGTTGCACATATGGTGTTCGATCAACAGCTCATCGTGCTTCGTTCGGACCCGGTCGATAATGGACTTGTGGCCGAGACCATTTCGACGGGTATTCCCCCAGCCCACACGATCACCGACGTTCTGGAGATCCCCGGGGCACGTACGATCCTCGTGGGCACTTCCACCACGGGCCTGCACGTGCTACGTGCCGAAATGCTGAGCCGCTCCGTGTGCGAAGGCCACGTGATCACACGATCCTCGGTCTTCGCGCAAGCGCTCACCCCCGACGGCAGTGTCATCTTCACCGCGGACCGCCAAGCTTATCAGAAGTCGACCACAGGCTGCAAGCGATTGGAGAGCCTTTCCAACGTGGACAACTTCTACCTTCCGAAGGACCATGAAGGGAAGATCTGGGCCTGGCGTGATACTCAAATGATCCGCTACGACCCGATCACCGCTGTGGAAGAGATCGTTCTACCGCGAGTGGAGCGCGGTGTGGCGATGAAACCTCACGGCGATTCCATCCTCGTTAGCCTGGCTGGTCATATCAAGGTATGGCGTTCGGGTCGCTTCCGGGACCTGGTACGCCTACCCGTGCAGGGCTATCAAGACTGGCCATCGGTCCTCTCGGTAAGCCCGGAAGGCACCCTTCTTTACGGCTGCGACCGTGGGCTCTACATCGGCTCATCGGACCATTCGACCTTCCGACCCGTGAATGGCCTGAAGGATATGGATGTGAGGGCCATCTCCCAAGTGGAAGATCTGTTGTTGGTGGGCACCTATGGCAACGGCTGGTACTTGGTACAGGGAGATTCAGCGATACGGCTACCCAACGACCCGTTGAACTGTTTGGACTACGCGCACAGCTTTCTCCTGCGTGACGGTATCCTTTGGATCAGTACCAACCGCGGACTGATCCACACGACCATGGCGGATGTACGGACCTACCTCAAGGATAAAGCCCAACGGCCGTATTTGGCCCGTTTCGGATCCGCGACAGGTATGGTCAACTTGGAATTCAACGGAGGCTGCGACCCAGCGTACATCGCACTTCCGGACGGTTCAGTGTCCTACCCCACCATCGAGGGTCTGGTGCGGTTCTTCCCCGGATCGATCCCGGACCCGTTCCCCGAACTGGGCCTGATCCATGGTTATGTGCGTGTGAATGGCAAGCAATGGCGAGAGAATGACTACCTGATCATCGAACATGATGTGGAGGATATCGAGTTCGACTTCTCGGTACCCTACTGGGGCGATCCGGAGAACGCTCAATTCGAGTTCCTGGTTCCAGGATTGGTCGATGAATGGCGATTGATACCGACCGGAGAGCGCACCGTGAAGTTGGTCCGACCTCCATCCGGTGACTACGCGGTCTACATCAGGAAGGTGGGGTCCGTTGCCCGTGGCATCGAACCGGAGACCACGTACTGGTTCCGCGTCCGAAGACCCTTCTGGGCCACCTGGCCCGCTTTCATCCTCGGCGCCACGCTCTTTGGTGCACTTCTTTGGGGCGGTGCTAAGCTGAACACGGTGCGCTTGAGGAAACGGAACAAGTGGTTGGAAGAGAACGTGGCGGACCAGACCGAAGCGCTGCTGCACGCGAACAAGGAACTCATGAACGCATTGGCCCATCAGGAGAAGCTCATCTCCGTGATCTCGCATGATGTGGTCCCCCCCCTCCGCTTCGTGGCCCGCGTGGCGCACAGTGCGGAGGTCCTCCTACGCGAAGGGCGGCCCGGCAACGACCTGGCGGAAACATTGGCTGACCTGAGCGCCAGTACGACCAAACTGCACAGCAATGCGGAGAGCCTCCTCACCTGGATAAGAACACGCAGCAAACGCTTCGGGCCTGATATCCGTACGGTGGTGGTGCGCGATATCGCCGAAGGAGTGCTCTTCCGGGTACAGGAAATGCTCGAACGAGCTGGCATCGTTGCCATGAACGAAGTCGCTCAGACATCCACGGTGCGCACCGATGCCGACCTCCTTCGCATCGTCGTTCACAATGCGCTTATGAACGTGCATGCCCATGCGCACGCCTCCAAAGTGACCATCTCCGAAGAGTTCGGATCGGATGGGTACATCCTCACCATCGCGGACAACGGTATTGGCATCCCGCCTGCCGTCATCGCCCGGCTCGAAGGGGAATTGCAAGGCGTTTCCCAATTGGATGACGCGGAACGTCGAGGCCCGGCCACCGGCCTTGGCTTCGTCATCATCGCCGAGTGTATGCGTCAATTAGGCGGTCGCATCACCTTGATCAGCGATGCTGAAGGGACCCAAGTGCGGATACACCTGCCTTTGGAGCGCACCATTCCTTCTCCTACGTCCCGGACGTAACCCTGGCCCACGCCCGCACGATACAAGGTCCCGAGCAGCCTCTCCCGGCTATCTGGTTGAACGAAGACGCCCTACGGGGCAAGTGTGTTAGGCATGGGAAGGTCTGCATTACTCCTCTTTATTCTTCTTGGCTTCAAGGCGGTGGCTCAACCGCTCACGGAACCTCAACGCCTCATCGCCAACGATGGGGAGGAACTGCTGGACCAAGCGTTGGATAATGAACGCAAGGTGGTTCGTGCGGACCTGTCCGCTTTGGGGGAAACGGACGTGCGAAAAGCTCCGGTGAGCATCACCGTGCTCAGCGCTGAACAGATCAAAGCCAGCGGTGCCCGCAACTTGCTCGAAGCGCTGCAACTGGTGCCTGGAATAACCTTCGGTCGCGATGTGGACGACGTCATCGGGATCGCGATCCATGGCACTTGGGCGGAAGAAGGGAAATGCCTGTTCATGCTCAATGGGATGCAGCTCAACGAGAACGATTTCGGGACCTATGCAATCGGCAACCGCATTCCATTGGACAATGTGGAACGTATCGAGGTGATCTCAGGCCCTGGTTCCGTTCTGTATGGGGGCTATGCAGCCTTGGGGGTGATCAACATCATCACCCGAACCGCGCGCCATGCGACTGGTGGTCAGGTCAGCGTGCTCGGGAGTGTCACCGCCGAAGGCACGGCCAAGAGCGAGGTGGTGGTGAGCGGCAACAACGCACTGGGCTTGGAGCAGGAAGTGAGCTATCTGGCGAGTATCCACCGCGGAAAACGATCGAACCGCAGCTACACGCTTCCGGATGGTCGGGCCATCGACTTGGCCGACAGCACGGCTGGGCAGGCCGCTTGTTTCCAATTCGGATATCGTTGGCGCACCTTACGGGCCCATGTGTACTACATGGACGACAACTACGAGGTATCCGACGGCGGATACAGCGTACGGATGCGTGACGTCATCCTGGGTCTTGAACAGCGCAGAACGGTCGGCGAACGCTTCAATTTCGGTTGGAAGTTCTCGCACGCTGACCAGATACCCTGGTATTACGTGAACACTGTCGATGATCAGCGCATCGGCTCCAATACATCGAATGTTCGAACGAGTGTGATGGGCCACGCAGGCTATCGACCTACGAAGTGGTTGGACTTCCGGCTCGGTGTTCAAGGCTACCGGCAGATCTCCACGTTCTTCGTCCGCAACGGTCCACGTTTCATCATGAACGATGCCCGTACCATAGCGATGCACGACATCGCGTGCTTCGCAGAGGCGGTGTCATCCGGACGTTTGGGCGACCTATCCGCCGGTTTCCGGTACGAGCTCAACGACCTGTCCGGCATGTTCATGGCGCCGCGTGCGTCCTACGCGAAAGTCACGGGGCGTTGGCACATGAAAGCACTGGCAAGCAGGGCCTTCAAAGTACCAACCATCATGAACCTCAACTATGGTCCTACGGATGGCACCATTGAGGCGGAATATGCGAACACCCTGGAAGTGGAGACGGGATTGCGCATCGGTGGTGGTGACCAATTCACCGCCAACGTCTACCGAACTTCGATCGAGGATCCCATCGTGTACGTGTTCGATGCGGTTTCCTTGGACAACTACATCAATCGCGAGCGCGCCGGTACCGAAGGTGTGGACCTCCGATATACGTTGGATCGCGACCGAATCTTCATGCAATTCAGTTATGGTCTGCACCGGGCCCTTGCGGACATTTCCCTTCCAGAGACCCAATTACCTGAACCCTGGGCCGATCAGCTCCAAGGGCTTCCGCGGCAAAAAGCCACAGCCATCCTGTCCGTCGAGCTGGGTCCGCAATGGACCTTACGTACCACGGCCATCTGGAACGAATGCCGCAGTTCGTACCAGTTCACCGATCAGGAACAGGAGGTCATGGAACTCATCCAGTGGCCATCGGAGCTCATCATCAACGGTGGCGTCACCTGGCGGTCCGGCGGAACCGGCCGTTGGACCATGGACCTCGGGTGCTACAACATCCTGGATGTCGATCGCCACGTCGTAAGCCCCTACAACAACGGTACCGTACCGTTGATCCTGAACGGTCGTGAGTTATCGGGCAAGCTCACCTATCGGTTGATCGAACAATGAAAGCCGGCCTGACATACCTCCTGGTCCTGTGCACGTCGTTGGCGGTCGCACAAGGGCAGGGACCCATCACGGACCAACTCGTATCGGACCTGCTGCACGCAGCACCCGGTGCCCGCCGTGCCGAGCTTCTTTCCGCCCTATCCAAAGAGGAGCGTGACCAGGGTCGATCGGCGCGTTCGGTGGAGTATGCCCTGTTGGCGACCATCGAGGCCGAAAGGATGAACGACCGCGGTGCACTTCCAGCGGTCCTGTTGGAACTGACCCGTGCGCAACGAGCAAAGGGCGATCTGGAAGGAGCCACCATGGCAGGCCTACGTTGCGTATCCGTGACCGGGGTCGATCAGCCTGCGGTGCGCATCCCCCTGATGCTCGAAATGGCCGATATCAGCATTGAACTGGGAAGTCCAGAAAGGGCGCTGGAGTATTTGAATGAAACGGGGAACATACCCGAACATCAGCGCCATGAACGGCTGATGAAGATCAAATTGATGGCTGAAGCCGAGCAGCACACCTTACCAGCAGCGACCTTGTTGGCACACTTGAACGTCTCGATCGGCGAGGTCATGCGTTATGGTGATGCCGCGCTTCAGGCTGAACTACTGGCGATGATGGCCACGGCCCACGCCCAGACGGGGGCCACTTTGCGCGCCATTGAACTGGAAGAACAGGTCATGGCCATCTCCTTGAAGAACGGACGAACGCTTCAGGCCGGTATCGCCGCGAACAACCTTGCCGAGCTCTTGAACAAGACGCCGCGTGCAGCGGAATCGATGGAACTCTATCAGCGTGCCATCATCCTGTTGGACGATGCCCCCATGCTGCGCAGGAGCACCTTGGTGAACAGCGCTGTGGCCGCGGCACTTCGTGGCGACTCCGACTACGCGGAACGTCAACTCGCCGATGCATTGAACATGACCCGGAGCGCGGACGACGGAGAGGGTGAAGCCATGGTACTGCGGACGGCCGCGCTGGTGATGTTGTACGAAGGCGATGCATCCGCAGCCCTTGCACAAGCGGGGACCGCCTTGAGCATCGCCAAGGAGGCTGAAAGTGAGCGTGAACAAGCCCTGCTGTGCGAATTGATCGCCGCGATCCACCTGCGCCAAGGTGATGCGGCCAGCGCGAGGTCCTTCGAGCGTTCAGCGCGCACGCACCGCGAGAACCTGCTGGCGCAACGGGAAGCACAGTCCCGCGAAGCCTCTGCGGAAAGGTCGCGCATCCTGCGTCAAGAGCGCGAGAACCTCGAACGGCTGAACCGGGAGCAGCAACATCGGGCGGAATTGACCGAACTGGCATTGACCACCGAGAACCAGGAAAAACGACTCGCGCTCCTCCTGGCGGAGAAGAACCTCGAGGAGAGCGGTCGCCGCGAAGAGATGCTGGCCCGCGAACGCGCCCAGAAGGAACTCCAACTCGCAGAAGCCGCGCTATCCGCCGAAAGGAACGAACGACTCATCCGTGATCTTGAGAACACCAAGTTGCTCCAAGCCATGAGCATGGATCGTATGAGCATGGAGCGCCAACAACGTCAGCGTGACGTGGAGCTGCTTGAACAGAAGAACCAGGCTTCAGAAGCCAAGACGAGGATCCTGGAACTCGAAAGCAGCTCGGAGCGCACCATGAAACGCTACAGCCTGTTCGGCGCCATGATCATGCTGGGCCTTGCGGTCTACATGGCGTGGGCCTGGTCGGTGCAACGGAAGAAGAAGCTCACCATCATCACGCAGAAGCGGGCGATCGAAGCCTTTAATACCGAATTGGAGGCCAAGAACCAGGATATCGAGAGCAGCTTGCGCTATGCCCAGACCATACAATCGGCCATCGTGCCCGATGAAGCCCAGTTGCGAGCGATCATCCCGGATAGCTTCCTGTACTATCGACCCTTGGCCACGGTAAGCGGAGACCTTCCCTACCTGCAACGGGTCGGAGATCGGTTGTACGTCGCTGCCATCGATTGCACCGGCCATGGTGTACCAGCGGCCATGATGACCTTCATCGCCTACTACGGCCTCAATGAGCTGATCGCCAAAGAACCGAACGCTGGCTGCGGCCGTATACTGGACATGCTTCACGAGCACGTTGCGCAGACCATGCGTGGCCGACAGGCCAGCAGCGGCTACGACGATGGATTCGACATCGGATTGTGCTGCATCGATCTCAAGTCCGGCGACCTGCAGTTCGCTGGTGCACAACTACCCCTTCTGATCCAGCGCGAAGAAAAACTGGAGCGCGTGAAAGGTGATGTGCTACCGCTCGGAGACGGACATTTCGAACGCCCGAACGGCTACCAGGAGCACCACATGAAATTGACACCGGGCGACAACCTTTTCCTTTTCAGCGATGGCGTACTGCATCAATTCGGAGGAGAACAGGGCCGTCAGAAGTTCTCCTTGAAGCGCCTGCGGGCCACGTTGGAAGAACGGCTGAACGACCCACTGCTCGCCACCCGAGAAGCCACCATCAACGCATTGGAGAACTGGAAGGGCGAGAACCCACAGACCGACGATATCCTCATCATGGGCCTGCGATTCGCAGCCTGATCAAATCTGGAAACCATGGACAAGAATCTGCTCGAATACAAGGGGCAACTGACCAGTGAGGTCAGGATACAACTCCTTGACCTGCTGAATTGCATCGCCCTGTTCAACCTTGGGCAACGCAGCGATCTGAAAAAGCTCGTGGGCATCGCCTTGGAATTGCTGGACAATGCCCAGCGGTACAATGCGAGCAACGATGTGGACTTCCAATGGCGCATCCAGGACGACACGCTCATCGTGAGCATCAGCAACACGGCCAATCAAAGCGATGCGCAGCGGCTGGTTGATTGTGTGCGCACCATCAGCCAGATGAACGAGGAGCAACTGACCGCCGCCTTCAAGGACCAGATGCTCAACCAAGGCTTCGGCGAAAAAGGTGGCGCCGGATTGGGCATGTTGCAGATCGCCCGGAAGGGTGGACGACGCATCACGGCCGATATCCAGCCGGCCAGCAACGACCTTTTCCGCTGCACCAGTCAGGTCACCACATCACTCAAACGCGCTTGACCATGGAAGCCATGAACATACCGGCTACTAAGAACACGCCCGCGATCACTTCGGATCCGGCGTCGAACCGGTTCTCCATCATCGGCATCTCCGTACCCGAGAACGCCAGCGAATTCTACCAGCCTATCATCGAACGCCTCTTCCGTGCCGGCGAGATGCCCGCGCCCGGATCGGTGTTCCACTTTCGCTTGAACTACTTCAACTCCTCATCGCTGAAGGCCATCTACATGCTCTTGAACGAGGTCAAGAAAGGCATCGACAGCGGCCACGCGTATGTGATCGAGTGGTGTGTGGAGCAGGATGATGAGTTCATGCAAGAAGCCGCGGAGACCTTCAGCGAATTGCTAGGGGTACCGTTGACCGTGCTTCCAATGGAATAGGTAAATGCTCCAACCCGGGAATATGACCATCCAGCAACAGAACGAGCGCATCCGGCTGAGCATGTTCAAACTGCTCTGTCTGGGCTTGGGTCTCGGGGCACTTGTCTGGACCGTATTGTGCGTAGCGTTCGGACTATACCGGTGCGCCGCCATTCCCTTGGGGTTCGTGGTCATCACGCTCCTTAATCTGGCGCTATGCCGACTAAGCGGACGCATGGCTTGGTGCATGCGCGTCCAGGTCCTTTTCAGTCTGCTCCTACCCTTCCTGTTCCAAGCCGTACTTGGTGGCAGTATGGCCAGTGGCATGGTCATGTTCTGGTCGTTCGTGGCGTTGGCCGGCGCGCTCACGTTCCAAAGCCGGGTCATCGCGATCGGATGGGTAGCCTTGGAAGTAACGATCGTACTAGCCTTCACGCTTTTCGACCCGGTCATCGATCTCGGCGATCCGCTAGGGGCGATCACTCAGGAGACCAGACGATGGTTCCTCTCCTTCAATGTGGCGAGCGTAACGGTGCTGCTCTTCTCCCTCGCCTTGCAATTCGTACGGGTGCAGGGTCGTATGCGCAAGCGGTTGCATGAAGTACGCCAGGAATTGGAAGCCGCCAACACTGTATTGAGCACCCAACGGTCGGACACATTGAACGGTCTGCGCTACGCCCGCCAGATCCAGAGCGCTTTACTGCCGGACCTCGGTGCGCATACCGAACTGTTCAGCAAAGTACACGTTCTCGATCGCCCGCGAGATACGGTCGGAGGCGACAGTTACTGGTGTGGAGGGCACGGCGATCACCGATTCCTGGTGATCATGGATTGCACGGGACACGGCATGCCGGGAGCGCTACTATCCATGCTGTGCCACGGCATTCTTAACGAGTTGGTCTATAAGGACCGGATAGACAAGGGCAGTGAACTCATCCGGCGCACCCAGATCGCGCTCGACCGGCTGCTGAAGCGGGATAACAGCGGAAGGAAAGACGGCGCAGAAATGGCGGTGGTGCATTTCGACCGCCGGGAGCGGCGCGCCTACTTCAGTGGTCTTGGCTGCTCGGTGATCCATTCCATGGGCACCCACGTGACAGTGCTTCGTGGCCAGCGGCCCTTGCCCACCATGATGAATGGGTGGAACGGGCTTGAGGACATCCACCTTGAACTCGGATCGACGAGCCGCCTGCACCTCTTCACCGATGGTGTGGTGGACCAGTTCGACGCCGAACAACGGTTGAAATTCTCGTTGAAGCGCTTGGTGGACCTGGTCTGCACGCATGCGGCCACACCGCTCGAAAAGGCCGAGCTCAGCATGGTTGAAGCGTTGAACGATTGGCGCAAGGAAGGCGAACAGATCGACGACATGTTGATGCTGGCCGTGGAGCCGGACCCGCGTTGGCACCGGATCCCGGTGGTCGAAGAAGCCGAGGCCGCGTAGACCGAGGCAGGTCACTCCTTGAAGAGCGCTTCCACGAAGGCCTTCTTGTCGAAGAGCTGCAAGTGGTGCATGCCCTCACCCACCCCGAGGTATTTGATGGGGATGCTGAACTCGTCGCTGATGCCGATGGCTACTCCACCCTTCGCGGTGCCATCGATCTTCGTCAATGCCAAGGCCGTGACATCCGTTGCCTTGGTGAACTGGCGAGCCTGCTCGATGGCGTTCTGCCCGGTGCTGGCATCCAGCACGAGCAACACCTCATGGGGCGCATCGGGTATCACCTTGCGCATCACGTTGCGCACCTTGGTGAGTTCGTTCATGAGGCCCACCTTGTTGTGCAAACGCCCGGCGGTATCGATGATGACCACGTCGGCATGCTTGGCCTTGGCGCTCTCCACGGTATCATAAGCTACGGCAGCAGGATCGGCACCCATGCCTTGCTGTACCAAGGGCACTCCCACACGCTCGCTCCAGATCCGGAGTTGGTCCACCGCAGCGGCTCGGAAGGTATCCGCAGCGCCCAGCACGACGGTCTTGCCCTCTTGCTTGAAGGCGTGTGCGAGCTTGCCGATGGTGGTCGTCTTGCCCACACCGTTCACGCCCACCACCATGATCACATAGGGTTTGATGGCCGGATCCACGGGCGTGGGGTCCTTCATCAATGCGGCGATCTCCTCGCGGAGCATAGCGTTCAGCTCCCCCGTGCCCACGTACTTGTCGCGTTTCACACGGTCTTGGATCCGTTGGATGATGCGCAGGGTGGTCTCCACGCCCACGTCACTGGTCACGAGCACTTCTTCCAGGTCATCGAGCACCGCGTCATCCACGGTGGTCTTACCGGCCACCACGCGTGCGAGTTTGCTGAAGAAGCCCGAACGCGAGCGTTCCAGGCCTTGGTCGAGGTCCTGCTTCTCGCTGGCTACCTTGGCCTCGTCCTTCTTTTTCCCGAAAAGTCCGAAGAATGCCATGCTTCTAATGCCGAAACCCCGGCGAAGGCGAAAGGTCCGAATACTTGAAAAGGCCCTCCGCCGGATGGCGGACGGCCTTTTCAGCAATGGGTCAGAGGATCACTTACCGGAGGCAAGCAGCTTGTCGGCCTCATCGGTCGGCACGACTTGCTCTACGAAGGAGTAGCCTTTGCTGCCTTCCTTCTTCATCATACGGATCACCTTGGTGAAGGTCTTTCCACCTTCTTTCTTCAGGG
>JAEUTB010000097.1 GCA_016787995.1 Flavobacteriales bacterium | reverse complement strand
CCTGTCCCTTGTATTCAACACCATGTTCGATAGCGATCGTTGGAGCGAGATCTGGCAAACGCTGAGCCGCAACAAGCTGCGCAGCGCGCTCACCGCCTTCGGCGTGGGTTGGGGCATCTTCATGCTCATCCTCATGCTCGGTGCGGGCAACGGCCTGGCCAATGGCGTGAACAGGGCTTTTAGCGGATGGGCAAGCAACAGTTGCTTCATCTGGACCCAGGTGACCTCCTTGCCCTATGCCGGCTTCCCGCGCGGCCGCAATTTCGACTTCGACAACAGCGATGTGGATGCCATCCGTCAGCGGATACCGGGCGTGGATGCGCTTGCTCCGCGGCTGCAACTCGGAGGCTGGAACGGCGCCAACAACGTGGTGTACAACGGTAAGACCGGTCCGTTCAACGTGAACGGCGACATGCCCGACATCATGCGCATCCAAGGCACGGGCCTCACCGGTGGGCGCTTCATCAACGAGAAGGACGTGGCCGATGCCCGCAAAGTGTGCGTGATCGGTCAGCGTGTGGTGGATGTGCTCTACGGCACCGAAGAGGACCCGCTCGGCACCTTCATCAAGATCAACGGTGTCTACTTCAAGGTGGTGGGTACCCATAAGACCAAGGCTACGGCCGAGATGGACCAGAACCAGGACGCCACCATCTACGTGCCATTCAGCACCTTCCAG
Source organism: Flavobacteriales bacterium (assembly GCA_016787995.1). Taxonomy (GTDB): domain Bacteria; phylum Bacteroidota; class Bacteroidia; order Flavobacteriales_F; family PHOS-HE28; genus PHOS-HE28. Next base: position 1,706 of record JAEUTB010000097.1, on the reverse strand, counting down.
CATGCCTTCAACGCCATGAACCAGGTGCACTGGTTCGCCATCACCGCCAAACCGGGCGTGAAGGCCGGTGATCTGGAGAAATCCATCAAACGCATGATGGCGGAGAAACACCGCGTGCATCCCGATGATGAGATGGCTTTTGGCAGCTTCAACGTGGAGGAGATGTTCGACATGACCAACAACCTCTTCCTCGCCATCACCGGTCTGGGCTGGTTCGTCGGCATCCTCACCCTCATCTCCGGCGTGGTCGGTGTAAGCAACATCATGCTCGTGATCGTGCGCGAGCGTACGCAGGAGATCGGCATACGGCGCAGCCTCGGTGCCACACCGACCAACATCACCGTGCAGATCCTGCTCGAAGCCCTCACCCTCACGTTCATCGCCGGATACATCGGTTTGGTGAGCGGGGTCTTCCTGCTCGAAGGCATCAATGCCATGGGCATCGATAGCGACTTCTTCGCCCGACCCGAAGTGGACCTCACTGTAGCGGTGGTGTCGTTGGTCGTGCTCATCATCTGTGGCCTCTTCGCCGGCCTTGTACCCGCCCGTCGCGCACTGTCCATCCGTGCCGTGGAAGCCTTGCGCAGCGGCACCTGAACCCATCATCACCTGCACCTATGAAACGTTTCCGTCGCATCCTGTTCATCGGCCTTGGGGTCGGGCTCTTCCTGTGGACCTTGTGGTTCCTCTATCAGAAGAGCGCTGAGAAACCCGTGGAGTTCGCCGTGGAGAAGCCGCGCAAGCATGAACTCGTTCGCAAGACGGTGGCCAATGGCAGCATCGTACCGCGCAAGGAAGTACTGATCAAACCAGTGGTGAGCGGCATCATCCTCGAACTCTACGTGGAAGCTGGCCAACAGGTGAAGAAGGGCGATCAACTGGCCAAGATCCAGATCGTGCCGGACATGCTCTCACTGAGCCAGGCTGAGCAACGCGTACGCAGTGCCGACATCAACCTGCAGAATGCGCAAATGACCTTCGACCGCAACAAACCCCTGGCCGATCGGGGTGTGATCAGTGCGAGCGAAATGCAGGGGTATGACATCGGCCTGCGCAATGCCAAGCAGGAAGTGGATGCGGCCAAGGAAGCCTTGCAAGTGGTGCGCGACGGGATCAGCCGCACCAGCGCGGGCAACACCATCGTGCGTTCCACCATCACGGGCATGGTGCTGGACGTGCCGGTGAAAGAAGGCAACAGCGTCACGGAGCGCAACAACTTCAACGAGGGTACCACCATCGCCACCATCGCCGATATGAACGACCTGATCTTCCAAGGCAAGGTGGACGAGAGCGAAGTGGGCAAGGTGAAGCTCGGCATGCCCGTGGTGCTTACCGTAGGTGCCGTGGCCGGGGCGAAGTGGGATGCTCAACTGGAGTACATCGCACCCAAAGGCGTGGAAGATCAGGGCGCCATCCAGTTCGAGATCCGCGCAGCCGTGAAGCTCAATGAAGGGCAGACCCTCCGCTCGGGCTACAGCGCCAATGCCGACATCGTATTGGAACGGAAAGCCGATGCCATGGTGATCCCCGAAGGCATCGTCACCTTCAATACCAAAGGGGATAGCGCCTTCGTGGATGTGAAGGAGGGTGAAGGTTGGAAGAAGACCTACATCAAGACCGGCCTGAGCGATGGCCTGGACATCGAGGTGCTGGAAGGCATCACCATGGACACGGAGATCAAAGGGCTGAAGAAGGACGAAGCGCCG
>JAEUTB010000089.1 GCA_016787995.1 Flavobacteriales bacterium | reverse complement strand
AAATGACCCATATGGTCGGCAATGGCACCCTTCACGTCCATGGAATCCTTGTTTGGTGCCAAAGCTAGCCAACCACCCCTAAGGCGGGAGGGCTCTTCCGCTATCTTTGAACCTGCATGAAGTCCAGCTTGATCACCCTTTGCGCCATCCTTGTCTCGTGGACATGCCCAGCTCAGTCCGTTGAATTCGTAAGTGGTTCGATGCACATCGCACCTGGCACCACTTTGCGACTTAATGGCCCATTGACCTTGTCACTTCAAACCGGCACCACCGTGATCAACGATGGGCTGATCGACCTGGGTGAAAGTGGCGCAGTGGTGGAGGCCGATGGTGCGCCTATCCGAGGAAGCGGAACGGAAGTGACACGCATCCTGACCGATGACCCATTGAACGGCGCCGAACCAGGAGGTTTAGGCTTGGGCATTACCGCCACATCCGTCACCGGACCGATCACGATCACGCGCGGGCACATTCCGCGGTCGTTCCTGGAGGGCGATCCCAGCATCGCCCGCTGGTTCTTGGTGGATGCGCCCAACACGGTCGCGGGAACAGCGGATCTGGTGCTCCGGTATGATCCAGTGGAACTTAATGGCCTTACGGCGGAGAACCTTGGCCTTTTCCGGGCATCCGATGAAGCCGGTCCGTGGTCGGCGTTGATCAGTTCGAACACCGCATCCGAGAACACGGTCAGCGCCTCGATGACGGCACCATGGTCGTATGTGACGGCCTTCGATGCCAATGCGCCGACAGCTTCACCGACCTTGTTCGCCACAGCGGACCTTCATGTTTGGCCGACGCTCACAGCTGGTCCCCTGGTGGTGCATGCACTGAACGGTCGAACGATCCGCACCCTCGAAGTGATCGATGGTACGGGGCGCATCGTCCTCCAGCCTGGCCTTGAGCCGTCTTCGTTGGCAACGATGGATCTGAGCTCCTTGGCCAGTGGTGCCTACTTCTTGCGCGTAGACGGCCAGACCACGATCAAATTGCGCAAGGAATGATGAAGGAAGTGCTACTCGTCCTTGCCTTGTTCCCCACTGTGGTGTGCGCGCAGTTGGAGATCCCTGTGCGCTTGGAACTTACCGGCACCGCCCCTGAAGACCGTCAAGTGCATGGACTCGGTGTACCCCTTGAAGAGGATGCTGCCGTTAGCGCCGACGTGGATCGTCGCGGAACGTTGACGACGGCCGTGACCACCGGCACGCTTCTTCTTTCCGGAACCCTTGAACCAGCGCCGAGTTCCCTGCAGGTGGGCATGCTCGTGACCATCGTTCCACAAGGAACGAACGAAGCTGGAGCGAGTTTGACCCTGAACGGGACCGGACCCTATCCCATCGTGAAGTGGGGCGGATCACCGGTGGATAGTGCGGATCTTGCTGTCGGTGTTCCCAACCGGTTGTTGTTCGATGGCGTTCACTTCCAGATGATCAACTGGAACTCCCGTCCTTGCCCTGTCGGTTCTTTTCCTGGAAGCGCTTTATTCTGCATGGATGATAGCGTGCATCAAACCGCTTCCTTCTATGGTGCAGTGAACACCTGCGAAGCACGCGGAGGACGCCTTTGCACCTTCGGGGAGTGGGCCAGTGTCTGCCGTCGGATCCCTGCTTTCATCACCACGGTGAGTGGGTACGAATGGGTAGAGGACGCCCACAACAACGATAATGATGGCAAGGTGATGGGTGAGGGTTACAACGGGCCGGATATCCAGGAAGGTATCGCGTGTGAGTTCGGCTTCTCCAGAACACCACAGTCCATCCACAACTTCCGTTGCTGTTTCGACCGATGAGGATACCCACCACTGTCTTCGTATCGCTCCTCGTGCAGGCATCCCTTGCACAGCTCGAAGTGAACGGTCCAGTGACGTTCACCGGACCGAACGAGGCGCGCGCCATCGATGGCCTCGCGGCACCCGACTCTCAACATGCGGCCATCACGGTGGAGGGGTCGTTGATCGGCGTGAATACGTGGGCTGAAGCGACCATCAACGGATCAGTTGTCTCGTTGACACCTTCAGCACCGATAACGGAACCGGGCAACGGCACCCTGCTGCGCTTCATCGCACCGAGCGATCTCCGTGGACCAAGTACCTTGATCTGTGCCGGATCCCAAGCTTTCGCGTTGCTAAGACCCGATGGACTTCCACCTGCGAGTGGACAGATCATCCAAGGAGCGCTCGTGGAGGTGGTGCGCGCGGGTGATGCCTGGATCATCACCAACCGGTCAGAAGCAGGTTGCCCTCCAGGCACCGTTGCTTTGGGTGACCAGGTGTGCATAGAACGTGCTGATCAAGGCAATACACTCTGGTTCCCCGCCGCCGATCGGTGCACCAACCTTGGTGGCCGTCTATGCAACTGGGATGAGTTCTACCTCGCCTGTTCCCAATACGCCGATCAACTGACCGGATTATTCAATGCGTGGGAGTGGATCGACGATTCTTCCAACCACGCGAATTCGGCCGTACAAGTCGGTTTCCAGAACTGCACGGCCCAACGATGGGCCAACCCGAATAACGTCACGTTGGGTAACTCACGGTGCTGCTTCAAACCACGTTAGATGCATCGGTCCGCATTCCTCTTGCTCACGTGCATCTTCTCCGTCCACCTCGGAGCCCAGGTGCAACTCGATAGGCCTTTGGTGTTGAACTCCGCCACCGACACGGATCGACAAGTGACCGGGCTTGAGGCATCCGGCGCACCAGCGGCGGTGTTGACCACCGCAGTGGCGCGATCAGGCTCCTATCGCGTGGGCGCACCCGGATCAGGCGAAATATGGTCCATCACCGTGGAGGCCCTGACAAGCGCGCCGGTAGCAGGCACGCATCTGGTCATCATCACCCCTGCCGCCAGCACGGGGGCAGCGCAACTGAGCGTGAACGGGCACGGGCCCTATCCCATCCTCAGCGGGCCGAACACACCGATCATGGGAGCGGATATCGAACCAGGCACGCTGCTT
>JAEUTB010000053.1 GCA_016787995.1 Flavobacteriales bacterium | reverse complement strand
GGCGTGTACCTGCTGAACGGCACCACGCACTGCGACAACCACACCTACATCGGTCACGACGTGCCGGACTGCACCAGCGACGAGCTCTACAAGGGCATCGTGGCGGGCAAGGGCACCAGCGTGTTCAACGGCAAGGTGTATGTGAAGCAGGACGCCCAGCGCACACGGGCCTACCAGAGCAACGCGAACATCCTGCTCGGCGACGTCGCCAAGGTGTACACCAAGCCCGAGCTGGAGATCTACGCGGACGACGTGAAGTGCAGCCACGGGTGCACCATCGGCCGCTTGGACGAGAAGGGCCTGTTCTACCTGCGCAGCCGCGGGGTGAGCGAGGCCGAGGCGCGCAAGCTGATGGCCCATGCCTTCATCACCGAGGTGGTGGAGCGCGTGCAGAACGAGGATTGGAGGGCGGTCTTGACTGCGCTCATCGACAGGAAGCTCGCTGCACTATGAGGACCAACCGCGACGACGCAACGGCGCAACGGGAACGCTACGTTCTTGTTCGCTTTGAATTGCGTTGCGCATTCGTTGCGTCGTCGCGTCGTCGCGGTTCAATGCATTCGCCTACATGAAATCTGCAGCGGTGCAACCAGCCATCAACGTGGAGGAGATCCGTGCGCAGTTCCCGATCCTGAAGGAACTGGTGCACGGCAAGCCGCTAGTGTACTTCGACAACGCTGCGACCAGCCAGAAGCCGCGCCGCGTGATCAAAGCCGAGAGCGCCTACTACGCCACGATCAACGCCAACGTGCACCGCGGCGTGCATACGCTGAGCACCAAGGCCACCGAGGCGCAGGAGGCCGCTCGGGAGATCATCCGCAAGCACATCAACGCGAAGCACGCGCACGAGGTGATCTTCACCAGTGGCACCACGGCGAGCATGAACCTGGCGGCGTTCAGCCTGGGGCAGTTGCTGCTGAAACCCGGTGATGAAGTGCTGATCTCCGAGATGGAGCACCACGCGAACATTGTTCCGTGGCAGATGGCCTGCGAGCGGCATGGAGCGAAGCTGAAGGTGATCCCGGTGACCGACTCCGGTGAGCTGGCATTAGGATCATCTGATCATCTGATCGACCAATTCTCTGATCGCACCCGCATCCTCACCATCAGCCATGTCAGCAACACGCTGGGCACGATCAATCCCGTGAAGGAGCTGATCGCCGAAGCCAAGAAGCGGGGCATCATCACCGTGGTGGATGGCGCGCAAGCGATCGCGCACCTGGACATCGACGTGCAGGACCTCAGCTGCGACCTCTACGCCTTCAGCGGGCACAAGGCCTACGGTCCCACCGGAACCGGGGTGCTCTACGGCCGCGAGGAACTGCTGGAGCGCATGCCTCCCTGGCAGGGCGGTGGCGAGATGATCGACGTGGTCACCTTCGAGAAGACCACCTACGCCAAGCTGCCCTTCAAGTTCGAGGCGGGCACGCCGCACATCGCCGGCATCATCGGGCTGGGCGAGGCCTTCCGCTGGATGGAGGATTACGACTTCGCCTTCGCCAAGGCTTCGGCGGAGCGAGGCAAGTCGGCATTCGCCGCACACGAGCACATGCTGCTGGAGCACGCCACCAAGGAACTTCTTGCTATAGACGGCCTGCGCATCATTGGCACGGCGAAGGAGAAAGTGGGTGTGATCAGCTTCGTCATTGACGGTGTGCACCACTACGACCTCGGCACCTTGCTCGACCAACAAGGCATTGCCGTGCGCACGGGCCACCACTGCACCCAACCGCTGATGGAGCGCTTCGGTGTGAGCGGGACAACGCGGGCGAGCTTTGCGTGTTTCAATACGATCGCGGAGGTGGATGCGCTGGTCGCTGGGGTGAAGAAAGCAGTGAAGATGTTGCGATGAAGAGTGTCCTATTCATAGCATTTATCACATTGCTACTTAACGGCTGTAGTCATTCAGACTCGGCCCGAACTGCATCCTCGGTGAACTTTCCTGATTCTGTTTGGGTGACTCGTGCTTCACAGGACAGCAGCATTAAGGCTACCGTGTTCTATTGGCGGGACACCCAGGCAAACGCTCTAGCTGCTGAGAGATGGTGTCTTGGTTTCGAGAAGAATGGAACCAAGTGGTTCTTCGACTACGACCTGGGTGAAGGGAAGGGTTCTTACGAGGGTGGGGTGCTGGACTTGCAGTGGCTTGATGCCGATCGGGTTATGATCCGTCGACGCATTGATGATCGAGACGCCAACCTCGTTTTCGATCTGTCGTCCAACAAATTCAGCCCGGCTGAATGACCGATATGAATTCCTTAGCCCAAGCCCAACAAGAAGTCGTGGACGAGTTCGCCATGTTCTCCGACTGGCAGGACCGCTACGAGCACCTGATCGAGCTGGGCAAGGACCTTCCCGTCATTGCGCCGGAGAAGAAGACCGAGGAGAACATCGTGCGCGGCTGTCAATCGCGCGTGTGGCTCAACGCTGAGCACAAGAACGGTCTCGTCCATTTCACTGCCGACAGCGACGCGATGATCACCAAGGGCCTCGTTGCCTTGCTGGTCCGTGTATTGAACGACCGCACACCGCAGGAGATCCTGAACACCCCGCTCACGTTCATCGATGCCATCGGGCTGCGCGAGCATTTGTCCCCGAACCGCAGCAACGGATTGGTCGCGATGCTCGATCAGATGAAGCGTTACGCCCTCGCTTACTCTTCCAAGTCATGACACCTGAGGACAAGAAACACCTGGAAGAACGTGTCATCGACATGCTCAAGAGCGTGTACGACCCGGAGATCCCCGTGGACATCTACGAGCTGGGGCTGATCTACGATGTGGTGATCCACGACGACGCCAGCGTGTACATCAAGATGACCTTGACCAGTCCGGCGTGCCCGGTGGCGGGGACCCTGCCCGGCGAAGTGGAGCAGAAGGTGGCCAGTGTGCAAGGTGTGAACGGCGCCAAGGTGGAGATCACCTTTGAGCCGGCGTGGGACAGGACGATGATGAGCGAGGCGGCGCAGCTGGAATTAGGCTTCATGTGAGGAGGAAGACTCGTCCGCCGATTTCGCAGATCTCGCAGATGAATGCCTAACAGACCTATCATGAGCGACGAAAGCCACATCATCAACAAGGTCGCCTCCAGCGGGATCATCACGCTTGATCTGGAAGAGATCTACCCAGTTGGCGAGCGCGTGGTCTTCGACCTGAAGCCGCTGTTGTGGCAGGAGATCGCGCTGAAGGAGGATGACCTGCGCGCCTTCTGCAAGGAGCACGACTGGGCACAGTACCAAGGCAAGTTCGTCAGCGTGCATTGCAGTGCCGATGCGATCATCCCCACCTGGGCCTTCATGCTGGTGGCCACGCACCTGCAACCGTACGCGGCCTTCGTCACACAAGGCGATGCGGACCAGCTGGAACGCGCCGTGTTCACCCGCTTCGTGCAGCAACTGGATGTGGAGCCCTACCGAAATGCCCGCGTGGTGGTGAAGGGCTGCAGCAAGTTGCCTGTGCCGTTGAACGCCTACGTGGAGTTGAGCGCGAAATTGATGCCCGTAGTGAAGAGCCTGATGTTCGGGGAGCCGTGCAGCACGGTACCGCTGTATAAGGCACCGAAGCCACAACGCGACTCCGGGACAAGCCCGGAGTGACATCCGCGAGGAAGAGCCTGATGTTCGGGGAGCCGTCGCACCGTGCGGTTGTACAAGGCACCCAAAGGCTAGTACTACCTTCGGCGGGATGTGCAGGATATTCCTACTTCTCGCGCTCCTTTTCCCCTTCGCACTAGCCGCCCAGGAAAAGCCGGAGCAGCGCAGCGAACACGGTTGGTACCTCTCGCCCCATGGCACCATCCGGATCCTGGTGCTATTCGTGGAGATCGACTACGATGTGAAACCGGAGAAGGATCCGCAGCCCAATGGCGCTGACCATTGGCCCAAGGGGCAGTTGCCCAAATGGAAAGATCGCGTGTTCGACCCGTATCCATTGCCGGTGCAGCAGGCCGAGGTGTCCCGCTATTATCAGGACATCTCCCTGGGTCGGTACACGGTGCTCGGCGACTACATCGATACCATCATCACGCTGAAGGAGAGCGAGTACCCCAGCGTGCATCAGGCACATTCCATTGGCATACCTGCCGTGAAGGAGGCCAACAAGCGGGGAAGTCTCCGCACGCGCCACGGACTTGGCATCGCCGACTTCGACCTCTGGAAAGCGCGCGGCAAGGCTGGCCTACCGAAAGCGACCGGCCCCGATGATCCGCACAGTTATGATCATGTGATGGTGATCATCCGCAACAGTGGCCTACGGCACGGTACGGGTAGCACCGATAGCGGATCACCGGGGGAGCTCTATGGCTTCAAGAGCGATACCCAATCGCGCTTCGGTGCGGCGAACGACCTTCCGTTCGAGATCCTCAAACACGAGTTCAACCATCTGCTGCTCGGCGGCAACAACTTCCACAGCGGTGGCGGCAATGCGGCGCAATTCGAGAGCACCTTCCTGCCCTTGCAAGGCGGCTGGAGCATGATGGGCGCGAGCGGCAGCAGCTTGCTCACCTGCAGCGCTTGGGACCGCGACCGCATGGGATGGATGCCCGAAGGCGCGGTGCACCGCATCCGGGCGCGATCTCTCCAAGGCGCGGAGATCAACGCCGACCTCGATCCGATCGCCGGTGATACCGGTGTGTTCATCCTGCGCGACTTCGTCACCAGCGGTGATGCCCTGCGCATCCGCATGCCCTTCATCCCCGAAGACCGCGCACAACAATGGCTGTGGATCGAGAACCACCAGGGATCGCAACGCAACGGTAGCCCCACGGACCGCTTCCACTGGGAAGGCATCAATACCTGCGTGACCGGCATGGATCCCGGCTTGTTCATGACCATGCAGGTGGGCCGCGAAGAGCGGGTGGGTGCCAGCATCTATGGCGGTCCGGCGGATTATTTACGACCGGTGCTCGCCAACGGCAATTACGACCTGTACCTGCGGGGCGACACGTTGCGCAACAGCTGTCCGTTCGGTACGAATTCGATGTACTTCGTACGCGACACCAAAGCGGCGAACCCGCTCACCGGCTTCCAAGAGCAGGAGTTGCCGGTGTATGACCGCGATGGTGATGGCCTCATCAAACGCAGCGAGCATTGGGTGCCTGGCGTGCGTAGTGAGTCGGGCAAGCCAGACCAGGACCTGATCCTCTTCGGACGTCCGGACCATGCCTTCCGCATGAACGGGGTCCGCAGCATCGGCATGTGCACGAACCCCTCCAGCGCGAACATGCTCACGCTCTTCAGCAACGGCACGCGTGACCAATACGACCGTAAAGCCCCCAATGTGCGCACCATCCACCTGAACGGCATCCGCGTGGACCTGCTGGAGATGCGCACCAACGGTGATGCCGTGGTACGTGTGAGCACCAACGATACGCGGATGGGGACCGATCAACGCTGGTGCGCGGACAGCATCGCGCTTCCTCCGCTCCGCGGCAAGGACGGGCATTCGCTTACCATCGCAAGCGGTGCCAAGCTCACGCTGGATCGATCGCGCACGCCAACACGCATGGATGCTCCGGACCTATCCAAAGGCGGCCCCTGGTTCAGCGACCCTACACGTATGTCCGTGGCTTCTGGCGCCTCCCTGCTCGTGGAAGATCGAGCCACGCTGGCACTGAAGGAGAACAGCACGCTGCATCTGCTGCCTGGAAGTCGATTGCTCCTCTCCCGCAAGGCCCGCCTCGTGATCGACAATGGCTCGCGCATCATCGTGCATGGCGATGCGGCTTTGGAAGGACGCGCCAAACACTACCGCAAAGCACGGAAGAGCGGACGCATCAGCTCCGCTCAATAAGCGCGCACGTTCTTGCCTTCGCGGTAGTTGATGAAGGCCCTGTTGACCACGCGGTTGCCGCCCGGTGTGGGATAATCTCCCGTGAAGTACCAATCGCCGGTATGGTCCGGGCAGGCCGCGTGCAGCCCTTCGATGCTCTGGAATACGAGCTTCACCTCCATCGATAGGTCTTCCGGGGTCAGCAACTCAGCGATCTTGTCGCTCACCTGTTGTGGGGTGAAGGGCTTGTAGATGTCCTTCACCACGTTCTCCTGCTCGACCAACGGACGACCGACCATCGCCAGTGCGCGGTCGTACACATCATCGATGATGTTCTCCTGTTTGGTCTCCTTGAGCAATGCGATCGCGGCGCGGAACGCGGCGAGGTCGCCCATCTTGGCCATGTCGATGCCGTAACAATCCGGATAACGGATCTGCGGCGCACTGCTCACCACCACGATGCGCTTGGGCTCCAACCGGGCCAGCATCTTCAGGATGCTTTGCTTCAAGGTCGTACCGCGCACGATGCTGTCGTCGATCACCACGAGGTTGTCCACATTCGGGCGGACCGTGCCGTAGGTGATGTCGTAGACATGCGCCACCAGATCATCGCGCGCATCGTCGGCGGTGATGAAGGTGCGGAGCTTCGCATCCTTGATCGCCACCTTCTCCAAGCGTGGACGCAAGGACAAGATGGCGCGCAGTTCCGCAGGGTCGGGGTCAGCACCGAGTTCCAGGATCCGACGCTCCTTCACCCGGTCCAACTCGTCCTCCATCTCCTTCAGCATGCCGTAACAAGCCACCTCGGCGGTGTTGGGAATGAAGCTGAAGACGGTGTTCTCCAGGTCGTGATCAACGGCCTCGAGGATAGCGGGACATACCGAACGACCCAAGGCGATCCTTTCGCGGTACACGTCGCGGTCGCTTCCTCGGCTGAAGTAGATGCGCTCGAAGCTGCAGGCGCGCTTTTCCAGCGGCTCACGCACCTTCTGTTCGCTGTAAGTGCCATCCTTGCGGATGATGAGCGCATGGCCGGGCGTGAGTTCGTTCACCACTTCAGTGCGCAGGCCGAAGGCGGTCTGGATCGCGGGGCGCTCGCTGGCCACCACCACCACTTCCTCATCGGCGTACCAGAATGCTGGACGGATCCCCGCCGGATCGCGGAGTACGAAGGCGTCGCCATGGCCGACCATGCCAGCCAATGCATAACCGCCGTCGAAATCCAAGGCGCTGTTGATCAGGATCTGCTTCACATCGAGCTTTTCCGAGATCACCTGGGTGAGTTGCTTTTCGGAGTAGCCCAACTGGCGGTGGAGGTGTGCGATGCGGTCGTTCTCCACATCGAGGAAATGCCCGATCTTCTCGAGCACGGTCATGGTATCGCTGCGCTCCTTGGGATGCTGACCGATGGAGACGAGCAGTTCGAAGAGCTCGTCCACATTGGTCATATTGAAGTTGCCGGCGACGACCAGATTGCGCGTCATCCAATTGTTGAGGCGGCGGCGCGGGTGGCAATTCTCCTCGCCATCCTTGCCGAAGGTGGCGTAGCGCAGGTGGCCCAGGAGCACTTCGCCCATGAAGGGCATGTGCTGCTTGAGCACTTGGGCATCGCTCTTCGCTGCGGGGTCGAGTTTCACCGCCTCATCAAAGCCCCGGTGGATGCGCTCGAAGATCTTCTGGATGGCCTGCTTATCCGTGCTGCGGCTGCGGTCGATGTAATTGGCGCCCGGTACGGGATCCAGCTTGATCGACCCTACCCCGGCACCGTCCTGGCCCCGATTGTGCTGTTTCTCCATCAAGAGGTACAGCTTGTTAAGCCCGTAGAGGGGGGTGCCGTAGCGCTGTTGGTAGTATTCCAGGGGCTTACGAAGGCGGATCATGGCGATCCCGCATTCGTGCTTGATGGCGTCGCTCAAGGCGTTCGGTGCCGTGGAGCCGAAGGTGGAGGCCACCGGTCTGGCGGACCCCTGCTCCAGGCAAGGCAAAGGTACGGGGCCCGGGTCGGCGGTCGATCATCCCGCTTGGTCAAGATACCACGGGCGGCAAGCAACTTTTCTGCTGGGGGCCTTGTCTTTCCAAGGTAACTTGCCAGAACCTCTCCACCGGCCGTGCGTTGGATCTGCTCGCTCCTGCTTCTGTTGCTTGCCCGTTGGGTGCAGGCAGGCCCTGCCATGGCCTCCTTCACCGAGAACAAGGGCCAATGGCCGGATCAGGTCCTCTACCGGGTACTCCTGCCCAACGGGGCTCTCTTCATCGAGAAAGGCGCTTTCACCTATGCCCTTCATGCGGGGGGGGATGCTCACCACCATGGTTCCGACGAACCTGACCATGCTCATGAGCCTTACAGGGCGCACGCGTTCAAGGTGATCCTTGAAGAGGGGAACGCCCACCAGTGGGATGGTGGCTCGAAGGCTCCGCACTATGAGAATTTCTTCATCGGCAGCGATCCCTCCCGATGGGGAACGGGGTGTGGCGTGTTCGGCGAGGTGACCTTGCGCGATGTGTGGCCGGGCATCGACCTGCACATCGACGGTCGCACCGGGCTCAAATACGAGTTCCGGCTCGACCCTGGTGCTGATCCCAGTGCGGTGCGCATGCGCTACGAAGGACACGATGGCCTCTTCATCCGCGAGGGTCGGCTGGTGGTGAAGACCTCGGTGGGAGACGTAGTGGAGGAGGCGCCCATCTCCTTCCATGATGATGGAGGAACACGGCACGGTATCGCTTCCACGTTCCACGTAGAGGGTGATCACGTGACCTTCGCATTCCCCGATGGTACCGACCCCGCATGGCCTTTGGTGATCGACCCCACGCTCAGTTTCGCTAGTTACAGTGGAAGCGTGGCCAACAACTTCGGGTTCACGGCCACATACGATGATACAGGCCACTTGTACGGCGCAGGTATCGTTTTCGCACAGGGCTATCCGACCACCCTTGGTGTGCAGGACAACACCTACAACGGGCTTCCCGGTGAACCCTCTGTGGATGTCGGGGTGAGCAAATGGGCACCCGATGGTGGCACATTGATCTGGAGCACCTACATCGGCGGTGTGGCGAGTGATGCACCGCACAGCATGGTGGTGAACGACGATGATGAACTGTTCATCTTCGGACATACCGGTTCTTCCAATTTCCCGACCACACCCGGCTGTTCGGATGCCACCTTCAATGGGGGCCCCTCGTTGGAATACACGATCGGTTACGGCTTCAACCAGCCGAACGGAACGGACATGTTCGTCACGCATTTGAATACCAGCGCCACAGCCTTGGTCGGCAGCACATACGTTGGCGGAAGTGACAATGATGGCGTGAATAACGACGTGATCCTTGCCCACAACTATGGCGACTCCTTCCGTGGAGAGATCATCGTGGATGATGCTGGCAATGCGATCGTGGCCAGCGTGACCTCGAGCACCGGGCTGCAAACGGTGAACGCCACCCAACCGGCCTACGGAGGAGGCACACAGGATGGTTTCTGTTTCCGGCTTGACCCCTCGCTTTCCACCCTGCTGTGGGCCACCTACCTCGGCGGCTCCGATGCCGATGCGGCCTACGGAGTACAGGTGGACCAGAACGGGGAGGTGTTCGTTTCCGGTGGCACGAACAGCAGTGATCTTCCCATGTATGGCGCGCCATTCCGAAGCACGTTGAGCGGTGCCACGGATGGGTTCATCCTCCGGTTCGATCAGACGGGCGCTGCGCTGAGCTCTACCTTTTTAGGAACGGAAGCCTACGATCAGTGCTATTTCGTGCAACTGGACACCGATGACCAAGTGTACGTTGTCGGGCAAACCAATGGTGCATATCCGGTCTCTCCGGGCCGTTATGCCGTACCTGGCAGTTCCCAGTTCATCCACAAGCTCGATCACGATCTATCCGCCTCCGAATGGAGCACGGTCTTCGGCAACGGGAACAACTTCCAAGACATCTCCCCGACGGCTTTCCTGGTGAGCAACTGCAGGCAGATCTACTTCAGCGGCTGGGGCGGGTCCACGAACGCGGCCGCTGGAAATAGCAACAGTACCACCACTGGGTTGAGCACCACCCTCGATGCGTTCCAATCGAGTACCGACGGCAACGACCTCTATTTGATGGTACTGGAACCGGATGCCACCGGCCTGAACTACGCCACCTTCTTCGGCGGTAACGAAAGCTCGGAGCATGTGGACGGAGGCACGAGCCGGTTCGACAAGAACGGGACCATCTACCATGCCGTTTGCGCAGGATGCCAGAACAACGATGACTTCCCCACGACACCCGGCGCGTGGAGCAACACCAACGGCTCCCAAGGGTGTAACCTGGGCGTGCTGAAGTTCGATCTGCTGGCCACGGTGGCCATCATCGATATCGATGGCCCCACGACGGTTTGCGCACCCACTACCGTGCAATTCACCAACAGTAGTGTCGGTGGCGACACCTATTCCTGGGACTTCGGCGATGGCGGTACCAGCTCGGATCCCGCCCCACAGCACACCTTCGCTGAGCCTGGGGAATACACGGTGACCATGCGCCTGAGCGACAGCTTCGACTGTGCCTTGCCGGACTCCACCACATTGACGATCACCGTGCTGCAGGATCCGCCCGTGGAGATCGACCCCATAGAGCCCATCTGCCCAGGGGACAGTGTGCAAGTGGTGGTGGACGAAGGAGTGGCCTGGTCCTGGTCGCCCACGGTGGGTGTGAGCGATTCATCGGCACCTGACCCTTTCCTTGCACCCCAGCTGCCCACCACTTACACCGTTGCAGTGACCGGTGCTTGTGGTACGACCACGACGGAGGTATTCGTGGACATCTTCGAACCGGATGGAACGGCTGGTCCGGATCGCCTCATTTGTGCAGGCGAGGCTGTCGCGTTGGATGGATCGGGTGGCGGCACCTACGTGTGGGAGCCGGGCACAAGCCTTTCCAGCACCACGGCGGAGGACCCATTAGCGAGCCCCACGGACAGCACGGTTTACAGCGTACTGATCACGACTCCGGAAGGCTGCGTACTGCGCGACACCGTGATCGTGGCCGTGGATGCTGGACTTCCGGTACCCGCTCTAGAGGACACCACCATCTGTGAGGGTGGAACGGCTCGTTTCGTTGCACCACGGGGGCGCCAATACTTGTGGGAGGATGCGGCCGGAGTGGTGGATCCGAACCGCGCTGATGTGACCGTCGCTCCTGAAGGGCCTGCATGGTACGTCGTGGTGGTCACCAATGCATGCGGCTCCATCCGCGACTCGGCATTCGTGTCCATTCGCATACCGACCGCCACGGCAGAGCCCGACACCATCGTGTGCAGCGGAGAACGCGTACAACTGCTCGCGAATGCAGGTGCCACACACACTTGGAGCCCCTCCTCAGGCCTGAACAACGCCACCAGTCCGACACCGGTAGCTCTTGTCACCGCTCCGATCACCTACACGGTGGTGGTTACCGATGATCTTGGATGCGCAGCGAACGCATCGGTGTTCCTGGATATCCATCCCGTACGACCGGTGACGGCCTATTGGGACGCGGTGCTTGAATTAGGCCAGACCGCCCAGTTGCTCGCGGTCGGTGAGGGCACCTTCACCTGGGCACCATCGGCCACTCTCAGTGATAGCACTTCGGCCTCACCGGTGGCCGAACCGGAACAGACCACCACGTACACCGTATCCATGACGGATGCCAACGGATGCGTGACCTCGGACGATGTCACCATCATCATTCCCGGCAGCCTCTTCATCCCCAACACCTTCACGCCCAACAGCGATGGCTACAACGATGTCTTCGGCGCTTGGGGTGTGGACATCGTAGAGATCGAACTGGAGGTGTACGACCGCTGGGGCAAGATGATCTGGACCACCGCCGATCTGCGCGGCCGCTGGGATGGCACCTACGGCGGGCAAGAAGCACCCATCGATACCTATGTGTGGCGCGTACGCGCCAAGGAGATCGCTGGCGAGGTGATCCAGCGCGTGGGGCATGTGACGTTGGTGCGGTGAGGGATATCCTGCTAGAGAATGAAACTCTCCCTCTTCATCGCCAACCACTCCAACGCGGCACCGCCGAGCAGGAGTTCTTTGGTGGCGGTATCGTAGGGCATGCTATTGATCAGCTCGCCGGGGATGAGTTCGCCCAAGGGGAAGGGATAATCGGTGCCCATGGCCACGCGGTTGGCGCCCATCTGATCCACCACCACCCGCAACATGGCCGGGTCGTGTACGAGCGCGTCGATCCAGAAGCGGCCCAGGTAGTCGCGCGGGTTCACGTCGTTGTCCACGGCGCAGAGGTCGGGGCGCATGATGAAGCCGTGCTCGATACGGCCGATGGTGGCCGGGAAGGATCCGCCGCCGTGCGCGAAGGCCACGCGCAACCGCGGAAGGCGCTCCATGAGGCCGCTGAAGATCATGGAGGTGATGGCGGTGGTGGTCTCCACGGGCATGCCCACGAGCCAGGGCATCCAATACTTGTCGAACCGGTCCGCCCCCATCATGTCCCAGGGATGCACGAACACAGCCATACCCAGCTCCTCGCACGCTTGGAAGACGGAGAAGAGGCGGGGCTCGCCGAGGTTGGTGCCGTTGATGTGCGTGCCGATCTGGATGCCCACCAACCCGATCCGCTTGCAGCGCTCCAGTTCCTGGATGGCCAGCTCGGGTTCCTGCATGGGAATGGTGCCCAAGCCGACGAAGCGCGAAGGCCAACGGTGCACGATGCCTGCGATGTGGTCGTTGAGGAACATCGAGAGGTCCAACGTGTCGTGCGGCTTGGCCCAGTAGCTGAACATCACCGGCACGGTGCTGAGCACCTGCACATGCACCTTATGCGTATCGCATTCGCCGATGCGGACCTGCGGATCCCAGCAGTTGGCCTGCACCTCGCGGAAGAACTTGTCGTCCATCATCATGCGGGCACAACCCGGTTTGTGATGGTCCAGGTGGATGAAGCCCCGGTAGCCGTAGCGCCGCCCGAAGTCGGGGATGTGCTCCGGCAGGATGTGCGTGTGGATGTCTATCGTGAGCGGCGCGGCCATGGAAGTCCCCCTCAGACGAAACGCGGATCCACCTCCATCACATGACCACAATTGGTGCAGGTGCGCTTGGTCTCATCACCGTAGAACTCGCGGAAACGGGGGATGAAGTCCTTCTCGATGTTGTGCAGCACGAAGCGGTATTCGTGGAGCATGGTGTTGCAGCGTTCGCAGTACCACTGCAAGCCATCGAGCATTTCGCGGTCGTCGCGTTTCACCTCGATCACCAAGCCCACGGTGTTGGCGCCCCGTCGCGGCTGGTGAGGCACGTTGGCAGGCAGCAGGAACATCTCCCCTTCCTTGATCGGGATGGTCACCGCTTTGCCGTCCTCCTGGATGCCCACTTCGATGTCGCCCTCCAGTTGGTAGAAGAGCTCTTCGGTCTCGTTGAAATGGTAGTCCTTGCGGGCGTTGGGGCCACCCACGATCATCACGATGTAGTCACCGGCCTCGTGGTAGAGGTTCTTGTTGCCCACCGGCGGTTTCAGCAGGTCGCGGTTGTCGGTGATCCACTGCTTCAGGTTGAAGGGTCTGCGTATGGCCATGGCGCGTGCTCTTGCGCTACGAATGTAGGGCACCGGCCATTCCCGGCTCCGGTCAGTGCTTGGTGGCCCGGCCCGACATCAGCAACAGGGCGCCGTTGGTGCGCATCATGTCCGCCGTGTATTCATGGTCCTGCACGAAGGCCTTGGCACCGCGGTCGTACCGGATGATGGCGAAGGGGAAGTCGAGCTCGTCGGTGTCGGCACCTTCGTATTTGGAAGCGGGCAACATGGTCATGGCCATGTCGATGGGTGCGATGTCCACGAGGTCTTTGGGGAGATTGCCACGGGTATCCACCAGCACACGCTTCGAGAGGTAGCCCTCTTTGCTGAACACGATGGCGAATTCCTCCTGAAGGCCGAGTTCCATACCGAAGCGACCGCTGCGGTCGGTGGTCTGTTCTCCCACCACCTCGTTGCCTTTGTAGATGGTGACTTTGCAGCCTTCCATCTTCTTATCGGCATCGAGCACCCGGCCAGCCACCGGCAGGGTGATCACAAGGTCCTGCGCAGCGGCGCGGTGAACGAAAAGGGTGGCGGATAGTCCGATCAGGACCGTTGCGTGGGAGAGGCGCATGACGGGCGGTTTGCCCGTTGTACGTCAGAGCCCTCGAAAAGGTTGGATCACTCCAGCACCAAACGTGCGGTGCCGAGTCCGGCGGTGCTGAGCACACGCACGGTGTACAAACCCCGTGCTACACCTGCCGGAACTTCGATCGCCAGTGCGGTGCCGAGCTGGACGTTACCGATCCGCTCGTGCACCATACGTCCATCGGTGCCGATCACCTGTACGGTGACCATGCCCTCGCATCCCTGCAGGGTGAAGCGGCCGTTGTTCGGGTTGGGGCCGATGGCCAAGGTGCTGGTGGAGCCTTCGGCCATTCCCGTACACACTTCAACGGTGACTGGCGCACCCGCCACATCCAATGCGGCGCAGATGACGCCACCGCCTTGGACGAGTTGTGCGTTCACATCCAGGCCACTCGTGACACCGAAGGTCACTTCTCCCAGGTCCAGCGTGGTGGGATCATAGACCAAGGTGTGGATGGTGTACTCCCCTTCGGCGGTGACCGTGAAGGCTGGCGTAAGCGCACCTTGGCGGATGATGAGATCCTCGCCGGAGGTGAGCAGGTAGAGCACCTCGAATCCTTCGGGCACCACGGGGGCTTCGGCGTGACCGGCATCCATGGTGGCCGTGCCATTGTTGAAGCAGACGGTGCTCGCATTGGCCTGCAAGGTGCCCGCGTCAGCTGCGCATGGCAGGCACTCGTCCACCACGATGGGTGCACCGACCATATCGAGGCTGGCACAGATATCCCCACCCCCTTGCACCAATACCGCATGGATGCTGGCGGCGGTGGTCTGCCCGAATACCAGACCGTTCAAGTCGAGTGTGGCATCGTCGTAGACCAAGGTGTGGATGGTGTAGCTGCCCGCCGCGGTCACGTTGAACGCAGGTGTGAGGGCTCCTTGCACGATGACCGGTTCCGCTCCCGTGGTAAGGAAGAACAAGGTGGTGTACCCTTCGGGCACCTCCGCATCATCATTGGGCGTGGCGCTGATGTTGGCCACGCCATCCACTAGGCACACATCATCATCGTTGGCCGTTAGGGTGCCTGCGCTGGCCGGGCACTCCACGGTGGGGACAAGCTCCAGGCAGATGAAGAAGGTGGTGGTGACGGGGCTGCCAGCATACCAGTCGTTCACGCGCACGAAATAGGTCTCTCCTGCGGTGAGCCCTTCCAATTCAGCAACGGTGGGTACGCCGAAATTGGCGCCCACTGAACAGGCGATGCTCGTGAGCGACCCGCACGCCCCCTCGAATACCTCGACGTGGGCATTGAACTGTGCGCTCGGGGCCACGGTGAGCTCGTAGGTGGAGCCCGTCGCTTCGAAAGAGTACCATACGCCATCGGCGAAATCACCGTTGCCGCAGCCGATACCGGTGTTGCCCGCCGCAGTGGCGTTGGCCACGTTGCCTGCTAGCGGAGCACATTCCGTGGTGGAAGGCAATTCAATGGCCCCTGCGCAGGTGGCGTTCGTCGGTGGGGTGGCCGTGCAGGCCGTGGCGGTGAAGGTGAGCGTGTAAGCGCCAACCGAACCGCTGCCTTGGAGAACGGGGAAGTAGTAGGTACCTGCAGGCAGGTTCGGGAAGCTGATGGTGAAGTTGCCATCGCCACAAGCATCGGGCAGGATGTTGGCGGCCGAGTTGAAGACGATGCTGGTGAGCGGGCAGCCCACGGCCAGGGTGTTCAGCGAACCTGCAAAAGCCGGTGTGGTGCCGCAATAGCCGATGGTGACATCCGCGCACTGGGTGGTGCTGAAGGCCTCCCAGACCAGTGGCACGCTGAACACCGGATCGGCCACAGCAGCCGAGTTATCGCCGGTGACCACCACGGGTGTTCCGACCTCCAGGGTATTGACCACGGCACCTGCGCAGGTCACATTCGATGCACCGCCCAAGGCCGGCTCGACGTCTTGGACGGGTACGATGTGCATGCCTTGCAGCCCGTGCATGGCGTTGGGTTGCGCCGGAAGGACCGGGACGAACGGGAGCACGGCCACGCAGAAAAGCGCGCGGCGGAGGTTGGTATTCAGCATTGGAGGTCGGATGTGGCTGTTGGTCGGGGCGTTCCAAAGGTCGGCTTCAAGCGCATGGACCTGCGCAGATCCGGGTCTCGTTATCCACGATCCAGACAGGATACGCACCGGACCGATGAATGGTTCCGAAATGGAACGGGCGCACCGCTAGGGTACGCCCGTTCTGGATCAGGGACCGGACTTACACCACTTGCATGCGCACAGTGGAAAGCACGCGCGTGTTGACGCGCATGCGGACCAGATACATGCCGGGCTCGATGGAACCGGAAAGGTCCATCTGCAACGTGCCCGAGGCGGGGACCATGGCCCGTTGCTCGTGCACGATACGGCCATCGGCACTGACCACCTCGATGGTCATTGGGGTCGCGCCGACCGGCAGCAGGAGGTTGAATCGCCCATCGTTCGGTACGGGCCAAATGACCATGTCATCACCCTTCCGTTCGGATAGGCCGCTACAGATCTCCACGCGCACCTCTACGGCATTGGCCGAGTTAGCGAGGCATTGTCCGGTGGTGGTGAGCCCATCCAGCAGCCCTCCTACCGCAGTTCCTTCCAAAGCGCCATCGAAGGAGACCCCATGCACGAGATAGTTCCCCACCACAAGGCCATTGAAGTCGAGGGAATTGCCAGCGATCACCGCCACGATCACGCTATCCATATCGGTGACCACATAGGCGTAGTTCACCGGCGCCGCACTACTCGTGGTGAAGTCGATCACATCGGGTGCGCTGTCCTGGCAAATGGAGAGCAGCCCCTGCTGGTCCGTGGTGGAGACGAGCCCGCCATTGCAAATGGTGGAAGGCACAGCCCCGGTCACACACATGGCGAAAGCTCCCGGTGCACCTTGTGTCCGATCGGTGAACACGCGGATCAACAGTGACGTGCCCGCAGCGACGTCGAGGTCCACCGGTGCACTGGGTTGGACCACACAAACCAGTTCGGTGCCATCGCAGGCGTCCTGCACGGCGATGCCCCAGGCCGTCATGGTGCCGGGATCGAAGTTGATGGTGATGCCGGTGTTCTCGCCGCTGTTGAAGGCGTACCACACGTCGGCGATCGCGGCCTCGGGATCCGCGCAGGAAGGAGCCGCAGCATCACCCGCCGTTGCGTAGGTATTGTCACCTTGGATAAGGCCCGCATTGCAATTCTCCACCACTTGCACCGTGATGTACTCCGGTGCCGAACAATCGTCATTCGCAGGGGCGCAGTCGATCACCCGGAGCGGTGTGCCGATCGTATCCAACAAGGCACAGATATCTCCCCCGCCCTGCACGAACAATGCATGCATGTCGGCGATGGCGAGGCCGCCGGCGATGGCGGTCGCGAGGTCGAACGTCGCTGTGTCGTAGATCAGCTGGTGTACCGTGTAGCCCCCTATCGCCTCGCGTTGGAGGGTGCTCAACGAAGTGGTGTCCAGACCGGAACCGCTCTCATCGGCGATCAGGTGAATGAACGTATAGCCTTCCGGCACGTCCGCGTTCTGCACCTCCCAGGTGAATGTGGCACCCTCGGGAGTGAAGCAGAGCGAATCGTTGGTCACGATCACTTCGCCGAGAGCCCCTGGGCAGCATCGCACCACCGCGATGGACGCACCTTGGAAGTCAAGAGCACCGCAAAGCGAACCGCCTCCCGCTACGAAGTTCGCGCCGACCTCGATGATGGTCGTGGTATCCATTACCAAGCTATCCAGTGAATACGTGAGCGTGTCGTAAACGATGGTGTGGATGGAGAAGGTGCCAAGCGTGTCCACGATGAACGCTGGTGTGGAGGAGGTATCGACGACCGTTCCTTCCACGTCCTCGACGAGCAGGTAGCTCACCACCGATCCTGCGGGAACCAGCGGATCATCGCCCACCAGCGCAGCGATGGCGACACCACCCTCTTCGTAACAAAGAGGGGTCGCGGCCGCCACGAGGGTGCCGGCATTGGCGGTGCAACAGTTCTCCACGGTGAAGCCCGCACCGGTGATATCCAGACTTGCGCAGATGGGTCCGCCACCTTGGATGAAGAGCTCGTTCAGCGATCCGATCGTGGATCCGCCCAGCGTGATCGTAGCTGGATCATACATGAGCGGGTCGTAGACGAGTGTGCGGATGGAGAAGCTTCCGACCGCCAAGGCGGAGAACGTTGGCAGGTCGCTCACCTGCAAGACCACTTCGGACGAGGATACCAACAGGTACTTCGTCGCGTAGCCCTCCGGTACGATGGACGTTCCCGAAGGCGTGGCGGTGATGGTGGTGCTCGGTCCGGCATAACAGACATTGGCCTGGTCGGGGATCACGTTCCCTGCGGCTGCATCGCACTCCGCCGTTGCTACGGCCACCACACAGATGTCGAAGGTGCTGGTACGGGGCACACCCGCATACCAATCGGCCACGCGGATGTAATACGTGTTGCCGACCACCAGACCTGTAGCGGATAGCGTGGTGGTGGTGCCGAAGTTCTGCCCGATGGCGCAGGCCAGCAAGGTCTGCCCCTCGCAGGAACCGCTGATCAAGCTGAGGTGCACGTTGAACTCATCGCTCGGATCCACCGTGATCTCGTTGGAAGGGCTCGTGGCTACGAAGGAATACCAGACACCATCGGACACGTTGCCGTTACCGCATGCGGAACCGGTGATGTTCGCGGCGGTGGCGTTCTCCACGGTGCCACTCACGGGCTCGCAGGTAGCGGACTCCATCAATGGTATGGCCCCGGAGCAGAGGGCATTGGCCGGCGGGGTGACCGTACAGGGCTCCGCCGTGAACACCAGCGTGTAATCACCACTGCTCCCCGGTGCCTCAAGCACAGGGTAGTAATACGTGCCCGCTGGCAGGCCAGGGAAGCGAACGCCGAAGTTGGCATCGCCGCAGATGTTGGGGATGATGTTGGCCGCGGAATTGAACACCAGGTTCGTCAACGGGCAGCCGGTGGCCAGGTATACGAGACCGCCTTGGAAGTTGGGAGTGGTACCACAATAGCTCACCGTGAGGTCCGAGCAACCGGTGGTGGTGAATCCCTCCCATACCAGATTGGCCACGAAGACCGGGTCCGTTGGCGCATTCTGGTTGTTCCCGGTCACCGTGACCGGTGTGCTCATGGGTACGGAAACCACAGAAGCGCCGGCGCAGGATCCATTGGGAGGCGCGCTGCCTAAAAGCGCTGGTGAGACTGTGGCGGGTTGTGTTGATACAGCAGGCAGCTGGGCCCACACCATGTTGGCCGCGCAGAAGACCAGGAATGAAAGCGGCGTTCGTAGGCGAAAGAGAACGTTGGACATCGGTTGGAATGGAGCAATTGGGACGGTACAAAGTTCCGACGTCACGGACCGCGTTGTCAGCCCCGACCATTCGTACGTTATCCACGATCCAGGCCGACCAAGTCTCCGAACGCTCCATGAATGAGGAACGGCGGGCAAATGCCCGCCGTTCCCTGTTCTGAAAAGTCCTTCGTTATTGCACCACCACACGCTGCTCGCTCCGGCCCTTGGCCGTGGTAAGACGAAGCGTGTAGCTGCCGTGGGCGAGGGTGCCCGCCAAACCAAGGTCGGTCCGCTGGCCATTGGCCAACTGACGCTGCTCCTGGTGGACCATGCGCCCAGCCACGTCGAAGAGCTCGATGGCAACTACCGCATCCTTGCCCGCGTAGGTGATGGTCATATCCCCGTTGCTCGGGTTGGGGAACACGCTCCATTCGATCAAGGCATTCTCACGGACACTGTTGCCCAAGAGCACGTTGACGGTATAATCCTCGATCTCGCCGTAGGTGACCGTGCCGCACGCCTGAGGGTCCGCATTGAACGCCATGCGCACGCGCATCCGGGTGGAGCCTGGCAGGGCGTCCGGTGGGCAGCTGATGTTGCCGGTGAAGGTCACTCCCTCATCGGTGGAAGCCAGAACATGGAGCTCATTCGCGTCGCAGAACGCGTTATCCTGGTTCCAGTCCACCCAGACGGAGACCGTGTTGCCCGCGTAGTTCGACCCACCATTCTCCACGGTGATCGGGACGATCTCCGTTTGGATGATGTCGGTGCTCTGGGCCGTATAATCGACCACACTGCCTGCCTCGCAATCACTGGTGTTGTCAATTGAACCCACCACAACGCGGCCGATGGTCTCGTCGCACTCCTCCAGAGCGGCATCGCAATACGTGGTGATGGCGTTCGCCGAAACGTTCACGGTGTAGGGGCCGATGGCTCCGTTCTCCGCGTCGAGCATGACGGCATAGTAGTAGGTCCCAGCGGGCAGGCTGTTGTAGTAGATCGTGAAATTGCCGTCGGTGCAATCATCCCCGTTGAAGCTCGTAGGCGCCACTTGATCAGTGATCGGGCAGCCGATGTACAACGCAGTGAAACCGTTCCCGAAGGCCGGGGTCGTGCCGCAATAGTCCACGGAGACGTTCAAGCATTCGCTGATGCTGAAGGAATGCCAGACGGATGCATCGCCCAGCCCTTCGGTATCATACGCGTTCGTGTTGTCGCCGGTGAAGGTGGTGCTTCCGCCAGCCGCGATGGCGACCGGGCTTACACTGGTGCACAGGTCATTAGTGGCCGCGTTGGTGACGGAATAGATGCACAAGGTGAAGGTGAGATCCGTCGGCTCAGGTGACCAGTACGAATAGACGCGCACATAGTAGGTGCTACCCACTTGGGTGGCCATGGTCAACGTTTCCGTCGTGTTCTCCGGTTCTGCAGGAGGGAAGGTGGCATCGGCACAGCCCAAGGACTGCAGGTCGCCACAGCTGCCAGCAAAACCTTCCAGAACTGGATCGAAGGTGAGGGTACCTTCCACCTGTACATTGGTGATGGGCGATGTCGCTACGAACGAGAACCACAGATCACGCGCCTCCGGCGAAGTGTACCCGTTGCACAGGATGGGGTCCAGTGATTGTGTGGCCGAAGTGGCATCGTAGGTGGCCAACGAACCGGAGCACTCGCTGGTCACCGTGACGGGGATGGCCGTAGCGCATTCATCATTGGCACCACCACGGAGCGGAGCAGCAGTGGTCGTACCACCAACAGGTCTGAATGTGCGCTGCACCCGCGACTCTTTCTCAGGACGGGGTTTGGCCGCTTGGGCATTGGCCGTGTTCGCCGTGAACATCATGGCGAGAACAGGCAATAGAATGTAAGGATGCTTCATGCGATCGATACCGGTCGTTAGGGACCGGTCGGGCAAATTTAATCCGCTCTCCACGCTTGCCGACATCCTCTAGCCTTTCCATCGACCACCGCGCGGATACATTTGTCCCCACAACATGGTCCACTATCCGCTGAAAGAACGATCCGCCCTTGTCTGCGGTGCCACCCAGGGCATTGGCAGAGCCGTAGCCTTTGAATTGGCGGGCATGGGCGCTACCGTCACCTTGCTTGCACGTGACACCGCTGCACTTGCCATCGTGCAGGGCGAATTGGACATATCAGCAGGACAGGATCACCGCGTGCTCGCCTGTGACATGGCCGACACGGAGGCCTTGCGCACCGCCATCAGCGCTTACGCAGGACAGCACCGTACCGATATCCTCGTGAACAACACAGGCGGACCATCACCCGGTCCTGCGCACGAAGCGGAGGTCAGCGCTTTCCTCGCCGCGTTCACCCAGCACTTGATCGGTTTCCAGACCATCGTTCGTGCGCTGGTACCCGGCATGAAAGAACGACGACACGGTCGCATCATCAACGTGATCAGCACAAGCGTGAAGCAGCCCTTGCCGAACCTTGGCGTGAGCAATACCATACGGGGTGCGGTGGCGAATTGGGGCAAGACGTTGGCGAACGAATTGGGGCCGTTCAACATCACCGTGAACAATGTCCTGCCCGGTGCCACGGAGACCGACAGGCTCGCGGCGATCATCAGCAACAAGGCCCAGAAGACCGGCGCCACGTTGGATGAGGTCCGTGCGGAGATGCTCGCGGAGATCCCTTTGCGGCGATTCGCAAGGCCTGCGGAGATCGCAGCCGCCGTGGCTTTCCTGGCTGGACCGAACGGCGCTTACATCAACGGCATCAATTTGCCGGTGGATGGAGGCCGCACGGCTTGTCTTTAGGTGCGCGCTTCGGAGATCAGGCGGAACCCTTTACCATGCACATTGATGATCTCCACCGAGGGATCATCGCGCAGGTACTTGCGCAACTTGGCGATGTACACGTCCATGCTTCTTCCGTTGAAGTAGCTGTCATCGCCCCACACGGCGATCAGTGCAGCGGATCGATCCAACACCTCGTTACGATTGATGCACAACAAGCGTAGCAATTCGTTCTCCTTGGTGGTGAGTTTCCGCTCACCTGCAGGTGTGCGCAGGATCTGGCGACGGGGCTGGAAGGTGCACGCCCCCACGGCATATTCATCCGGTTCCGGCGCTTTCGGCTCCACGCCCTTCGCCCGCCGAAGCACCGCTCCTACGCGCAGCAAGAGCTCTTCCATACTGAAGGGCTTGGTCATGTAATCATCGGCGCCACTGCGGAAGCCTTCGATGGTGTCCTGCTTCATGGCCTTGGCCGAAAGGAACATGATGGGTGTGGTGGCATCCTTTTGGCGGATCTCGCGCGCCAGCGTGAACCCGTCCTTCAATGGCATCATGACATCAAGGATGAGCATATCGTAGCCCCCCTGTTCATATGCCGCCTTCCCCAACTGTCCATCGCTGCGGAGGTCGGCTTCGTAGCCCTTCGCCCGTAAATACTCCACGAGCAAGGTGCCCAGGTTGTGGTCATCCTCTACCACCAACAGCTTGTGCGGTGCTGACATGTTCGAACGGTATGAATATATGGAACGTACTGCCGCTTCCTGGCGTGCTCTCCAGCCGGATGCGGCCACCATGCCGCTCCACCACGGTGCGCACGTAACTGAGCCCGAGCCCGAAGCCCTTCGCGTTGTGGATGTTGCCCGTGGGCACACGGTACAACCGGTCGAAGATCTTGCGTTGCTCGGAAGGTGCTATGCCGATACCATTGTCGGTCACGCTCACGGTGATGCCCTCATCATTACTCACCGAAGCGATGCGGATGCGGGGCTCCTGCTCGGTGTACTTCACCGCGTTGTCGATGAGGTTGTACAGTAGGTTGGTCAGGTGTATCCGATCCCCGTTCACATGATGGATCTCCGCTTTCAGGTCCAGATCGATCCTTCCGTTCCGTCGTGAGACCTGCATGCTGCTGCTGCGCACCACATCCTGCACCAACGCATGCACGTCGAGGTCCACCCGTTTCAGCACCATGTGTCCACTTTCGAGCACCGCGCTTTGCAACACGTTCTCCACCAACGATCCCAAGCGCTTGTTCTCGTCTCGGATCATGGCCACGAAGGTGCGCACCTGCTGTTCGGTCTTTGGCATACTGGGGTCGGCGAGCGCCTCGCAGGCCAGGCCGATGGTGCTGATCGGTGTCTTCAGCTCGTGGGTGAGGTTGTTCACCAGGTCGTTGCGGATCTCCCCGATGCGTTTCTGGCGGAAGATGGTGCGGATGGTGAAGAAGAAGGCCACCACGATGATGGCCATGAACAATGCGCTGGTGAGCAACAACGGCGCCATATCCCGCCAGAGCATCCCGCGGTGCCCAGGGATACCGACGTGCAGATAGTGGACCGGTCCTGCCAGGTCATGCCGATAAAGTCGTTGCCGATAGACGGCGCCTTCGTTGTCGGTCCCCTCCAACCGCGACTCCTGGCCCAGTTCCACGGCTTCACCGGCTTCGGTGAACACCCCGTAAGTGAAGGCCCCTTGCACCCCATTGGTCCGAAGTTCCGTGCGCAGCAACGAATCCAATACGTGAACCACGATGCGCTCCTTGATATCCGTCGGGCGCGCATCGGTGTAAATGCTGCGCACCATTTCCGTGATCATCGCTTCACGGTCCGCGAGGTCCTCTTCACTCCATGCATCCGTGGCGGAATTGATCGGCTCGGCTGGCAGGTCGGGCGGATCAGGAGGTACCGGAGAGGTATCCAACGGTGGGTCCAAGGAGAGCCCACCTCCGCTCAGTGCGGCCTGTTCGTCGTGTGCGCGCCGCAACGCATCGAGTTTCCGTAAGAGCTTCTTCCCTGCCTTCAAGCGACGCAGATCGTGCATCTTCTCCAGTTGCTCCAGCTTATCGCTCACGTTGAAGAGCGCGTGGTCCATGCTGCGCTCGAACTGTGCTTCGCGCAACATCATGCTATCGCGCATCCATTTCACCTGGATACCCATGAGGCCTATCAGCGCTGCGCTGATGGCCACGAGCAGCAGGGTGATGCGGTGCTTCTCCACGCACCGAAACTACCGTGCCGCATGCAATACCGACCTGCTTAACGCTCTTTAACGTTCGTTCGCAAGGCCTTAACAGCGCCCGCTCTCGCAGGCCAGTAGGTTCGCATCGTCGAACGCTCGACGGCCGGTGAACACCGGTTGGAATGGAATTAGAAGACCTGTCCTCGGAATAGGGTTTTGGTTCCCGGACAAGGCAACAAGGGGTCGGAAGGCTCGTACGACGGTGCGGGCCTTCCGACATTTTCGGCGGGCGAGTAGCGCCTGCTACCTTGCAGCCAGATGGAACAGTTGCTCAACCTCATCGATGGTGAATTGCGCCCGGCCGTGGGCGGTGGATGGTTGGATGTACACGCCCCAGCGACGGGCGCGGTCCATGCGCAGCTCGCCGACTCGGATGCGCGTGATGTGGACATGGCCGTAGAGGCTGCCCAACGCGCCTTTCCGGCTTGGAGCGCTTTGGGGCGCGAAGGACGAAGCGCAGCCCTGCTACGACTTGCACAGCTGATCGAGGCGGACCTTGATGGTTTCGCGCAGGATGAATCGCGGGACAACGGTAAACCGCTCGCTCTTGCGCGCCGGGTGGACATCCCACGGGCAGTGGCCAATTTCCGCTTCTTCGCCACGGCCATCCTTCATTTCCCCAGTGAAGCGCACTTGATGGACGATGTCGCGGTGAACTATACCGACCGACAGCCCTTCGGTGTGGCCGGGTGCATCAGTCCTTGGAACCTGCCGTTGTACCTCTTCACGTGGAAGATCGCGCCGGCACTGGCAGCGGGGAATTGCGTGGTGGCCAAACCGAGCGAGGTGACCCCGCTCACGGCGTTCCGCTTGAGCACCCTGTGCAACGCCGCCGGTATACCGCCCGGTGTCCTCAACATCGTACATGGGCTCGGGCCCAAGGTGGGTGCGGCCATCACGGCACAT
The DNA here is from genome assembly GCA_016787995.1 of Flavobacteriales bacterium. Lineage (GTDB taxonomy): Bacteria > Bacteroidota > Bacteroidia > Flavobacteriales_F > PHOS-HE28 > PHOS-HE28. The sequence continues at coordinate 10,876 of JAEUTB010000053.1, read as the reverse complement.
CCGCGGATCCCGGCCATCTCCTTCACCGGCGGCACACGTACGGGAGCGGAGATCGCCCGGGTGGCCGCGCCGCTATTCAAGAAGTTGAGCCTTGAGCTGGGTGGGAAGAATCCCGTGCTGGTCTTCGCCGATTGCGACTTCGAGGACATGTTGAACACCACGGTGAGGAGCAGCTTCACCAACCAGGGTCAGATCTGCCTCTGCGGCTCGCGGATCCTGGTGGAACGCTCCCTGTATGCACGCTTCCGCGATGCCTTCGTGGAGCGCGTGCGTGCATTACGCGTGGGCGATCCCGGTGCTGAAGCCACCGACCTCGGGGCCGTGGTGAGCAAGGATCATATGGAAAAGGTCCTTGCCTACATCGACCTGGCGCAACGCGAAGGCGGGCAAGTGCTCTGTGGTGGCCAACGGGTGCAACTGGACGGCGCCCTGGCGAATGGTTGGTACGTGGCACCCACGGTGATCGAGAACCTGGGTCCCCAGTGTCGAACGAACCAAGAGGAGATCTTCGGCCCGGTGGTGACGCTTCAGCCCTTCGACACGGAAGAAGAGGCCCTATTCCTGGCGAATGCCACGCCCTACGGCCTGGCCAGCGTGGTCTGGACCAGCGATGTGAAACGCACGCATCGGGTGGCGCGTGCCCTGCAAGCCGGTATCGTATGGGTGAACTGCTGGATGCTCCGCGATCTGCGCACGCCGTTCGGTGGTGTGAAACAAAGCGGCGTAGGTCGTGAAGGTGGCGTTGATGCGCTCCGCTTCTTCACCGAGGCGAAGAACGTCTGCATCAAGCTCTGACCTGCTTGCGCTCCGGGCTGCGACGCGCCTTCATACCGTTGGTGAAGAACCAGCCGAAACGGTCATCGAACCACTGTTGGAAGCGGTTGATCCGGCGTATCGTGGAGAAGAGCAGATCCATCGGGATGCAGGGTATGACCGGATAACTCCAAGAACATGCCGATCCGTATGCAAGACCTGGACGAGTTGAGGGAACGGTAGGCTCCGACGGTCAAACGTCGACTTCCAGGACAACGAACGGTGAGCCGGACCATGCGAGTTCACTGCAACGGACGTCGCCCATGCTTCTTCTGGCCAGATCCATCAAGCTCAGCTCCAGGCCACCCACGGTCTCCACCCGCCCCAACAGGATATCCCGATAGCGACGCTGAAGGCCTGGTGCATCCAAGGCATTCACGTTCCGGACCAGCTGGACCACCCGCTGTACTTCGGCAGCGGCCATGGGAGCCCCTACGGAGATGGTGATCCGTGCAGGCGAAATGGCGACCACGACCATCGGCCCCTCTTCCGCGACGGCCATATCGGCCATGGCACCCGTGATGAGGAGATAGGCATGTTTGGCCCGTTCAGCAAGGGCCCGGTCGTCGTCGAGGTCGCGGTCGATCATCCGCAGCAGACCCTCCTGTACCGATGCCGGCGTGCGACCCCGGCAAATGAGGCTGATGCCTTGGCTATACACGATCCGCTGCAGATCGAAGAGGTCTGGACCAGTGCTGCGCCAGGCGCGCTGAGCACCGACCAGAACTTGCAGGGAGAACAAGCGGTGCTGCGCGTCGATGGGCGCGAACGCATACCGCAACGGATTGCCCGTTCGGCGCGCCATTTCGATCAGTCCCAGCCCAGCCCCGCCGCGATCGGTGCGCTCTTCGTTCTGCAAACCCCGAAGGAAAACCTGCTTCAATTGTTGCAGGTCCATGCCATCGAGCCGTTCCAGACCCACCCTCAGCTTCTCCTCATCCTCCTGGCGGACCGCATTGATAGCGGTAACCTCATGGGCCTCGTTGGTGCTCCGCAGAAGAAAGACACTGCGGCCCGGGCCATGGAGGAGTCCCTCGTCCTTGACCCTGTGCCGAACGATGTTCTGGTACGCCTCGACCATGACGAACGCCAGCTTTCCACGCGCTGGCCGCGGAGCCCCCTCCTGCTCGAGGTGATCCTCTTGCAACGCGATCAATCGCGCGGTGTGCTCATCATGGAAACTGCCACTGTACAGGAAGGTCAGCCGATCACCAGCGAAGCTCGCGTAGAGCGCAAGGACGTGGGCGTGATCCATCCGGGAGGAAGAGGTCAGGCCAAAGATAGCCGGGAGATGCTGCGGAGCGCGGCACCGCCCGCCGTCTACCTTCGCGGCCACCTTCCTATCCACCGGAACGCCATGCTCACCGAAGCGCAACTGGAACGCTGCAGGTTGCACGTACGTAAGTGGTTCGCTGCGCACATGCCGCGCACCATGCACTTCCACGACCTGGAGCACACCCTGGCCGTGACACGTACGGCGCTTGCGCTCGGGCAGGCCCTGAAGCTGGATACCGCAGACCTCTATACCCTGGAGGTGGCGGCGCTTTTCCACGACACGGGCTATGCCAAGGTGTACCAAGGTCACGAAGAAGCCAGCGCAGAACTGGCGCGGGCCTACCTGCAACGCATAGGTGCCAACAAACGGGAGATCGCCCGGGTGGCCGCATGCATCCTGAGCACGCGATCGGGCGCCACGCCGCGCAACCTATTGCAACGCATCCTTCGCGATGCCGATTCGGCGAAGGCCGGACAGATCGATTTCATCGAGCGCAGTGAAAAGCTGCGCAAGGAACTCGAACTCGTCCGGCGGGTACGCATCGCACCAGCGGCGTGGCTGAAGGAGAACATCGCCTATCTGGAGCAACACCGCTTCCACACCACCGTGGCACAACGGCGTTACAGCAAGCAGAAAGGACTGAACCTCGACCTGCTACTGGAACGCGGCCGCACGCCAAAGAAGCAACGTACACCCATACCAGCAAGCGCTGATCGTTACTTCGACCGTGATCTGAGCTGGCTCTCCTTCAACGACCGGGTGTTGCAGGAAGCCATGGATCGCCAGGTGCCGTTGCTGGAGCGACTGAAATTCCTGGCCATCTACTCGAACAACCTGGACGAGTTCTACCGTGTTCGCGTAGCCTCGTTGCGCAGTTTGGCGAAGCTGAAGAAAGTGGACCGCACGGCTCTGGAGGTGACGCCTGAAAAGCGCGTTGACCGGATCAACCGCAAGGCCATGGCCCAACAGGAGCGGTTCGGCCGCTTGTATCGAGAGGAACTACTGCCGGCGCTCGCGCGTGAAGGGATCCATTTCCGATCGCCAGAAAGCCTGACCGCGCAGCAGGCTGCTTTCGTGCAGGCGCATTTCAAACGCCACGTGGCGCCCTTGTTGCATACGGCCACGGTCAGAGCCGGCAATGCTCCTTTCATCGAAGACCGCAAACTCTACTTCGCCTGCCGCCTCAAGCCCAAAGGGAGCACCAAACAGCGGCTTGTACTGGTCAACATCCCGAGCGATGAACTGGGCCGTTTCATCGTGCTACCGACGCGCGCAGGGCGAGCGGAGCTGATGTACTTGGACGATGCGATGCGCATGTGCCTGGCCACCCTCTTCACGGGTTTCAAGCTGACCGCCTGCCATGCGATCAAACTCTCGCGCGATGCGGAGCTCCACCTGGACGAGGAGTACGTCGGTAACGTGAAGGATAAAGTGCGCAAGAGCCTTCGGAAGCGTAGCATGGGGGTTCCGTCGCGCTTCCTGTACGATCGGGAGATGCCACGCAACACGCTGCGTGCGTTGCGCAATTTGCTCGGCCTTTCCAAGCAAGACCTCGTGGCGGGTGGCCGTTACCACAACTTCAGTGATCTGCTGAAGGTTCCCCTGAAAGGATACAAGCACTTGCGTGATGCCCCGCTAGGGACCGTGCCGGATCCGGTGACGCGGAATGGCACCGCCACTTTCCAAGCGTTGAAGCGCCAGGATGTGCTGTGGCATTTTCCGTACCATGACTTCGGCAATGTGCTGAATTGGCTGAACCAGGCAGCGCGCGATCCGAAGGTGAAACACATCTCGATCACCCTTTACCGCGTAGCGGAGGGCTCTGAAGTGTGCAAGGCGCTACTGACCGCATTGGAGCGTGGCAAGCGGGTCACGGTCTTCGTGGAAGTGCAGGCGCGTTTCGATGAGCGCAGCAATCTCTTCTGGGGCGAGACGTTGGAAAAGGCGGGGGCCCATGTGCTCTACAGCTACGAGAACCTGAAAGTGCATTGCAAGTTGTGTTCGGTGGAACGGTCGGAGAACGGGCGCACCGTTCGGTATGCCTACTTGGGAACGGGCAATTTCAACGAGCGGACCTCCACGATCTACACCGACATGGCGCTGCTCACCGCGCAACCTGCACTGACACGCGAAGTGGCCGAAGTCTTCAAGTACCTGGCGGACCGCAGTCACCGTCCGGTCCTATCGCAGCTGCTGATGGCCCCGTTGAGCCTTCGCGGCAGCTTGGAAGCCTCCATCGACAAGGAGATCGAACATGCCCGCACCGGCGTTCAGGCGGGGATCCTGTTGAAGTTGAACAGCCTGGAAGACCGCGCCTTGATCCGCAAGCTGTACGATGCCAGCCATGCGGGCGTACAGGTGCGTCTCATCATCCGTGGCATTTGCTGCCTGGTGCCGGGTGTGCAAGGGCTGAGCAGCAATATCGAGGCCATCAGCATCGTGGACCGGTTCCTGGAACATACACGCGTCTATGCCTTCGTGAACGGTGGCAAGCCTACGGTGATGCTCTCTTCGGCAGACTGGATGGGGCGCAACCTGGACCGTCGTGTGGAAGTGGCCTTCCCCGTTACCGATCCGGAACTGCGCACGACCATCCTTGAACTGATGGAGATCCAGTGGAAAGACCGATCGAAGGCGCGGAAGATCGATGTGCTGCAAACGAACCCCTACCGCGGTGGCGACCGTCGTGACCAAAGCACGCGCACACAACAGATCACCCACCACTACCTGAAACAGGTGGCGCGAAAACGCCTCCGGGTGCGGTAAGGTTCGAGGAGGAATGGAGGGGAGGGGAGAGCCGCCCTACCGAAAGATCGTCCCTAGCAGGTCCTGGTGTTCCGAATACCCGCTCCCCGCACTCCCTTCCATAGCCTTCCTCGAACGTTGATCGAGCCAACTTCTCGGGCCTACTGCGGAAGGGTCACACTGCACCCTTCGATCGATCGACGGCAAAGGTGGGGGCGGCGGGCGTGGATCCTACCACGTTTCGTAACCAGCTTATCAACAGGGTTTTACACGCAAGCACAGGTTTAACGACCAGCATGATCAGGCGCCCGACGGAGGCGCAAGATCAGCAGATGGGCAGGGTTTCGACCCCGGTGTGCGTGAGGTCAGTTCTTCCTGGTGATCACCGAACGATCACTTTGAGAACGAAAAAGGCGGCTCCGCAGAACCGCCTTTCGTGGAGAATACCGGAGTCGAACCTGCCTCCGGCAGGCAGGCCGGTGACCTTCTCGTCCACCGTATGGCGGACGGGACGCTCTAGCCAACTGAGCCAGGAACGAAAAAGGCGGCTCCGCAGAACCGCCTTTCGTGGAGAATACCGGAGTCGAACCGGTGACCTCTTGCATGCCATGCAAGCGCTCTAGCCAGCTGAGCTAATTCCCCAATATGCCAACCCGTTCAGCGAACGGGAGTGCAAAACTAGCAAAAGGGATCATTCCCTGTTCGCGCGGAAGCGAAGTGGTCCAGTAGACGGCTAGTGCAGCACAAGTCGTTGCTGTTCCGACCGTCCCGAGGTTAGTCGTACCTGCACCAGGTAGACGCCTGGGACAAGGTCTGACAGTAGGAGCCCCTCCCCCCCTACCCATCGCTGGACTTCCCGGCCTGCGCCATCCAGCAACCGCACTTCCACCGCATCGGCCAGCCCTTGTATGGAGAATCGTTCATGGGCCGGATTCGGGAACAACGACCAGGGCGTCTGCACTGCGGCACCTTCTACGGGCAGCACTTCGGAAGGTGTCGACGCACCATTGAAGTCCACCTGCACGATCCGGTAGTAGCTCGTGCGGTCAGTGCCATTGTCATCGTTGAACGAGTATCGGATGATCTGCTGGCTGTAGCCGGAACCCTCGACCCATCCCACCTGCTTGAAGGCCTCTTCCCCTTCGATCATCCGCCACACCTCGAACCCGGCGTTCTCGCGTTCGGTAGCGGTGATCCACGCCAAGGACACAATGCGCTCATCCTTGCGTTCCGCTGTGAAGGAAAGCAGTTCGACGGGTAGCGGCGAGCCCATGGAGGTGATGTAGAACTCGCCATCGAAAGTCACGACAGCGGTGAATCCATGTGTACCACCAGCGCTTTCGATGCGCGGCTCCAACCCTGGTAACGCAGGGTACAATGGCACCCAACTGCTGGCTACTGAACCATCCATGAGCTGGCAGTTCTCGTTGGCTCCAGCGTACTGTGCCACTCCGGCATCCCCATACAGCCCCACGACCGGGTCCACCGCTGCGAACGTGTTGAATTCATCGGCACTATGGAACAGCCGCACGATCGCGGCCGTAGTGATGGGGTGCTGCGTGACCAAGTGCCAATTGCGGTCCATGTAATGTTGACCGATGAGGCTTTGGCGAACCGGACCATTGTTCACATAAACGCTCATCGTCACCGTGCCGAGCACCTGACCATTATCATTGAAACGCGCCACCACCTTGCGGTCCTTGTAGATCCATTGATCGAGACCACTGCCGGTGCTGGTGATGGGATCGGCGGCCCCACAGGTGTTGAATGTCTCCGCCCACAGCTGCGGGGTGAATTCATCGGCACCGATGTCGGGTGCGGTAAGGTGTCGTACATGGCCGTCGAAATCGTGGGTGACATGCGCAATGGGCGTGCCTGCCATGTCGATCTCCATCAAATACGCATGCAGGTCGGCGCTCGGCGTGTCAAAGTACCGCGGGTGCAGCACAGCGCTGTTCGCGAATCGACCAGATGCGGCTTGCAACGCGGCCATCGTGTTCTGGTTGGCGCTCCAGAAGGCGATGGGGCCAACATTCCCCCTATACAACACGTTGTGGCTGGCCAACACGATCGTGGTCGTTGGCACTTGCCGGTAGAACGCGAGATTGCTCGTGCTCGCAAGGATGTTATTGCGTAACGAGGCCGTGGTGGTGGTGCCGGACAGGTAGTGCAACGCAAAGGTGTTGCACCATACCGAGTTGTTGTCGATCCGCAGCCCGGTGGCCGAAGAGGTTCCCACAATGAGCCCGCCCGCGCTCGCGGAATACAACATGTTGTTATAGATGCGCGGTTCACCGGTGGTGGCTTGGATGCTTCCCGAGAGCAGCATCGCGTTGGAGAGCATCTGCACCTGATTGCCGCTGATATTGAAACCCGCCGTTGAGTTGCCGATGCTGATGCCCACTGCCGCCGCGACCGTGGACCGGAACCGATTGCCACGCACGGTGAAATGGCGATCGCGCACGGCGAGACTGACACCGCTCGTGCTTTGACCATCGAAGACGTTGTCCTCCACGAGCAACAGGTCGTTGTCCAGTGTGCTGCTCCACTGGATCCCATAGGTGCCGTTCTCGAAGCGCGTGTGGTCGAAGCGTACACTATCCTCATCGCCGTTGATGATGGCGCCCACTAGTGCGCCTTGGGCTACCAAGGTGGTGGCACCCTTCAGACGGCAATGTGTGAACCGGGTGAATTGACTTCCAGCCGAACCCGCCGCGCTCACGAACGCCACCACTTGGGCGAAGGTGTTCGTCCCGGTGCGTTCGAAGGTGACCTGGTCCCAGATCACTCGGTCGGCCCCGCTCATCACCAAAGTATTGTCCACAAGACTGTTGGTCGTGGATGGGCGCGTGATCACCACCGCCGCGCTGTCGTTGGCCAGGCTTCGGAAGGTCACGGTGTTCACAGCGCTGGTGCCGGGTATGTGGTTCATCACCACGCGCTCATTGTAGGTGCCACTCTCGATCAGGATGAGCACGGGGCCGGTCACACCGCATGCGCTGAGTTTTGCCGCGGCCCCGTTCACCTGGCTGAAGTGAGCGCCCACTGATGTACCGATCAGATAGGTACCGCTCAACGGCGAGCAATCGTGCACGGTCTCGTCCGCCCCAATATCAGGCAGGGAGGCCACTGGTTGCGAGCGCACTTCTCCATCAATATCGTCCGTGATACCGGCCCATAGCTGACCGCGGCCACTGCACACACTGCCCGCACGCAGGTGAAGGTCCGTGAGCGGGTCCACCACGCTGGGATCCGCCATGATGGAGTTGCCGTTGCGCGTGGTGCCCGCGAAGAGCGATGGGATATCGTAGTAGTAGGTGCTCCCCCATTGCACGCCGTAACCATCCGTGCTCTGGAATATGTTGTTGTCCGAGTTGGACACTCGTCCGGTCGGTTGAATGCTCACCGGCGGACCTGAGCTGAGAAAGATGTTGTTGACCAGCCTGCAACCGGTGCCGCTTCCGACGTTCAACGTTAGCGCGTTCGCATTGATGCCGCCGTTCAGCATCGCGATGCTGTTGTGTACGATGTCCAGGTAATTGGTGGTTCCTCCGTTGGTGAAGAAACCCGCCAACGAGCTACCGGAGCTCATTATGCAATTGTTCTCGAAACGCGCGGGTTGCATCGCCGTGCCATTCACGTTGCTCAGCAGCATCCCTGTGAACGTGTTGCCCGCGCCCCGGATGGTGTTGCCCCGCACTACAAGCCCACCACTGGTGGTCTGGAGGACCAACCCGCGCGTTCCTCCTGAGTTGGACGTCTGGATGAGATTTCCACCGATGGTCAACGGAACGCTGATCGAAAAGGTGGTTACACCGACCAACACGTTGGTCATCGTGTTGTTGATACAACTGATCGCTCCCGAGCTGATGTACTGCAAGTTGATCCCTGTGCCGTTGACCATGACGCAACGGTCGATGGTGCTGCTCCCGATGGTGTTGTTGTAAATGAACACCGCATCGCGGGATGCCACCGAATTGGAAGGAAGGAACCGGTTATTGAGGAGCTTGAAGTCGGTGCTGCCGGTGGTCACGTCGAAACAGCGACCGTAGCTGTTGGTGCCGGTGCGTTGGAAGGTCAGCTTCCGGAAGGTGATATGGTCCACACCGCTCAGGCGCACCACCCAATCGGTCGCGTTGGTGGGCTGGGATGGGTGACTGATGACAACGGCGGTACTGTCCAAGGCCTGGCTCTGGAACGTGATGGTATTAACGGCGCTGGTGCCTGCCACCGCACCGATATTGATCTGTTCGGTGTAGGTGCCGCTGAAGACGTTGAAGACCACCGGTCCGCTGACCCCATTGGTGGTCAATGCGGTAACTGCGGCCGTGAACGTGGTGTAGTTGCCCGCGGTTCCGATGGTATAGGTGCCATTGAGCGGCTGGGCTTGGGTGGAATTCGCAGCGCTGAGCAGTGCTACGATGAGGAATGAGCGGAAAGACCGGTACATACGGCAGTCGGAAGAACCCGCAAATTCTCCCATCACCAAGCCTTTGGTCCACCCGGATCGGGTGAACGCACGCTTCTGATGGGTGAACGTCAGAGCAGGCGCAGCTTACCCAATACTTCTCCTCGGAAGCTCCGACCGATGGGCAGCCAGCGCTCCCCGACATGCAGCCCGTTGTCACTGATGGCCTTCACTTGCTCCAGGTTCACGGCATAGCTGCGGTGCACCCGCTCCAGGCGGCCGGCCGGCAGCTCGTCAAGCACCTCCTTCAGCATGCGCGGCACGGTGTAGCTCCGGTGCAGCGCGTGCACATGCGTGCTGTTGTCGTCCGCCTCCAGGTAGAGGATCTCCTGAACGGATACCCGCACATGCTGTGCGCCATCGCGCAGAAAGACGGAGTTGGCGAGCCTGTGATCGTTGTTCACGGCTTACTGCTTCACGAAGCGCACCGAGCCCACGGCGGTATCGGAGGGGCGAAGTAGATAGGCGCCGGGCAGCAATGAACCGATGGGTATCGCTCCACCCTGCAGCACACTTCCATGAGCAACGGCACGACCGCAGGCATCATGGATCGTGTAAGCCACCCCTGCCTGCAAGCCATCGATCCAGACCTGGTCGCTGGCCGGGTTGGGATATACGTTCGGATCACGGTCCGTCTGCATTTCCACTCCGGTACTGATCTCCACCACCACGGTCACGAACACCGAATACTGGCAGAAATTGGCATCCGACACCAGGCAATTGTAGGTGCCTGCAGCCGTGATCGAAATGGTCGGTGTGTTGGCCCCGGTGTTCCAATCATAGCTGGTGAAGGTCGCACCAAGGCCCAGCTCGTAGGGCAATTGTGTCTGATCGATGACGATGGTATTGGTCCCTATCACGGATGTTGGCTCGAACTCATCGGCACCCATGTCGCAGGCCGGGTTGCCGCGCGCGTCACCATCCATGTCAGCTGCCACGACGAAGAAGTACTCGCCCAGATCGTCCAGCGCACAGTTGTTCATGTGCAGGTCGGGTTGTGCAGGGAAGACAGGATCGATGTCGCTATCGCCTTCACCCTGGCTGGTGCCTGCCTGATGATCGGTAAGTTCTTCATACGCGTTGGGACCTACCATTGACAGCACTGGCCCGCTGGTGAAGAGGCCATTGTGGTCCTCGAAGGCGATGTTCTGCTGGCGGTTGGCCTTGTAGGCGAGACCGCCGGTGTTGTTGGCGAAGAGGTTGTTGCGAACGAGCGCATCCTCACCATCCTGGAACTCGCTGAGATGGTAGAAGGCGAAGGACTGTTCTGGCAGGCCATTGGCCACGAGCACGCTGTTATGCACGATCTTCATGTCCCACAGGTTGTACACGGCCAGGCCCCACACATCACCGGTGCCGTTGACGTACACCATGTTGTTGCTGATCATGTTGCCGGTGGTGCTCTGCGTGTTGCCCACCTCGATGCCGGTGCAGCCGTTGGTGGCGTAGGCCTGGATATCGTTGCGACGGATCTGGCTGCCGCCATCGAAGAAGGTGGTGCGGATGCCCACGTACCAGTCGCCGACGGTGGTGCTGAAGTCGTTGTCGCTGATGGAGCCGGAGCAGTGGTTGAG
>JAEUTB010000039.1 GCA_016787995.1 Flavobacteriales bacterium | reverse complement strand
GGACATCATCTCCTTCGGCATCCACGCACGCCGATCACGCATCGCCTATCGAACGGCCTGTGGCAAGGGGGTGACCGTGGGGATCCGGTGCGTGGAGGATCCCGAACTCCAACGTGGTCGCTGGTGGCGAAGCTGGATCGGCTGGTTGAAAGTGCTGCGCGAACTGGCCGGCGTACCGACCTCCTACCTGGTGAAGCCCGTCGACTGATCCGACAGGGATACTATCTTTTCGGCATGATGGCGTCCACGCGTTCTGCCGACCTGCCTGCTTACCTTCAGAACTACCTGCGCAAAGCGCGTGGCAAGACCGTGCTCGAGGCGCAGGAGAACGCTCTTGCGCGCACGATCGCTCTGTTCGGCGTCATCGACGAGGAACGAGGATCGTACCGTTACGCGGCGGGCAAATGGAGCATCAAGGAAGTGCTTCAACACCTGAACGACTGCGAGCGCATCTTCACCTACCGTGCTTTGCGGTTCGCACGGAATGATGCCACCGCCCTGCCACCGTTCGAAGAGAACGACTACACCTCGGCTTCGGAAGCCGATCGGTTACCCCTTGCGCTGCTCCTGGCCGAGCACAAAGCCATCCGCGCCAGTACCCTTGCGCTCTTCGCCAGCTTCACCCCGGTGATGATGGCAAGAGCAGGAATGGCCAGTGGCAACCGGGTTAGCGTAGAGCAACTCGGGCTCATAGCAGCCGGACATGCCGAGCATCACTGCGATATCCACGAAGAACGATACCTCTAAGTCATGGCAGCTCGAAGCATACAGGACTGGTTCGATGCGTACGGTGTCAGTCATCAGGACCCGACCAACAAAGCCATTCATTGGATCTGCGTACCTGTGATCTACTTCTGCGTGGTAGGGCTGCTCTTCAGCGCACCACTACCTACGGCGCCTCCCTTCGTCGGTCCGCACACGCTGGCCTATATCGCACTGGCTTTCGTTGGGTACTTCTATCTCAGGCTCTCGCTAACCATCGCTGTCGGCATGATGCTGTGGAGCGGCGCCTGCCTGGCGCTGTGCAACTACCTCGACCTTCATACTCCCTGGCCGTTGTGGGCGATCTGCATCGTTCTGTTCGTGGCCGCTTGGATCGGCCAGTTCATCGGCCACAAGGTGGAAGGCAAGAAGCCCAGCTTTTTAGATGACCTTCAATTCCTGATGATCGGACCAGCCTGGCTCATGGGCTTCGTTTACCGCAGGGTCGGCATCCCGATCTGACATACCGTCCGAGACCACCTCGGCAAAGCGCTACGGTAGTGCCTTGAAATAGGTACCTGTCTTACTCGTACAGGTCCCCGGGTGGAAGATGCACCGCAGATCGCGCAAGACCACATCGGGTTCCAACAAGGCCTGTCCGAAAAGGTCGCTGGTGGCGCTATTCCCGAAGAAAGCGCCGTCGCGCAGCGCATTCAAAGCCCGCACACGCGGATCACCACCAGCGAGCACGGAAGCATCCACTATTCCTGGATCGGCCAGCAGCACGCCGAGATGGTCGATGGTATCCCCCTGGACCAACAGCCGCTCCAGAGGCAGTGCGATGTTCCCTGTAGCCATGGAATCCGCGTACACGTAATGGCCACCCGCATCACCGATCAAGGTGGACATGTAACTGTTGCCAGGCGGAACGAACCAGGCACCTTCCCAATGGCTGGCGAACAGCACGGTGGGTGATCCAGGCAGGTGGGTCTTGGTGTCGCGCAGGAACTCGTAGCGATGCGTGATCGCGGCGAACAAGCTGTCGGCGCGTTCTTCCTTACCCAGCAGTATTCCGAAGAATCGCAGCCATTCGGCACGACCAAGGGGATGCAGTTCCAGGTACTCCGTCACGTTCACCACTGGAACGTTCGGGATGGTCTTACGCTGCTCGCTCCCGAACGGATAGTCGAAGATCACGTCGGGATCCAAGGCCATCATCATCTCTCGGTCCACGCCATCAGCGCGTGCCACCTCCTTCAACTTACCGTTCCGGACCGCTTCGATGGAACGCGGATCCCGGATCTGGTCCGTATGAGCCGTACCCACCACACGATCCACCGCATCCAAGGCGCTGAAATAGGCCAGATGTGTGGTGCTCAACACGACCGTGCGATCAGGCACCGGAAGCAACGCTGCTTCGCCATCCGCAAGGCTTCGGAATCCATATTTGCCCACGGTATCCGTGCGTCCTGCGGGCCCGAAGACCACCAAGCGACGCTCAGGGCCTCTTACCTGCAATTCGAAGCAACGCGCGTAAGCGTTCGGTATACTCGACCAGCGTGCTTCCATGGCGGGCTCGTCCGTTGGTGGACCGCAGCTGGAGAGCACCCACAGACCCAGCGCCCATTTGAGCTTCCCGATCATTCCAGCTCCTTGATCATTTCAAGAAGCGAGGTCCGGATCCTATCCTGCCCGCGCACCACACCTGCGGCTGTTTGGTAGGCGAGGTGGTTCGGTTGCTCGCCGCGATCCATGGGTCCTTCGCCACGCCCAGCGGGGATGTACTTCAGAAGGGGCACCTTGAACCGCAGACCGGAACCCGGAGCCGTGATGGTCCAGTATCCGCCACCCGTGAAGCCGAACGCGTTCGAACCGGTCTCCTCTCCCACCACGCGGCCGCGTTTGGTGCGGCGCACCATCATCACGAAAGCGGCGGCCGCATCCCGCGTATATCCATCGCAAAGCACGTAGACCTTGCCGCTGAACGCTTTGGACATGGGCAAGTGCTCGGACAATCGGCTATCGGTCTCGGGCAGTCGATAGTCGCCCTGGCCAGCGAGCAAGAAGCGCGAGTTCGTGGTGGCATAGAATTCCTCCGGCACGGTCACCGAGGGTCGTGGCGCCGGTGGCGAGATGCTCCGCACCACCATACCGTCGAGCACCTTGAACGGCGTCTTCGCAATGGCAGAAAAGACCAACTCGGCCATCGCCAATTCACGGCCGCCGGCACCGCGCACATCGATCACCAACGTTCGGGCCTTGCTTTTCTGGGCTTCTGCCAGAACGGCCTGCAGGAATCGGTCCGGACGCTGACCGGCTAGGCCAAGGCTGTCAGCATCGAGCGTGCGCATGTTCACCCATAACACATCGTGATCGGGATAGGCCGTTGAGCCCCACGGGAGCAAACCCGTTCCTTTGGGCTTCCGCGTGCTGAAGATCTGCTCTCCGGTCATCGCGAAGACCGTCCGTTCACCCGGCAGCTTTTCCGGACCCACGAATTCTATCTTATACGTGCTCGCCTGTTCCACATATAGATTGTAGCGCACGTTGAATTCCCGTTCGACCACACGCTCGGCATAGGTACGGTTAGCACCATCACACACCACCGTGGCGAGCAAGCGTTCCATGATCGACTCGATGGACTTGCCATTGATGGCGACCACGCGGCTTCCCACAGGGATGCTCCGGAATCCTTTCAATTCCTCCTCCACGAAGACCCCTTCGGGCAACAGCCGCACCTGCAGGGGCAACAGATCCGCCTCTCGATCCAAGGCGTTCACCATGCTCTCTGGCCTTTCGGCATGGCAATGCGCATCACCCACGCCGCGGAAAATGGGCATCAAGGCTTGTTCGAACTCAACCACGGACATGGTGCGCGTGATCGAATCGCGGACCTGATCGACGATGGCATCCAGTTCAGCCTTGGTATGGTATCGATAAGGGTCCGGATGCGCCTCGTGGATGGCAGCGCGTAACAACTCCACATCGTCGCGAAGGCGCTCAGGATACAAGACCCTATCGTGATAGGATTGTCCCCAAGCTTGCCAGGGATTTGAAAGGAATAAGCCCAAGGCCATCCCGAACACACGTGTCATTCCACTCAGCCTCATGGTTGCGTTCCCATCACAGATCCGATGCCACTATCCAGTGCAAGGCCCCTCCACCGCAATGGTGAAGGGGCCCTGCATCTTGTTCCATTAAGCCTTCACCGAGACACGCGGGGCCGCCGCGAGGATCTCCGCGCTGGCGCCCTGGCTGTACTTGGCGAAGTTGTCGTTGAATTGTTTGGCCAACTTTTCAGCGGTGGCGTCATAAGCAGCCTTGTCCTTCCACGTGGCGCGGGGATCGAGCACCTCGGCCGGGACATTGGGGCAAGAGGTGGGGAAACTCACCCCGAACACCGGATGTTCGTTGTAGCCCACCGTATCCAGTTCACCACGCAGGGCAGCGGAGATCATGGCGCGGGTCAACTTCAGCTTCATGCGCTCGCCGGTGCCGTAGCTACCGCCGCTCCAGCCGGTGTTCACCAGCCAAACACGCACATTGTGCTGCTTCATCTTCTCACCCAGCATGTCGGCGTACTTCGTGGGGTGCAGCGGCAGGAAGGCCTTGCCGAAGCAGGCGCTGAACGTGCTCTGGGGCTCTGTGACACCCGCTTCCGTACCGGCGACCTTGGCGGTATATCCACTGATGAAGTGGTACATCGCCTGCCCCGGGCTCAGTTTACTGATGGGAGGCAGCACGCCATAAGCGTCGCACGTGAGGAAGAAGATGTTCGTAGGATGTCCACCAACGCTCGGTTTCGCCACACCGGCGATATGGTCGATCGGGTAGCTCACCCGTGTATTCTCGGTCTTGGAGCCATCGGTGAAATCCACCTTCGTGGTACCCTCTTCGAAGACGATGTTCTCCAGGATGGATCCGAACTTGATGGCATCCCAGATCTGGGGTTCCTTCTCGGCACTGAGGTCGATGCACTTGGCGTAGCAGCCGCCTTCGAAGTTGAAGACGCCCTTGTCGCTCCAACCGTGCTCGTCGTCGCCGATGAGGGCGCGTTCCGGGTCGGCGCTCAGCGTGGTCTTGCCCGTACCGCTGAGACCGAAGAACACCGCGGTATCACCACCCTTGCCGATGTTGGCACTGCAGTGCATGCTCAGCACTTTGCGTTCTTCGGGCAACACGTAGTTCAGTACGGTGAAGATGCCCTTCTTGATCTCGCCGGTGTAGCCCGTGCCACCGATCAGGATCATCTTCTTGGTGAAGTTGATCACCGCGAAGTTGTGCTGGCGTGTCCCATCCTTTGCGGGATCGGCATGGAAGCCAGGGGCGCAGATGATGTGCCACTCGGGTTCGAAGCTCTCCAGTTCAGCTTGGGTCGGCCGCAGGAACATGTTGCCAGCGAACATGGCGCTGGCCGGGTATTCGGCCACGACGCGGATGTTCAACTTGTAGGTGGGATCAGCGCAGGCGTAGGAGTCCTTTACGAACACTTCGCGCCCCTGCAGATAGGCCGCCATACGATCATGCAAGCGGTCGAAGTTCTCCGGGGTGAACGGGAAGTTCACATCGCCCCACCACACGGTGTTCTCGGTCTTGGCGTCCTTCACGCAGAACTTGTCCTTGGGGCTGCGGCCGGTGAATTCGCCGGTATCGATGGCCAGCGCGCCACTGTCGGCAAGTACCCCTTGGCCGCTTACGATGGATTGCTCCACCAACTCAGCGGGTTCGAGGTTCCAGTAGATCTCGCCCACTTTGCCCAGGCCCACCTTCGCGAGGTCGGCGTTCTTCGGTTTATGACCGAATTCGTTCATGTTCCTTGTGGAATTGTGAATTGGACGGCAAAAGTACGGGGAAGCG
>JAEUTB010000028.1 GCA_016787995.1 Flavobacteriales bacterium | reverse complement strand
TATCGCTTCCAGGAGTTCGTTCACCAGCGGCGGGATGGGCCCGAAACGGTCGGTGACCTCCGCCGTGAACTTCTGCAGTTCGGCTTCGTCCTTGATGTCGTCGAGGCGACGGTAGAGCGCGAGGCGTTCGGCGGTCTCGCTCACGTAGCTGTTCGGGATCAGCATCGTGAGGTCGGTCTCGATGATGCAATCGTCGCTCTGGTCGCGGCGTGATCCGCGGGCGAGGGCGTGGCTGCCTTCCTGCGCATCGGCGAAGAGCTCCTTGAAGTGCTCGTCCTTCAGCTCGCGCACGGCCTCCTCCAGGATCTTGTGGTAGGTCTCGAAGCCGATGTCGTTGATGAAGCCGCTCTGCTCCGCGCCGAGCAGGTCGCCCGCGCCGCGGATGTCGAGGTCCTTCATGGCGATGTGGATGCCGCTGCCCAGGTCGCTGAACTGCTCGATGGCCTGCAGGCGCTTGCGCGACAGGTCGGGCAGCAGGTGCGGGCTCGGCGCGAGCAGGTAGCAGTAGGCCTTCTTGTTGCTGCGGCCCACGCGTCCGCGCAGTTGGTGCAGATCGCTGAGGCCGAAGTTCTGTGCCTCGTTCACGATGATCGTGTTGGCGTTCGGGATGTCGAGGCCGTTCTCCACGATGGTGGTGCACACGAGCACGTCGGTGTTGCCCTCGATGAAGTTGAGCATCACCTCTTCGAGCTTGTGCCCTTCGAGCTGGCCGTGGCCCACACCCACGCGGCATCCTGGTACCAGCTTGCGGATCATGTCAGCGATGTGCTCGATGTTCTTCACCTTGTCGTGCAGGAAGTACACCTGGCCGCCGCGACTGAGCTCGTACTCGATCGCACCACGGATGGTCACCTCGTCGTACGGTTGGAGCATGGTGCTTACCGGGTAGCGGTTGGGTGGCGGCGTGCTGATGATGCTGAGGTCGCGCGCGCCCATGAGGCTGAACTGCAAGGTGCGCGGGATGGGCGTGGCGGTGAGGGTGAGCGTGTCGATGTTGGCGCGAATGGTCTTCAGCTTGTCCTTCACGTTCACGCCGAACTTCTGTTCCTCGTCGATGATCATTAGGCCGAGGTCCTTCCACACCACGTCCTTGCTCACCAGCCGGTGCGTGCCGATGAGGATATCGATCTTCCCTTCCTTCAGGTCTTTGAGGATCTGCGTCTGCTGTGCGCTGCTGCGGAAGCGGTTGATGTAGTCCACGCGCACGGGCATGCCCTTCATGCGGGCGGAGAAGCTCTTCCAGTGCTGCAGCGCGAGGATCGTGGTGGGCACGAGCACGGCCACCTGCTTGCCGTCGCACGCCGCCTTGAACGCCGCGCGGATCGCCACTTCCGTTTTGCCGAAGCCCACATCACCGCAGACCAGTCGATCCATCGGCGTGGGTTTCTCCATGTCGCGTTTCACATCCTGCGTGGCCTTCAGTTGGTCGGGCGTGTCCTCGTAGATGAAGCTGGCCTCCAACTCGTGCTGCAGGTAGTTGTCGGGCTGGAAGGCGAAGCCCGGTTTGCTGCGGCGTTGCGCGTACAGCTTGATCAGGTCGAAGGCCAGTGCCTTCACCTTCGCCTTCGTCTTCTCCTTGAGGTTCTTCCAGGCGGGGGTGCCGAGCTTGCTGATGTTCGGCGCCTTGCCGCCCTCCTCACCGCTGTACTTGCTCACGCGGTGCAGGCTATGGATGCCCACGTAGAGGATGTCGTTGTCGCGGTACTTCAGGCGGATGGCCTCCTGCTTGCTGCCGCCCGCATCGATCGTTTCCAAGCCGCTGAACACACCGATGCCGTGGTCGATGTGCACCACCAGGTCGCCGGGCTTCAGCTGCGTGAGCTCCTTCAGCGTAAGGGCCTGTGCGTTCTTGCGGAAGCCTTCCTTCAGCCGGAAGCGGTGGTAGCGCTCGAAGATCTGGTGGTCGGTGTAGAGCGCCAGCTTCAGCTCGGGATCGATGAAGCCTTCGTGCAGATCAAGAACAAGAGGTGTGAAGGCCACCTCATGCTCCATGTCGTTGAAGATGGCGTAGAGGCGCTCGCTCTGCTTGGCGCTGTTGCACGCGATGAGGTTGGCGTAGCCCGCGTTCTGCTTGTTGTGCAGGTCGCCACTGAGGACTTTGAACTCTTTCGCGAAGGTGGGTTGAGGGCGTTGTTGGAAGTCGACAGAAAGCGCCACTTGCCGTTGGCTGCTGGCTTCTGGCCCGTCGGTGGTCGGGCCAGAAGCCAGAGGCAAGTGGCCAGAAGCCCAGAAGACCTTCCGAAAACCGAGTGTCCCCTTGATCAACTCCGTGTCGGTGGCGAGCAGCGCGCTTGGCTTCGCATGGTGGTCTTTGTCCGGTAGCCGTTCGTACGTTTCGCTGAGCAGCTTCAATTGCTTCTTGGCCGCATCACCGATGGCTTGCAGATCGCGCAACCAAATGGTGGCGTTCTCCGGTAATTGAGCGAAAAAGAGCTGTTGGCGTGCGGCATCCTCATCCTGCAGATCGGGGACGATCACGGCTTCGGCCAGACGCTCCACCGTCAGCTGATCTTGCGGATCGAAACGACGTACGCTTTCCACGGTGTCGCCGTAGAGCTCGATGCGGTAGGGTTTGTCATTGCCGTAGCTGAACACATCCACGATGCCACCGCGGATGCTGAACTGTCCAGGCTCGTAGACGAACTCCACGCGGGTGAAGCCCGTCTCTTCCAGCCATTCCTGCAACGTGTCGATCGGCAACTCCTCGTTGCGTTTGATGGCGAGGGTGTTCTTCTGCATCACCTCCTTGGCCACCACCAAGGGGACCAATGCCTCTGGATAGGTGACAAGGATGAGGCGCTCCGGACGCTTCATCAGCATTTCCAACACTTCCGTGCGGCTCACGCGCTCGCCGTCGTGGTGGCCTTCCGGATCATACGGCGAGCGTGATGGTGCGGGGTAGAAGAACATGTCCTCATCCGTCGCCTTGCGCGCTTCTTTCTCTTTGCCGCGCAGTGCTTCGAGGTCGTTGAGGAAGTAGGCGGCTTCTTCGCGATTGGTACAGACGAACACATGCACGCCGCCTTGCTTTTCAATGACGGAAGCGGCGATGAACGCTTGTGAGGAACCGACGGTACCGGCGATCTGCACGCGGGCGGCTTTCTCGCGCAGGCCATCGGAAACGCTGGCCACGCGGGTGTCGGAGCGGTAGAGCGAGAGGAGGTCCGCAGTGCTAAGGATGGGGAGGGAGGTCAAGGCCATTTCGATGATCCTGGATATATCATGGCATCCTTAAGAATCTTCAGTTCATCAGGGCCGAGTAAAGTTTCGAGTCGTCGCCTCACGACTTCACCAGTCGATACAATGGCGAGCCATTTTGGATCTGCGAGAACCTTGGCGCTATTCCAATCGTCGTCGTACGGAGAATCGTACTTCTCAAGCATTTCATGCCAGGGCTTGATTGTGTCGAACTCCTCAACCGAGAGATTGCCTTCAGCTAGTCGATCGCCATAGTTATCACAGCCAACGTCATCGAAGTAGCTGCCCATGAACTCGGCGAACGACCAATGAGGGTTCTGGTTTTCACGATCGAGCCATGCAGTCCTTTGAAGCTCGAGCGATGTGAGCTGAGCTATTGAGCCCAGCCAATTCGTCCTCCAAGTTTGCCTGACTATGTTCATGGACACCAAAACGCCCGAAACCCAATGCCGCACATCGCGGGCATCGGGTCCGGGAAGGGTGCAAAGTTACGGGAGGTCAACCTGTACTCCTCACGAGCGCGGCCGGCCCCTCACAGCCCTTGCTCTTCAAACATCCGCTTGAACCGCTGCGCCAGCTCATAGCCTTCCTTGCGGTAGGGCGCGAGGATCCCCGCGTTCGCTTTGAAGCTCACTTTCCGTTCCCAGATCCCAAAGAGCAGGATCGGGCAGTAGCCGGTGTAGCGCACCTTGCCATTCACCACAGCCACCTCGAAGACGATCAGCGAACCGCCGGCAGCTTCCTTGTAGAAGGTGACGTGGTGCGTCCGTTGCCGGAGTTTGTACACCAGCGTGTGGCCCATGTTGAACGTGGTGATGCGTTCGGTGGGTCCCGAGAAATGCACTGGCGTGAAGCCTTGTTCGTGGAGCCGATCGAACACGACCTGTGGTACCGTTGCTGTTCCGTCAGGAATGGTAGGCTGCATGGTCGGGTCCTGGATCAGGTTCGGGTAGTTCCGTCTCTTTCGTGCCGGTGGATGGTCGGTTCCATGGAGCTAGCTGGTCTATCTCGCCAGTTGCTGATGATCGTCAGCTTGCTTTCTGGTGATGAAGGTAGGTTTGATGTATGAGCACAGCAGAGACTTACGTGGACATCTATACGAACCTGGGCTTCCTCTTCTACAGCGTGGCTGCTGGCGATGGCCAGGTGCGCGCCGTAGAGGTGGATACACTAAAGCAATTGGTGAAGGAACGGTGGATGCCGTTGGAGTCCAGCCGCGACGAATTCGGTGTGGATGCGGCGGAGTACATCACCATGAGCTTCGACTATGCACGCGACAACAAGTTGGACGCACAGCAGGCCTATCAGCGATTCGCGGATGCCTACCGCGAGCACGGCAGGCATTTCGATGCATCCATGAAAGCGCTCGTGTTGGAAACGGCAGCTGCCATCTCCGACGCTTATGGCCACACGAACAAGACGGAACTCACGCAACTCACCAGCATCCAGGAGTTGTTCCGCCAACCGGCCTGACCGGAAGGAGGTGGGGTTCGGAGGATCAGCAACGAACGCTCATCAACCGCGAGCGGCGATGGCGCTGATCATCACGTTCACGCCGCGGGGTAGCTCGTGTACGCCCACGGTCTCGCGTGCCGGAGGATCGCCTTGGGTGAAGAAGGTCTGGTATACGCGTGTCACCTCCGCATAATACTGCAGGTTGGTGATGTAGATGGTGCACTTCACCAGGTGCTCGTAGCCCAATCCAGCACCTTTCAGCACAGCACCGAGGTTCTCCATCACCTGCTGGGTCTCCTCTGCGATGGTGTCCTTCTTCAGCTGCTTGGTATTGAAGACCTGGCAGATCTGGCCGCTGATGAAAATGAACCCGCCGGCTTCCACGCCGGGGGTGAAAGGTGTTCCGGTGGAGTTGTCTTCCGGGGCACGTACCGTACGCTTCATGCTCGTGATACCGGACGATGGTTCATCCGGGCAGGCACGAAGTTGCACAGAACCGGCGAAAGACCAAGTACCGATCGTGAAACAGTCGGTTCACACGGCCTTAATGCGGACGAAGCTTACTCTTTCAGCAGGCGAATGACCTCCACGCCGAGGTGATCCTGGATCCGCGCCAAATAAAGTCCTGCGGGGAGGTCTGCCACGTCAAGAGTGCTGGAACCGGTCAGGCTTGCGGACCGGACCAGGCGACCTTGTGGGTCGAGCAATTCCAGCTGGGCCGGCGAAAGAGTGCTGCGGTCGATCCGAATGACCGACCGAGTCGGATTGGGGTGTATCGAGGTGCGGAGCGCAGTTTGCGGCTGTTCCACACCAGTGATCACGATCTGCACCGGTTCCGAAAGTGCACTGGTACACCCAAGCGCATCCGTCACGATCACTTGATAGCTCCCTCCCGTCTCTGCGGTGAGGCAGGCCTCGTTACCCCCATCAATAGGCTCACCGTTCCGGTACCATTGGATCGTCCCGGCGATCGAGGTGCAGAGTGTCTGGTCGTCGACTTCCACTTCTGGCACCCAGGGCGTGCTTCCGCAGGCGATGCGTTCGCTCCGGAAGATGTCGCCGTTGTTGCAACCGATCACGATATGGCCGTCCACATAAGCCGCATCGCCCACGCTGGCGTTGAGGATCTCCGGAAGGATGGTCTCCCACGTGAGTCCTCCATCGGTGGAACGAACCGTCTGACCGGTGGCGCTCACAGCGTACCCCGTGTCCAAGCTGGTGAAGAAGATGCTCATGGTACTTTGTGGCGTGCCTCCCATCAGGATCCATGTTTCGCCGCCATCCTCGGTACGGAAGTTCCGTGTCCAACCATGTTGCGCATCGAAGAAGAACACGGTGTGGCTGCCGCTGATGGCGGGCAACGGAGTCCATGTGACACCACCATCAAGGGTGCGGTAATTGTCGCCATACTCGCCGACCGCATAACCTTGGAGGTCATCCACGAACCATAGGTCATTGATCGTGATGTTGCCCACATCGAGCACGCGGGTCCAACTCGTACCCGCATTGGTGCTGCGGTAGATGCCACCTGCGACCGCACCACCGGCAACGATATACGTATCGGCATCGATACTCCACGTGCAGCGGATCGCCACGCTGGGGCCGGTCACTGGTGTTCGTGTGACGAACCCGTCGTTGGTGCGTGCGAAGGATCCACTTCCCCCGCCGAGGCATCCGATACCGTCCAACGTCACATGCACCCCCAGGCCACCTCCGCCTGCCTTGCTCCAATGGCGCCCGCCATCCGTGGTGCGGAGCAGTCCGCTCTCGAAGCCGCCGGATGTTTGCCAGCCGATGGCCACACCGGTATCGGCATCCATGAAGCTCACTTTGTTGATCCGCGTGTGCCAGGTGCCTTCCACCAAGAGCTCCCAGTTCGCACCCATGTCCGCACTGGCGTGGATGCGTCCATTGGTACCGAGCAAGGCTTTGCCACTTGGGGTGAGGGTAACGCTCTGGTGATCCGTATTGCCCACCTGGATCACGTTCCATGTGAGACCCGAATCCGTGCTCCGGATCACACGACCGAAGTTTCCGCAAGCCACCAAGGTGTCACCGTGCACGGCCAGGTCAACCATGGAGCTGGTCGTATTCGTGGGGATGGAATCCCACGTGAGCCCGCCGTCCGTGGTGCGGATCACTTCGCCGCCATTGCCCACCCCCACACCAAGGTCCACATCGTAGAAGTGGATGTCCTGGATCAGGACGAGCTGGTCGAACGGTCCAATCCCTTGCCAGGTGAGGCCGCCGTCAATGCTCTTCAATAGCTCACCGGCGTAGCAACTCGCATATCCGATCGCCGTGTCCACGAACTGGATCGCGGTGATGTAATTGGTGGTCGGTTGCCCGCTGGCCATCAAGGTCCAGTTGACGCCTGCGTCCGTGCTCCGGTATATCTTACCGCTTTCCGTGCCGATCCAGCCGAGCGTGTCGTTCACGAAGTGTACACAGCTGATGTTCCCGAACGTCGGGTTCAAGCTGGTGGTCGTTGTCTGGAAGCCGTTCGCGGTGCGGATCACCGTGCCACCGCCTGCAACGACAAGACCTCGCAAGGCATCCCACATGAACAATGCGCGCGGCTGACTGGTGATGTTGTTCGCTAAGCGTGCCCAGGTACTGCCGCCATCATCGGTACGTAGAATGGCACCCAGGGGCCTATCGATGGCATAGCCGATCTGATCGGACACCATCTGTATGCCGGGGAATTCACTACGCGTTTTGATGGGGGTGACCAGTTCCCATTGAGCCACGGACGAGAGCGCGATCACTGATGAGAGGAGGAGTGTGGCCAGTGTTTTCATGGGGGAGCGAAGGTAGGGCTGTGCTCACGGTACACGGCCTCGTAGGAAAGGTTCAGGCCTTGGGGTGGATGACGCCGAAGCGTGCTGATCAACACACATCGACCACCACCTTCGCACCGGTAACTTTGCCCCATGCGTTCGTTGGCTACGATCCTTGCGCTTGGTTTTGGGCTCTCCCTTTTTGCACAGCCGATGGACAGCATCCACGTCTACAAGCGGGTGCCTCCGGGCACCTATTCATCGGCGAAAGCCAACGCCCTCGCCTGGCAGCTGCATCAGCAGGAAGCCACACATCGCACCCTGAAAGGTTCCGAATTGGAAGTGGTGCGTGAGGCTATGGCGGAATACCGTCCGCAACGGCATACCTACGGCGCATTGCCTGGGCTTTCCCACGTGGCCATGGCTTTCAGTGGAGGCAGGCCGATAGCGTTCGGTGTCACCGATGATCTGGGTCGCGTGATCAACTTCACGGCGCGCACGGAGTACCGGATCTCCACCTGGGCCGAACACCTGGCGGTACGCGCCCTTTTGAGCCAGCTTTTGGTGGAGTAGGACTGCAACGAATCGAAGACAGGATCGCTTGTGAGGCGGCTCCTACTGCACAGCCACACTGGGTGGTATCGGGGCAGGCACCAGGTTGGCCACGGGCTTGGTGCTCTTCAAGTAGGCGAACACCGCGCTCACGTCATCCTTGCTCATGTTCACGTAGTTCTGCCAAGGCATCGGCGGAAGCAGTGGACGCGAACCTTCCAGGCCCTTGTACAAGCCCTTCTTCAACGCACGTTCGAACTGCTCCTCCGTCCAG